>JBMCTC010000020.1:0-24237 GCA_048624115.1 Spirochaetota bacterium
CCACGCCGGTGGCAACCGAGCTCGCCGCACTCTCGAACATACAGTCAACGTATATGCCGATCCTCCGATGGGGTGTCGCTGAACCGGACGAGACGGTGGCTGCGTATGTTGCCGAACTCGAAGACGCAGGACTGCGAGAAGTTGAGGCTGAACTCAACTCGCAGTGGCAGGAGTACAAGCAGAACAAGTAGGTAACGCAGTGTGTGGGTGGGCCCGGTTCTTTGGAGCCGGGCCTTTTTGTGTACGGTGTCAGGAACCGTGTTTCTTCCAAATCAGTGAGGATAGATGAAAGCAGCATATTTCAGCGATACGTGGATCACTCGGTCAGATGAGCTCATCGACGTAGATCTCTGTGTTTACGGCGCAACCGCCGCAGGGTGCATCTCCGCCTGTACGGCTGTTGAGCTCGGTGCCTCGGTCATCGTGCTCCACCCCGGGCAGATCATCGGCGGAATGACGACCGGCGGTCTTGGAAACACCGACGTCGGAAACCCCGCGATTCTCGGCGGCCTGGCCAAATCGTTTTACGAACGAATGGCGGCCCACTATCGCGCGAAGTACGAGGGCTATCGGCCAGGAATGGCGTTCCTCTTTGAACCGTCGGTGGCTATGAAGACCCTCGAGGCGATGATCTCAGAACACAGCGTTACTATTCGTCGCGGTGAGTTCCTGGATCGCGTTGTGCTAAGCAGCGCTCCCGGCGGTTCCCGAATTACCGAGCTCAGGACAATCGGCGGGCTCCGTGTTCGAGCCGGTAGCTACGTCGATGCAACCTACGAGGGCGACCTACTCGCTGCCGCGGAGGTGAGCTACACGGTTGGTAGAGAGAGCACCCATACCTACGACGAATCGATGAACGGTTTCCAGGTGAAAGAAAACCACCAATTTGCCGAACCCGTCGATCCTTATATCACGCCGGGAACTCCGGAGAGCGGGCTGCTTCCAGGCCTCGAGCACGCGCTGCACTACACTTCTCGTGACCTCGATTCGGTGCAGGGAACCGCTGACAGAAGGATGCAGGCGTACAACTTCCGGGTCTGTATGGAACTCGACACAGGCAATCAGAGACCATTTGAACGACCCGACGGCTACGACCCCGCCCGCTACGAACTCTGCGCCAGGTGGCTGCAAACCTTTCCGAAAGATGCGCTCAGCGATCCTCGTGCTCACAGTCGACCGTTCAAGATTGATCGGATTAGCCCGACGAAGTCGGATACCAATAACTGGGGCGCCTTCTCATCTGATTTCATTGGAGGCAACTACGATTGGCCAACCGCGGACTACGCGCGGCGGCAGAAGCTCTTTGAAGCGCACGCTTGCTATCAGCAGGGCTACTACTACTTCATGACCAGCGATCCGCGCGTTCCTCTACATCTGCGCGAGGAGTATTCGCGGTGGGGACTTGCCTCTGACGAGTTCGTCGAGACAGAGAACTGGCCACATCAACTCTATATCCGGGAGGGACGTCGCCTCGTCTCCGACTACGTGATTACCGAGCACGACTGCACCGGGAGGCGTGCCTGTAGCGACACCATCGCCCTCGCCGCGTACGCGATGGACAGTCACAATACGCAGCGGATAATCCTCGACGGGGCGGTCAAGAACGAGGGGAACGTAGAGGCGCGTCTGCCCGGACCCTACGGAATCTCCTATCGGGCAACAATTCCGTCCCATGGCGAATGTAGCAATCTGGCGGTACCCGTGGCCGTATCGGCCTCGCACATTGCCTTTGGATCGGTGCGAATGGAACCTGTGTTTATGATGCTCGCCGAGGCTTCGACCGTCGCAGCTCTTATGTCGGCGGAGTCGTCGGAGCCGCTGCAGGCTCTCGACTACAGTCGCCTTTCCCCGGAGCTCGCGAAGCGCAGCCTCGTCCTCGACACGAACATTCCAAACGAGGGGACGGGGCACATGACTGCGGAGGAGATTTTTGGGATGTAAGGCGATCCCGGCCTACGGCCCCGTCTATGGTCGAGCTATTCTTGCTCCCCCCTCCCCCAATGACTACACTTAGCTCATGAGCGTTGTGGAGAACGGTGTCGTCAAGTTGACGTATCAAGACTACTGTCAGCTGCCTGACGACGGGAACCGGCACGAGATCATCGACGGAGTTCACTTCATGTCACCTGCCCCGAGCACAAGGCATCAAAGCGCTTCGCGCCACATTCAGTTCTCACTCTACCGGCAGATCGAGGAAAACGGGCGCGGGAGCGTCTTCAACGCACCATCGGATCTCGAGCTCTCTCCGACCGATGTGATCCAACCGGATATCATTGTGGTGCTCAGCGAGAACAGGAGCATCATCCTCCCAAGCCGTATTCGCGGCGTGCCCGACCTCGTGGTAGAGATCCTCTCTCCCTCTACGAGCGAGCGCGATCAGGGCGTCAAGCGCAGCCTCTACGAGCAGCATGGCGTGCCTGAGTACTGGGTGGTCGACGCAGACGAGGAAGTGATCCTTCAACATAGGCTTCGCGGCGATATCTACGGCGAACCGGTGAGATGCACGGAAGTCATCAGCTTTGCCGAAGCGACCGTCGATCTAAAACGGGTGTGGTCGCGGCTTTGACAACCAAATCCTCCCGCCTGCGCCGTCCTCACATGAAGACTGTCCGCGGATTCTACTCCACCATGAACAAGACGCTCCACACAATCGTCATTGCAGCAGCCACCACCGTTGGCATTCTCGTCGTCGCAGGTTTGATTATCTGGGCTTTCAGACCTGGAGTGCTGAGGTCGATGTCGCGTTCCTCGAGGACATGATCCCGCATCACATGGCGGCGGTCATGATGTCACAGCAGTTAATCGTGAACGATGTGGCGTCGGGGTGACTCTCAAGCCAACCGCGTTACCGTCACGTAATAGGGCGAACCGATCACGCCGCCGTCCGCCGCGAGCATTTCGGCGCGTATGCTCTGCGGCCCTGAGGGAAGCGTTAGCTCCGTGGCGACGCAGTCGGCATCGTCGGTGACTAGCAGCACCTCGGTCTGCTCACCGGCCTCGAGCCGGACCGAATGAACTGAAAGCGCCACCGGTAAATCCTCTGCAGGTGCCGCGCCGTCGGCGGCTCCGTAGAGGATGTCGGTGACCTCCTCATCGAAGAGCCAGCTCTTTGCTCGAGCGCCGGCCTCGGCAGTCGAGTGTCGCGGCACCCCTCGAATCGGCGCGGCGAGTTCTTCCGGCCATCGGCGAACCGCAAACCGATAAGGGCCCGCCTGCTCCACCTCGACCGGCCACTCTCCGGTGATCGGTACGGCTTTCACTACGTGCAGCTGATTCCAGCAAAACGCGTCGTCGGAATCGGCGTAGAGATGTTCGGTACAGAGCTCGACCGCCTCATCTCCGCCGATCCGTGGGCGACCAAAAGATTCGTCGCCCGGGATCACGTGCTCCCAGTAACGCTCGTATGAGGCTTGAAGCTCGGTAACAAGATCCGGATGCTCGGAGGCGACATTGTGTTCCTGCCCCGGATCGGTAGCTACGTCGTACAGCTCGTCTTGATTCACAAGCCTCCACGAGCCGCGCATTACCGCGTGGGCGCGATACTTCTCGGGCACGCGAATACGCTGGCTCTCTACCACGAGCGTCCGATCGGGCACAGCGGCATCCTCTCGAAGTACGCCGGCCAGCGAGATGCCGTCGATATCGTCCGGGCTCGCCGTGACTCCGGCATCTGGAGCCGCCCCGGCCAGATCGAGCAGTGTCGGCATCAGGTCGATGTGACTCGTGAGGCCGTCCACATCCCGCGCCTCGTTCATTCCTGCCGCCGGCCAATGCAGGAAGCAGGGAACGCGGTGGCCGCCGTCGTAGACATCGCCCTTGTTCCCCCGCATGCCGGCGTTAAAAACGTGGTGCCCCTGGGCGGTCCCGTTGTCTGTCATAAAGAGCAAGATCGTGTTCTCGACAAGGCCGAGCTCACAGAGGCGCGCGCGCAGCCGCCCAAGATTGTAGTCGGCCCGCTCGATCGCACTGTAGAAGTAGGCAGTCCGGATTGGCACCTCATCGCGGTAGGCGTCTGCCCAATGCGAGTCCGGAAGTGAGGTTGGGTTGTGAGGGATGTAGGTAGCCAGGTAGATAAAGAAGGGGCGCTCGTCGGGCTTGGCCGCGTACTCCATCGCGGCGTCGAAAAAGACGTCGGGACCGTACCCCGGAATGCGGCGTTTTGTGCCGTTGTGCAGATAGATGTCGTCTACGCGGCGGTTGGCCCAGTGGTCGGTCATGCACCCGGTGCCGCCGTCGCCCTGGCCGAGCCACTCCTCGAAGCCGCGATCGATCGGACGATACGGAACGTGACCACCGAGGTGCCACTTGCCGAAGTGGCCGGTCCGATAGCCGGCCGCTGCAAAGCGCTCGGGCATCGTTTGCCGCTCGTGGTCCATGTAGTTCCTGCCCATGATGGTGTGCCACACGTTGACCCGGTGCGAGTAACAGCCGGTCATAAGCGCCGCGCGCGTCGGAGAGCAGGTTGGATCTACGTGAAAGTTGGTAAACCGAACGCTCTCGGAGTGCAGCCGATCCATGTGGGGCGTTCTGATGTGCGGGTTCCCGTGGCAGGCCAAATCGCCGTAGCCCTGATCGTCGGTAACAACCACAATAATGTTCGGTCGCGCCATACGGCCAAGGGTAGCATGAGGCCCAAGTCTCACGGTAGCTCGCCGCCGACTCTGTGCAAGAAATGGATGAGAATGATGAGAAATGCCGGGGCCTCAGCAGGAGGGTTTTGTGAGTAAGGCTCCATCACCGCGATTGCCACGCGAGCGGTTTGCCACCCGATAGCTGGTAGCGAGGCCCGAGCTGCGCGGCATGGTGCCGGCTGTGCCTGATGTTGAAGAACCCGGGATGCTCTTTATGAAGCGGCTACGCCTTCATTCGGTCAAACCCAGCGCCTCGGTGATCGCACCCACGATCGTCTCGGGCACATCGGCTCCGAGTTCGGCAAGAGTTACCTCGGCGACAACCGATTCACCGGCCGATTTGTCTCCGGTCATCCACTGCCACGACTCATCGAGCATGAGTCGTCCATTCTCATTGACCCGCGGGACGGAGTGACATCTTCCTGCCATCAACTCGCCTTCGGCATTGAGATGATGGTAGACAAAGTCGAGCGTGCCGTCGTGGTTTACCGTGCCAAGCAGATCACCCTTGACGATCGCCCCGCCGGCGTAGCTGCCTCGCAGGATGGTTCCGTGCTGCTCGTACCGGAAGATGGTCTCGCCGCCGACCTCGCCGTTCTCGCTGTTGGAGACGCCACGGAAGAGGCGGTTGTTGTAGTCAATGTTCACAGAACACTCCTCGCGACGTTTGCGACCCGCCCAATGTAATGCGAGGCGAGTTCGATTGGCGAGTACGTCCAGAGATTGAAGATCAGGTGGAGGTCGAGCGTTTGTCCTTGAACGGATTTACAACCCGCACGCCATCAAAGTCTTGGCCGTCATTGAGATCCTCGGTAATGAGCTGCGTGCAGCCGCCGGCCCTGGCCGCCTCAACGATTGCGGCATCCCAGTACGAGATACGCCACCGGAGGGAAGCGTTCGCAGCTCGAGTGACCAAACCGACGGTTGTCTCCTGGATTGGATATCTGCGCCAACTATCGATGAGGCTAAGCGCTTCCTCAACCGAAATCGATCCTGGTCGACTCGAATGCGTTGCCTGCACGTAGAACTCTTGGAGCACCTGAGCAGAAAGGCAGAGATCCGCCTCGCGAAGCAACTCTCGGGCGACTGCGGCCTTCTCTTCTTCACTCTCATCGGTACTCAAGCTGTAGAGCAGAACGTTTGTGTCAACGAAGCGCATGACGTTGATGCGCCTCCTCTCTCGTCATTCGCGTGCCGGCGGTGAACTGTACCCCGCGCGTGGCAATCCGGTCACGGATCGCTTCTTCCGCCGCACGGAGCCGTTCGAACTCCGTTTCGGAGCCGGCAATATCGACAAGCGCGTCTCGCACCATCGCAGACACAGAAGTATTGAGGAGCGCAGCGCGAATCTTCGCCCTGTGATAGACGACATCGTCCACAGAAACTGTGATGTTCTTCATTATTTCACAGTATACCGACCAAGCCGGTTTCCGTATAGTAGCCCACTCCCACAAGGCCGCAGCGAGCCGAGCAGTGCCTGCGCCCGATGGCCCTACAACTCCGCATAATCCAAATACGGTGGCGGTAGATCATCTCCTTTTCTCGAGAAAGTGACGCCTCGCCCGCATGGCGGATCTCGACGTTGTCCATGATGTTCGCGGTGTCATCTGAGTCAATCTGGATGCCCCGCCACCAACCGGGTAGCGGTGTCGAGCCCACGAAACGAATAGCCTGCCCGCCCGACGCGTCGGCGATTATCGCGCCGTCGCGGTTGACGCGCAGCCGAACTGAGTCGTCAAACTGCATCTCGATGCCGGGACTGAGGGTCAGCGCGACGCCGACGACAAGCTCGTCTACGACGGCGTAGGGAACGCCGGGGTCGGGCCAGACGGCGTCTGCCGTCACGCTTCCAAACTCGTCAATGGCGACTCGATTATCGGCGTTGCTTGGGAGAAAGGTACTCGAACTATCGAGCTTCGCAACTTCATCGGGTATGATCCGAACCGGCGCTTCGGATAAGCCGCCAAATGTGTTGGAAGCAAACTCTATGAGACCGTTCCCCAGACCATTCTCGACGGTGGTGTTTACAACCGCAAGGGTACCACCAGGAAAACCGTCCAAGACAATTGACCCCACCTGCCCCCCGATCGCTTGCGAACCGGCATGAGAGACCTCGACGTACTCGACTCGGTTCAACGTATGTGTCTCAGTAAGAACGAGGCGATCGAGTTGGGCTGTCGTTCTATTGTTGTTCGTCCAAAGTGAAGTCTCAATTTGCACCCTCGGCCGGAAGCGCTTGAGCACCAGTCGGCCGAGGGGACGTAGGCTCACGCCATGGTGTTAAGGAGCAAGAGTTGTAGGATGCTGTAGATCACGATCCAGATGCCATTGGTTATGGCTGACTTCACCCAGCTCGTTTTCCAGAACACCTTCCCAATCGGGATGTAGGCAGCTGCCATGATCACGATGCTCAAGATGAGACCGCCAACGAAGCCCATGTCTCCGAAGAGCATGAGGAACTCCATCGGGCTACCCATGGCCACGGCCGCGATGATGAAGTAGACGAGATAGACGGCCACACTCGCGAGCAAAGCGACGAGAAAGCTGTTGCCAAATGCAGCCGTCTCGATTTTTCCGATGCTCCGCGCCAACAGCCAAAGGACCAGACCTGAGATGAGGGAGCCGATAGCGATGAGCAGCAATACACTCACAATGATCATTCCACCCATAGTTCACAAATCCCTCATCATATCTTCCGCACGATCCGCCGCCTCGTTCATGAGCCGTTCGGCCTCTCTCCCTGCTTCGCGAACAAGTCGTTCCTCTCTTGAGGTGCAACTGGTCGTGACAACAGTCGCTGCGATCATCAGCGTGAGCACAATAGCGCTTACCATTCGTTTCATTGTGAAACTCCTTCGTTTAGATTGCTTTACGTTTAAATCAACATAAATGATATTACATAGGTAATTTTCCTATTGGAGTTAAAGATATAATTTGGAATAAGCGGATTAGAAGCGCGGGTTGCATTTTCCCTCTTGATATTCTTTTCGAATTAGTCCATATTAAGACCCGGCGCCCGCGCAATGACCGACCTTCCTTTCGACCTTATTTCGTAAGTACAGCCAAGTCATTTCTCAGGATGCTAATTCAAACTGGTCCATCAATGGGTGGACAAAAAGGAAGTAGCAATGGCTACGAAGTTGTACGTTGGAAATCTCAGCTACCAGACCGATCAGGAAGCTCTGCGTTCTCTGTTCGCTTCTCATGGTGAGGTCGTCTCTGCCCAGGTAATCACGGATCGTGATACCGGCCGATCCCGCGGATTCGGATTCGTGGAATATGCGAACGACGACGACGCGCGCACGGCAATTCAAGCGCTCGACGGTACGGAGTTCGAGGGTCGCAACCTAAAGGTAAACGAGGCTCGCTCACGTGACGATCGCCCCCGAAACAATAACTACCGCTATTAATGGCGAGGGGTTATCAAGGGGACAAACGAAGGCGAGAGATCGCTAAAAAAAAGAAACGTCAGCAAAAGCTCGAGCGCAAGCGCTCCGGTGGTGACGACTCGGATACGCCTGACAAGGCGTATCTCGAGTATCTTCATCCCGGCGGTCTACCCGAAAAGCTCCAGGAAGAGCTCGAGGGCGAGGATGAAGCGAGCGACGACGATGATGTCGAGCGCGACGAAAACGACGACGAGTGAGCCACTAGGCTCCCTCGTCTCAAACTGCATCTACCAAATCTAAAACATCCGATTTCCTCACAGACAGCGCTCCGAAGGCGTAACGTATGCTTGGTGAAGTTGCTTATAACCACACAGCTTCCTGTTTCGTATACTTCTGCGAGGAGCGCCAGACACTTGGCCCTGAAGTAGGTCGCGTCCATCTCGATCGCTCGACCGGTCTTTCCGACCAGTCATAAAATCGCCAAGGAGTTTTAGGTCCCAGCGCATCGCGGCTGCCCTACCATTCATGAGTACCACCACAAACAACATTCGCAACATCGCCATCATTGCCCACGTTGACCACGGCAAGACGACTCTGGTCGATGCTCTCTTTCGCACTTCGGGCCTCTTTCGTGAGGGACAACAGGTAGAAGATCGGCTCATGGACCGCATGGACCTCGAGCGCGAGCGTGGAATCACGATTGCGGCAAAGAACTGCGCGATCGGCTGGCGAGGCGTGAAGATCAACATCATCGACACGCCGGGACACGCAGACTTTGGCGGAGAGGTCGAGCGTGCCCTCTCTATGGCCGACGGAGCGTTGCTGCTCGTTGACGCGGCCGAGGGGCCGCTGCCTCAGACACGGTTTGTGCTCAGGAAGACGCTCGAGGCAAACCTGCCGGTGATCGTGGTGATGAACAAGCTCGACCGGAAAGACGCCCGGCCCGAGGCGGTGCTGGACGAGATCTCGGATCTCTTTATCGACCTCGATGCGAGTGAGGAGCAGTACCACTTTCCGCTGCTCTATGCGGTGGCGAGAGATGGAGTCGCCGCGGCAGAGGCCGCCGACGTTGGCTACACTCCAGGAGGCTTTGCCGGCATCCCTGAGTCGGCGTCCCTCGAACCGCTGTTGGACACCATTCTCGAGAAGATCCCCGCGCCACATGTCGATCCAGAGGGTGCGTTCCAGATGCTCGTTAGCGACCTCGGCTACTCGGACTATCTCGGACGGCTCGCCATTGGACGCATCCATCACGGGAAGGTGCGAAGCGCCGACCAACTGGTGAGGATTGATATTGCCGGGAAGACACAGCCACTACGGGTGAATCGGCTCCAGGTGTACGATGGGCTCTCCATCGTAGAGACCGATAAGGCGGTGGCCGGCGACGTGGCGGTCCTGAGCGGGCTGGACGAGGTCCACATCGGAGACACGATCTGTACCGCAGACGCCCCGGTTGCCCTCAGACGTATCACTGTCGACGAACCGACGGTGACGATGCTCTTTGCTCGAAACAACAGTCCCTTGAGCGGAACCGAAGGCAAATACGTTCAATCCACACGCATCCGGGAACGGCTTGAAAAGGAGATGCTCAGTAACGTCTCGCTACGCATCGAGGACGCACCAGATCAGGACGGCTTTTTAGTCATGGGCCGCGGCGAGTTCCAAATGGCGATCCTGATCGAGACGATGCGTCGCGAAGGGTTCGAGCTCTGCGTGGGGCGGCCGAACGTCATTACCCGAAGAAATGAAAAGGGCGAGCTCGAGGAACCAATCGAGCGCCTCTTTGTAGACACCGCCGAAGAGTACACCGGCGTTGTTACCGAGAAGCTCTCGATTCGCAAAGGGCGCCTGGTAAACCTGACAAACCACTCGCGCGGACGAACCCGCCTCGAGTTCAGCATTCCCTCACGAGCGCTTATTGGCTTTCGCGACGAGCTCCTGACCGATACCCGCGGCACCGGCATCATGAACGCCTACCTCGAAGGGTTTGAGCCTTGGCGCGGCGAGTTTCCGAGCAGGGAAACGGGATCCTTGGTCAGCGATCGATCGGGGAAGTCGGTGCCCTACGCGCTCTTTAACCTCGAGCCGCGCGGACAACTCTTTGTTGGGCCGGGCGAGGCTGTCTACGAGGGGATGGTCGTGGGCGAGCACAATCGCAACACCGACCTCGATGTGAACCCGACCAAGACAAAAAAGCTCACGAACATGAGAGCCGCAGGGCGAGACGAGAACGTGATTCTCACGCCGCACCGGGTAATGAACCTGGAGATGGCTATCAATTTCATCAAGGAAGATGAGCTGGTCGAGGTCACGCCAAAGTCGATCAGGCTTCGTAAGGCGGTGTTGCTACAGAGCGATCGGAAGCGGCTGAAGTAAGCCTACTCATAAAGCACGTAGCGGCGCCGGTAAAACGGCGTTGCACCTCGGCGAACGAACGGGGTAAGGTGAACTGGATGATCGCGGTTCTACGACGGCTCATGCCCTACCTGCGACGACATCGAGGCGCGTTCTTTGCCGCGGTCTTCTCGATGATCGGCTTTGACCTCTTGGCGCAGACGATTCCTCTTGCCATCGGCTATGTCACCGACGTGATCTACCGCGACATTAAGGAGCCCGGAACACTCGAGTTGCTCTATCTCGTCTGCGGCGGTGTTGTGGTGATTGGACTCCTTCGCGGCATCCTGATCCATCTCTTTGTGAGAAACTTCTGGAAGCTTGCGGAATCCGTGGTCCGCGACGTGCGCAACACGCTCTACGACAAGCTCCAGCATCTCCCGCTCTCCTTCTACGACCGCTCGCGAACCGGAGACCTCATGTCACGGGTCACGTACGACATCCAGGTAATCCGGAACTTCGTCGCGTTTGGCATCGAGCACCGAATGCGCATCATCCTCATCTCGCTGACAGTGTTTAGCATCATGCTCTGGCAGGACTGGCGCCTCGCGCTGGCGGTATTTGTCTTTGTGCCGATCTTCTTTGTGATCATTCTCTGGTTCAGTAAGCGGATGCGACGGGCCGTTGTGAAGCAGCAGCAGCAGATGGGTCGATTAAACGCCCGCATCCAAGAGAATCTCACGGGCATTCGGGTCGTAAAGGCGTTCACCGCCGAGGAGCGGGAGAAGGCTCGTTTCGACGACGAGAATGAAGAGATGCTGCGAAAAGATCTCGGTGTCTCGTTGTTGCAGGTCTACCTCAATCCGATCTTGCTCGTAAGCGATGGAGTCGGCGCGCTGGTGATTCTGCTCTTTGGCGGCTGGCAGGTCATCCAGGGAACGATGAGCCTCGGTGTGCTGCTCGCCTTTGTTGCCTACATGAACATCATGCGATTTCCGATCACGATCCTCGCGCTCAACACCTCGACGGTGAGCATGGCGGAGGGTGCCACGAGTCGCCTGCAGCGGATCCTCGAAGAGCCCGACCAAAAATCGCTCGACACGGGCACCCGTACCGATCCGGTCGAAGGGCACCTTACCTTTGACCGTGTGAGCTTTACCTACGGCGGTCAGGACCCGATTCTCTCAGACGTCACCTTTGACGTGAAACCCGGCGAGCACGTCGCGCTCTTTGGTCTAACGGGTGCGGGCAAGAGCACGCTGATCTCGCTCATTCCCCGCTTCTATCTGCCCACGCTCGGACATATCTATATCGACCACAAGCCGATCACAGATTGGAAGCTCTCACACCTGCGCTCGCAAATCGGAACGGTGCTGCAGGAGACCTTTCTCTTCTCGGCTTCGATCGCAGAGAACATCGCCTTTGCAAGGCCGGGTGCCACGCACGAGCAGATCCGTGAGGCGGCCCGCCACGCCCAGATAGACGAGTTCATCATGAGCCTTCCCGATGGTTACGATACGATCGTGGGCGAGTACGGAGTAGGACTCTCAGGCGGACAGAAGCAGCGCGTGGCGATTGCCCGAACCATCCTGCAGGATCCTCGGCTCTTGATCCTCGATGATTGCACCTCGAGTCTCGACGCGGCGACGGAGCGAAAGATCCAGAATCAACTTCGAGAGTTGATGGAGGGCCGGACGACCATCATCATTGCCCAGCGCGTGACGACGCTTCGCCTCGCAGATCGGATCATCATCTTGAATCGAGGGCGTATCGACGACGCCGACTCGCACGAGCGGCTGATGAAGCGAAACGAACTTTACCGGACGACGTATCTCGCACAAACCGTAGCCCGCGGCACACCGATCAGCGAGGCGTGGTAGATGATCACGAGAAAGAGCACCCGCGACATGCCGGTCTTCGACGAGAAGCAGACGGCGGATTTTGACTGGTCAATCTTCAAACGATTCCTCGCCTACCTCAAACCGCACGCCAAGAGCCTGGCCGTCATGTACATCTTTGCGATCCTGAACGTAGGAGCGTTTCTCGCACTTCCCTTTGTCCTTCAGATCGGCATCGATGACCACATCTCCGTCGGTGACACAGAGGGACTCTTTCGAGTCGCTCTGATCATGGCCGGATTGCTTCTCGTCATGTTCGTTGCGGCCCGGACTCAGGGCGTCATGATGATGAAGATTGGCTACCGTGTCCTCAAGAACATCCGGCGCGATCTGTTTGATCATCTTCAGTATCTCTCGTTCCGATTCTTTGACAAACAGAAGGCAGGCCAAATAATGAGCCGCCTCACAAACGACGTGCAGGTGTTCGAAGAATTGCTACGAGCCGGACTCGACACGATCGTCGTGGACGCGTTTATGCTGGTGGGGATCGCGGGAGCGATGATCTTCTTAGACGCGCGGCTCTCCCTCGTGCTCCTGGTAACAATCCCCTCCTTTGCCGTGATTGTCTTTGTCCTTCGAAACCACCTGGTAAACGCAGGTCGGCGCATTCAGCGGCGACTCTCGTCGGTCAACGCGTTTCTCAACGAATCGATTTCCGGCATTCGTGTAATCCGCGCATTCGCTCGGGAGCAGGAAAACATCGGTAACTTTCGCGCGGTCAATGGGGAGTACTACGGAGAGACAAGGCGATTTTATCCACTGCTTGCCTGGTTCTGGCAGAGCGTAGCCACACTCGCGACCTTAGGCCCGGCGTTAGTGCTCTTGATCGGCGGCATCTTGCTCTCTCGCGGTCTCGTGACGATCGGCGTGATAGCGGCGTTCCTGACCTACATCAATCGGTTCTTCCAGCCGATGCAGAAGATCAGCAACATGCTCAACCAGATCAGCCGAACGATGGCTTCCGGAGAGCGCATATTCGAAGTGCTTGACGTGGGACAGGACGTGCAGGATCGCCCCGGTGCCCGGCAGGACGTCGAGCTTACGGGCAAGGTCGATTTTAAGGAAGTGTGGTTTGCCTACGACGAACAGGAGTGGGTCGCGCGAGGCCTGACCTTTACCGCCGAACCGGGAGAGACGGTCGCGATCGTGGGACCGACCGGTTCGGGCAAAACGACCATTATCAACCTGCTCTGCCGATTCTACGAACCGCAGCGTGGGACGATCGAAGTCGACGGGCACGACATCCGCGATCTCGCGCAGACCGCATACCGCTCACAGATCGCACTCGTGATGCAGGACGCCCACATCTTCTCGGGCACCGTAATCGAGAATATCCGCTATGGAAAACCCGATGCGACCCGCGCTGAGGTAAAGCAAGTAGCGAGAAAAATGAGCATTCACGAGATGATCGAAGCGTTCCCAGACGGCTACGATTCGGAGGTTGGCGAGCGCGGCGGCAAGCTCTCCCTTGGACAAAAGCAGCTCATCGCCTTTGCGCGGGCGCTTGTCCGCGATCCCCGGATTCTCATTCTGGACGAGGCAAGTTCCTACCTCGACTCGGAGAGCGAACGGCTCGTCCAGGAGGCTATGGCCTCTCTAAGCGCCGGGCGAACGAGTTTTGTGATTGCCCACCGATTGGCCACGATCCAAGACGCAGACCGTATCGTCGTGATCGAGGACGGCCGCATAGCGGAGTGGGGCTCGCACGACGAACTCGTGGCGCGCAGCGGAACCTACGCGAAGCTGCTGGAGACGCAGTACGACACCTGATCGCGTCCTCGAGCTGTGCTACTTCCCCAGAGAACGACGAGTTGATATTCGCGCGAGAATAGATACGATAGTGCGGTCTGCAATACAAGCAAAGGAGCTTCCATGATCCCCTACCCCGGCAAGACCGAACCACTCACCATCTGCATGTGGGACTTCTCGTGGCTTATGTGCGGCCATCCCGGCGGCGCCTTCGAGGATCTCGAACGCCGCGTACAAGAGGCGGGCGAGCGCGGCTACGATACGCTGAGAGTTGACGTCTTCCCAAACCTCTACCTCAAAGGAGAGCACACGTTTGCAGAACGCAGCAAGCAGCGGCGGGTCGCAACGTGGGGCGATGTGCTCGCGCCCGGAGGATACACGGTTGATGTTCGTGCGAAGGTGCGCGAACTCGCCGAGCACTGCCGGAAGTACGGGCTGTGGCTTGGGCTTGACACCTGGCAAAGCGGAGCGATGGTGCAAGAGAAGCGGGTGGCGGCCGGCGGTGAGGAGGCCGCGGCACGTAAGATCGCCGCGGCGTGGGTCGCTTCGATTCCCGCGATGCGCGAGGATGGGGTGCTCGAGCGGGCGGTGTGGGTTGCCCCGTTGAACGAGGTCCCGCTCTTCCTGGGCCAGAAGCTCGAGGTCGTTCGGGTGAGCGACCCGGAGGATCGCCACGAGGGCATGACCGCGTTCCGCGCAGATCTGCCCGAGCTCGATGAGATCTTCCTCAAGATCAACACGTGGTTGGGAGAAGCAGTCAAAGAGGCAATCGAGGGCGATGGGATTCCCCTCTCCTACAGCGCGCTCGGTGCGGAGAACTACGGAGTACGGACACCTGAGTTCTACGATGTGGCCGACGTGCACTTCATGCCCGACCTCGTCCTGCAACCTGAGGACAAGACGGCACTCGAGAAGGCGGGAAAAGACGCGAGCAAGTTCTCGCTTCATCCAAAGCTCGACACGTACGATCTGACAGCCTACTCCGATGCCTGGAATGCGGCGTGCACGCGAAACTACGCGACCATGCTCTCGCTCTGCCACGACTACGCGAAGCAGGCGACCGCGCGCCTCACGACGGCAGGAGGCAAACGTCTTGCCGGTGTGGTAACCGAGGCGTTTGGACCGTGCAACTTCCCCGATGTCCCCGAGGTCGACTGGAGTGGCTACTACCGCTACAACGCAGACGCGGCCCGTATCTTCTCGCAGTACGATTTCGCGGGGCTCACCGTCTCGAACCACGCGGAGCCGATTTTCCGTATGTGGGATGAGGTCGAGCTACAACGGACCACAAACCTCTTTGTGAAGGCTGCCGCAAAATAAAACAGCAAAACCTCCTGTGAGTCGTTGACGCGAACCCGCCTATGCGATACGTTACCCCTATATCGATAATTTAATATCGATATTAGATAGACTATTGAAGGAGCAATGCATGGCGACAACGACCACAAGCAAGCCGGCTGCTGAACAACAGCAAGACGACGGAGCAAAGCGAGAGTCTTTTGACCTGGATGCACTGATCACGAAGGTGAGCAGCGCGCAGGCCTCGTTCGCAACATTCACTCAAGAGCAGGTCGATGAGATCTTCCGCCGCGCGGCGATGGCCGCAAACACGGCCCGCATCGACCTTGCCGAGGCTGCGGTCGAAGAGACCGGCATGGGTGTCCTCGAAGACAAGGTGATCAAGAACCACTTTGCCGCCGAGTTCATCTTCAACAAGTACAAAGACACCGCCACGTGCGGCGTAGTCGAGCGCGACGAGGCAGGCGGCATCGCGAAGATCGCCGAACCAATCGGCGTGATTGCGGGTGTTATTCCCACGACCAATCCGACCTCCACCGCAATCTTCAAAGCCCTGCTCGCGCTCAAGACGCGAAACGCAATCATCTTTAGCCCACACCCTCGCGCAAAGCGGTGCACGGTAGAGGCGGCCCGAATCATCCGCGATGCGGCAGTCGAGGCAGGCGCACCCCAAGATATTATCGGTTGGATACCTGAGCCGAGCGTAGAGCTCACAAACGCTCTGATGCGACACCCATCGGTCAACCTAATCCTCGCTACAGGCGGCCCCGGCATGGTCAAGGCTGCCTACTCCTCGGGAAAACCGGCGCTCGGCGTTGGCGCGGGAAACACGCCGGCGGTCATAGACGAAACAGCGGACATCAAGATGGCGGTGAGCTCGATCCTCATGAGTAAGAGCTTTGACAACGGCATGATCTGCGCATCCGAACAGTCACTCATCGTGGTAGACGAACGCTACGAGGCGGTCAAGGAGGAACTCGCTCTTCGTGGTGCGCATCTATGCACCAAGAAAGAGAGTGATCTCTTGCGCAAGCTCGTCGTGGTAGATGGGAAACTAAACGCAAAGATCGTCGGTCAGCCTGCGGCAAAAATCGCTGAGATGGCCGGGTTCACGGTCCCCCCAGCAAGACGCGTCCTCGTTGCGCCGGTAGAGAAGGTCGGCGAGAATGAGCCGCTCTCCTACGAGAAGCTGAGTCCCGTTCTCGCACTCTACAAGCGGGCCGACTACGATGAGGCGGTTGCGACTGCGGTCGAGCTCGTCGCCTTCGGTGGGATCGGGCACACCTCGGTTCTCTACACCGACCCGAGTAACGCCGAGCGGATCGAGGCGTTTGGGCGCCTACTCAAGACGGGCCGTGTCCTCATCAACATGCCGACGAGCCAGGGTGCGATCGGCGATATCTATAACTTCCGGCTCGAGCCCTCGTTGACGCTCGGCTGTGGAAGCTGGGGAGGGAACTCGGTGAGTGAGAACGTAGGAGTAAAACACCTGTTGAACACAAAGACGGTGGCCGAGCGCAGGGAAAACATGCTCTGGTTTCGGCTCCCCCCTCGCGTCTACCTCAAAGCGGGAAGCCTCGACCTGGCACTTCGGGAACTGGCCGGAAAGAAGCGAGCGGTGATCGTGACCGACGCGAAGCTGATGGAGCTCGGCTACACCGACCGCGTGACCCGGGTCACCGACGAACTGGGAATCGACACGGAAATCTTCTATCAAGTAGAACCCGACCCGACACTCGCTACGATTAACAGAGGCGTGGAGCTCATGCGCAGCTTCTCTCCAGACGTCGTGATCGCGCTCGGCGGTGGTTCACCCATTGATGCCGCAAAGATCATGTGGCTGCTCTACGAGCGCCCGGAGATCACCTTCGAAGGCCTCGCGATGCGCTTTATGGATATTCGAAAGCGTATCTACGCGCTGCCCGAGCTCGGAAGGAAGGCGACAATGGTGGCGATTCCCACAACGAGCGGTACCGGAAGCGAGGTCACGCCTTTTGCTGTCGTGACCGACGAGCGAACGGGAGTGAAGTATCCGCTGGCCGATTACGAGCTCACACCGGACATGGCAATCGTTGACTCCCAACTCGTGGCGAGCATGCCTGCGCGGCTGACAGCCTACTCCGGCATCGACGCGCTAACACACGCACTCGAGGCTGTCGTTTCAGTGCTCTCCACCGACTACACCAACGGTATGGCGCTCGAGGCAATCCGAATCCTGTTCAAGTATCTGCCGCAGGCGTACCGGGACGGCGCTCGAAACGCTCGAGCTCGCGAGAAGGTACACAACGCCGCGACGATGGCGGGCATGGCGTTCGCGAACGCGTTCCTCGGGATTTGTCACAGCATGGCGCACAAACTCGGCGCGGCCTTTAATCTGCCGCACGGTTTGGCCAATGCACTTATGATCGG
This sequence comes from Spirochaetota bacterium, assembly GCA_048624115.1. Classification (GTDB taxonomy): domain Bacteria; phylum Spirochaetota; class Spirochaetia; order DSM-27196; family SLST01; genus SLST01. The sequence continues at coordinate 17,710 of JBMCTC010000020.1, forward strand.
CGGCGTGATCGACTACAACTGCGCCGATGCGCCTACGAAGCAAACCGCCTTCTCGCAGTACACACATCCCGACGCAAAGGCTCGTTACGCTCGCGTAGCAGACTATCTGAACCTTGGAGGGACAAGTGCGGAGGAAAAGGTTAAACTCCTCCAAGAGGCAATCGTTCGGCTCAAGGAAGAGCTCGACATGCCGGCGACCATCGCAGAGGCGGGCGTCGCTGAAATCGACTTCCTTACCAAGGTCGATGATCTTGCGAAAAACGCATTCGATGATCAGTGCACCGGGGCGAACCCGCGCTATCCGCTCGTTTCCGAGCTCAAGGAGCTCTACCTCGCAGCCTTCTACGGGCGCGACAAAGAGTAGCCTTTCAAGTTGCTGACCGTTTTTGTATCTTATAGAGGTGATTGGATCTCCCGCCGGAAGGCGGGGGACACCACCTCTTTTTGGTGTTCGAGAATTACCAGACAAAGGATGGCCTCATGTCGACAACATATACCGCGGAATCTCTCTACGAAGCGACGGCAAAAGCCTGGCGAAACTTTCAAGGCGGCTCGTGGAGCGAAGAGATCGACGTACGCGACTTTATCCAGAAGAACTATACTCCCTACGAAGGAAAGGCCGACTTCTTGGCCGGCGCCTCGGAGAATACCAAAGCGCTCTGGGAGCAGCTCTCCAAGCTCCTTGAGAAGGAGCGCGATCGCGGCGGCACACTCGACGTAGATGTGAACAACATCTCCACGATCACTGCGCACAAGCCGGGTTACATCGACCAAAGCCGCGAACAGATTGTTGGACTCCAGACCGACGCCCCGCTCAAGCGCGCGATCATGCCGTTCGGCGGCATTCGCATGGTAGAGAAAGCATGCGAGGCGTACGGCTTCGAGCTACCCAAAGAGACGTCTGAGATTTTCTATAAGTACCGAAAGACACACAACGATGGCGTCTTCGCGGCGTATACGCCCGAGATGAAGGCGGCGCGAAAGTCGGGCATTATCACGGGACTCCCAGACGCGTACGGACGCGGCCGGATTATCGGGGACTACCGACGGGTGGCACTCTATGGAGTTGCGCGACTCATCGAGACGAAGCGCGACGAGCAGCGGCTTACCGAGTCGCCCATTACCGAAGAGACAATCCGGCTGCGCGAAGAGCTCTCCGAGCAGGTCGATGCGCTCGAGGAGCTGATCGAGATGGGCGACGCGTACGGATTCGACCTGCGACGCCCGGCGAGGGACGCGCGTGAGGCGGTGCAGTGGACCTACTTCGGCTACCTTGCGGCGGTTAAGGAGCAGAACGGCGCGGCGATGAGCTTGGGCCGAGTATCGACCTTCCTCGACATCTACTTCGAGCGCGACCTCGCAGAGGGGACGCTGACCGAGGAAGCGGCACAGGAAATCATCGACCACTTTGTCATGAAGCTCCGGCTCATTCGGTTCCTGCGTACTCCTGAGTACAACGAGCTCTTCTCCGGCGATCCGACCTGGGTCACCGAGGTAATCGGCGGAATGGGTATCGACGGGCGAACGCTCGTCTCGAAGAGCTCCTTCCGTGTCTTGCAGACCCTCTACAACCTCGGCCCGGCGCCTGAACCCAATCTGACGGTGCTGTGGGCGCAAAAGCTACCCGACGGGTTTAAGAAGTTCTGCGCACAGGTCTCGGCCGATACGAGCTCGCTCCAGTATGAGAACGACGATCTGATGCGTGGCTACTACGGTGATGACTACGGGATTGCGTGCTGCGTCTCTGGGATGGAGATCGGCAAGCAGATGCAGTTCTTTGGCGCTCGATGCAATCTCGCGAAGGCGCTTCTGTACGCGATCAACGGCGGCCGCGACGAGATCTCAGGAAATCTGGTCGGTCCGGCACTCGCTCCGATCACCAGCGAGGTTCTCGAGCACGACGAGCTTCTCACCCGCTTTGACACGGTGCTCGACTGGCTCGCAAAGCTCTACGTAGAGACGCTTAATGTCATTCACTTTATGCACGACCGCTACTCCTACGAGAGGCTTCAGATGTCGCTTCACGATCGCGACGTGGTGCGAACGATGGCGTGCGGAATTGCGGGCCTCTCTGTGTGCGCAGATTCACTCGCCGCGGTTCGGTACGCGAAGGTTACCCCAATTCGAGACGAGCGCGGGCTCGCAGTGGACTTTGAGATCGACGGCGAATACCCGGCCTTTGGAAACGACGACGATCGGGTCGATGGAATCGCACGCGATCTGGTCAAACGCTTTATGGAGAAGATCAGCTCACAGCAGACGTATCGCAACTCGATCCCAACCCAATCGATTCTCACGATCACCTCGAACGTTGTGTACGGCAAAAAGACCGGCAACACGCCGGACGGACGGAAGAAGGGCGAACCGTTTGCACCGGGGGCGAACCCGATGCACGGCCGCGACACTAAGGGTGCGCTTGCATCGCTCGCTTCAGTTGCAAAACTACCCTACCGCTATGCGCAGGACGGCATCTCCTACACCTTCTCGATCGAGCCTCACACCCTCGGTCCTGACCAGGCGTCTCGGGGGACGAACCTCACCGCACTTCTCGACGGCTACTTTGCCCAGAGTGGACACCACATTAACGTGAACGTGCTCGACCGCGAGACGCTCCTCGACGCGATGGAGCACCCGGAGAACTATCCGCAGCTCACGATTCGGGTTTCAGGATACGCCGTGAACTTCGTCAAGCTCACGAGGGAACAACAGCTCGACGTCATTAATAGGACGTTCCATGAGCGCGTATAGGGCGCTCCCACTGTCACGCCGCGAGGGCCGGTCACGGGCTGCAAAGCCGGAGCAAACCGATATGGTTGGCTACCTTCACTCCGTCGAGACGTTTGGGACGCTCGACGGACCCGGCATTCGCTATGTGCTCTTCTTTCAGGGATGCCACCTCAAGTGTCTCTTCTGTCAAAATCGAGACACTTGGGAGCGGCGCCCTGGGCGCATTGTAACGGTCCCGGAACTCATCGCTGAGTTCAAGCGCTACAAGGCCTACATGAACTCCTCCGGCGGTGGCATCACCGCCTCGGGTGGCGACCCGATCCTGCAGCCCGACTTTGTTGCAGCGCTCTTTACCGCCGCTCGCCGCGAGGGCATTCACACTACGCTTGATACCTCGGGCGTGACCCGGATTACCCCAGCGGTGGAGGCTCTCCTCTCGGAGTCGGATCTCGTGCTGCTCGATATCAAGCACATAGACAGCGAGGCGCACCGAGTGCTGACCGGGCACTCGAACGAGCGCGTGCTCGCCTTTGCGCGGCACCTCGAGGCGATCGGCAAACCAACCTGGATTCGCCACGTAATCGTGCCGGGGTTTACCGATTCCGACGAGTCCGCTGAGCGCACGGCGGCGTTTGTACGCGAGCTCGACAACGTCGAGCGCGTCGAACTACTGCCCTACCACGAGTACGGTGCGCACAAGTGGGAAGCGGTTGGCGAGACCTACCCCCTCGAGGCGGTGGAACCTCCGACCGCCGAGCGAATGAACGCACTTCGCGACGTGTTTCGCCGCAGCGGCGCACCCGTAGCAGGTTAACCCGTCCGGGTGACTACAAGCCACTCACTCTCGTCGTATGTTCGCCGGAATCCAGTCCGGCGCCATCGCGGGTAATGTTTATGTCGAGGCTGAAGGTTTCGAGCTGGTTAGCGGCGCCACGATCGATGAATCGTCAACTGTGACCGGAGAAACCCGCGTGGAGGACAAAAACTCAAGCGTGAAACCCAAAGTCGTGCCCTCGGGCACGACTGCGGCGGCCGAGGACCTCTCTGAGATTGCCACGTACATCGCGGAAGACTCGCCGGGCGCTGCGACGGCGTCTGTCGAGCGCGTGGATCGGGCCGTTCGGCAGCTGAAGAAGCAACCAAGGTCCGGGCGCATCGTCCCGGAACTCGAGCACCAGAGCATCAACCGATACCGGGAGTTCATCCTCTCGCCGTGGAGGCTCTTCTATAGGTACGACCGCGAAGTCGTATTCGTACTATCGATCATCGATGGACGGCGAGACATGCAGGATATTCTTCTCAGGCGATTGACGAGGAGCGAGTCCCGCGAGGACTAGCGGGCTCACGTTGCTTGCCAAGCTCCCCCGATGCGTACCGAAAGAGATGGCCACAGCGGTCGTCAATCGCCTGGCCGACCTGCCGGCGCAGATGCGACGCTCCATTGCCTTCGACAACGGTCAGGAGAATCGGCATCACACCACCATGAGGGATGCCCTCAACCTCGTTACCTACTTCTGTGATCCATACAGCTCATGGCAGAAGGGCAGCGTTGATCCCCGAGGCGCTACCGTCGAGTACAGCTTGAAAACACGGCCTCGAAAGCGCTTCGGCTTTCTCTCGCCGCTCGAATATGCCTCACGTGTTGCTTTGACTCATTGAATGCGGGAACGGAGAATGTAGATGTTTTCTTTGTATGCATTTACGATTTCTGTTTAGTTCACAATAGTAGGTTCCATACCTGTTCCGACCAAAACTCTGGCCACGTGTTACCGCCGGGCGTGAACTTCCCATAAGGGGGTGCGGTCTCTCATTATTGTAGACCGGTATTCATTCTTTCACGAATCGGCGTGGAAACAAAAACTATGATCGACGAGTGTTGCCGATACGAACGCTCCAGATGACATCGCTCTCTCGCGCCTGTTCGTCATCAGAGATGTGGCTCGTTGAAATAGCATGCGCAGCATGCTATTATTCTCAGCGTGATCCAGTCATTCCGAGACGATGCGAGTGAAGATCTTTACAATGGACGAAACACGAAGGGAGCTCGCAAGGCGTGTCCGGAGTCGCTATGGAAGGTTCTATCGAGAAAGATGGACGCGCTCGATTCCGCTGAACGTTTGGAGGATCTCCGCATTCCGCCCGGAAATCGTCTGGAGCAACTCTCTGGAAGTCGAGCCGGACAACACAGCATCAGGGTAAACCAGCAGTATCGGATCTGCTTCGCCTGGGCCGAGAGTGGTCCCGAAAGCGTTGAAGTGACTGATTATCACGATGAGTGAGGGAGCATATGGTACGAGTACCTACTGATCGAGAGCCAACACATCCTGGAGAGATCTTGCGAGAAGAGTTCCTTGAGCCGATGGGCCTCAAGCAGCAGGAGCTTGCCGACGCCATTCATGTCCCGTTTCAACGGGTCAATGAGATCGTTCGCTGTAGACGAGCGGTGAGCACCTCCACGGCGCTGCGCCTGGCTCGATATTTTGGAACGAGTGCGGGTTTCTGGATGAACCTCCAGCTACGGCACGATCTGTACATGACCGAGCAGCAGGAGAGTGGGGAGATCCAACGCATCGAGCCACTCCATCGTACCGGATAAGAGACAGCGGGCTTCAACCTTGCTACCGACAAGGTGAGCCATCACCAACGAGACAGCCTCCGTTGCTGGAGGACCACACCGGGAAAGCCCTTCGATTGATCGCCTTGGGTCGTTCTCGCCTGCACGACATGTGTCCGAAGGCTTATGTGTTGGAACCTGGAGTGCTACGACGCTCCCTCATCCAGCGCTCGAGTGATACTTGTGTCTCGGCTGACCTGCGGCCGGCGATAATGGACTCGATGCTGATGTCCTCGTCCAGATCCACCCAATGGATGCCCGAACCACTGCCGATGAGCCGGAAGTTCCGACGTTCCTGTTCGGTCGCATGGAAGAGTCGAGGATACCAGCTAATCGGGATCGAAATCATGCGCCCGTCATCTAGGGAAGCGGTAAGGTACTCTTGTGACACGGTAATCGAACTGGCGTTCGCAACTTCCATCTCACTCGCTGAAGAACTCATTCCACGACCTCGCAATGGTTTCTCGGTTTGCCTCGGCTTGTCGCATGATCACGCCGAGCAAAAGAAGAACCGGAACCCGTCCACACGCAGAACAGTAGAACCTGCATAGTATATCCGAACCGTCGGCTTCTGGTCATGAGCAACCGGGAAGCGTGGATGACTCAGTTTGAACAGACCTACACCGAACAGACCACCGCATGGAACACCGCCTACACCCATTTTGCACAGCGCAAACAGCAGTGGATCACCGAGAGTGCCGCGCTGACGGTAGGTGCGAGCACCGAAGAGCTTGCCGCACTGGCTGGCCGCGCACAGGCCTCGATCGCCGCGGTCGCCTCGATTACTCCCGATGACCTGGGCCTACCCGCGGTCGACGCAGAGTCAGCGTTCAGCGAGGTGATGGCAGGCACGAACCTGGACGGGCTCCTCGAGCGGTTGCGGCTTGAGAACAAGGCGATCGCCAACATCAACACCGAGGTATTCTCGCAATTGCAGCCCGACCAGTACGGACCGCAGGAGGTCGCCCGGCTCGTGCAGCGATTCCAGGCGGTGAACGACGGGTCGGTGCGAAGTCATTTGGCGATCCTGCAAGGCCGAAAAATCCTCGAGCAGGCGGATGCGCTTGTGGTGCAGTTCAATAAGACCATCGCCGACGCGAATGAGTCTCAAGAGAGAGGTATCGACAGGATGCTCGGCGACGCCGGGTTCAGGCGGAGCGGCGATCACTACACGCGGCGCACGCTGG
>JBMCTC010000021.1:0-23742 GCA_048624115.1 Spirochaetota bacterium
TGTTGACGGGACAATCGGGAAGTATAGCAGAAACGAGCTACATTCGTTCATGTGATCCAGAAGAGTTCAAAAATGGAGATTCCGGACAAAATCATCGCTTACCCTAGCACCGAGGAGATGCGGGAACTCCTTGCCGTGGCGTTCGAGGCCTCCGAAGACGGGCTCTGGGACTACCAAATTGCCGATAATCGGGTCTTCTTTTCCGATCGCTGGTTCACCATGCTCGGGTATGAGCCGGACGAGCTCCCACATTCGTTTGAGACATGGCAAAAGCTTCTGCACCCCGACGACGTCGACGATGCGCTGACGCGGGTCGCACGTGCAATCGAGCAGAGCAGCAGCGTGAGTGTCACTTGCCGATTGCGCCACAAATCCGGTGAATGGCGCTGGATCTTCTCGCGAGGCAAGGTGGTGGAACGCGACACCGAGGGCCGCGCGACCCGGATGGTCGGTGGAAACGCCGATATCTCACGACTGAAGAATGCGGAGTCTGAACTCGTTCAACTTGCCTACCACGATCAACTCACCGGCCTGTTCAATCGAAAGGCTTTCTACGAGCACTCAGAGCAGGCCCTTCGAGTCGCTGCGCGCGTAATCGACACCACGTGCGCGATTCTCATGATTGACCTTGACAACTTCAAGGACGTAAACGACAGCTTCGGACATGAGCACGGTGACGAGCTTCTCGTTCACGCCTCTAAACGCCTCAAGGAGAACCTTCGAGAAAGCGATCAACTCTTTCGGCTTGGTGGTGATGAGTTTACGATCGTCCTCAGCAAACTCGCGCGCGCCACGGACGCAGCCTTGGTGGCGAGTAATCTCATTCGTGCGTTCGCTACTCCGTTCGTCCTTGGCGAACACACGGTCTATGTCGGCCTGAGCATTGGAATCTCGGTCTATCCGCGCGACGGCGGCTCGGTAGGCCAATTGATGCAGCGCGCGGATGCGGCGCTCTACAGCTCGAAGCATGAGCGCAACACGTACAGCTTCTACACCCGGAAAATGCAAAACGAGGCCCGACATCGGATGACCCTCAACGCGGAGCTTCAGGCTGCAATAGACCGTGAGGAGATGGTTCTCTACTACCAGCCGGTGACGGATGGACACGGCCACGTCTGTGGCGCCGAGGCACTGCTACGGTGGAATCATCCTGAGGATGGTATCCGGACGCCTGCAAGCTTTATTGAGGTGGCAAATGAGTCGGGCGCAGTTCTTCGGATTGGACGTTGGGTCTTGTTGCAAGCCACGCTCGACGCCGCGCGGTGGCGAAGTGAAGGCTTCGATGACCTACAGATCAACGTAAATGTTTCGCCACGGCAGCTTCGAGCAAACTCGCTCTTGGACGATATAGACCTCGCACTGGCAGCAAGTGACGTAGACCCGACGATGATTGAGATCGAACTGACCGAAGAGTCGTTCATCGAAGCGACGGACAAGCTGCCTCCGGCAATGCAAGCGATCCGAGAACGAGGCATACGGCTCGCGATAGACGACTTCGGAACCGGATACTCGTCGTTGAACTACCTCAAAACGCTACCGGTTAATACGCTGAAGATCGATCGGTCGTTCTTGCAAGGGCTCCCGCGCAACCGCGAGAATGTGGCCTTGGTGCGAGCAATCATGATGATGGCGCAGGGGCTTGAACTCTCTGTCGTAGCGGAGGGTGTAGAGCGCGCCGAGCAAGCGGCTTTTCTTCACAAGCTTGGGTGCACTCTCTTCCAGGGCTTCTACTACGGGAAACCCATGCCGGCGGATCAGTTCACACAGTACCTTCGAGCCCACCGGGCGGTGACGCACGTCACCGATTGAGCTCCACGCGTAATGACCAATTCTCATTGTGTTCGATTGGCAGAGAAGCTACCATATCTCCTATGCAGCGAAGACGAGTCGGCAACGCTGTGTTCGTGCAAAAGAGCCGCGCCGGGAAGATAACACTGATCATCGTTGGGGCGGTGCTTGCGCTGCTCTTGCTCCTCGTTACGCTGGGGCTCTGGGGTAGCCGCGGCTGGCTGCCGGCGTTTGTTTCCGGGCAGTTCGGCCCGGCCTTCGAGGTGCCCGCGACAGCAGTTGTTGACGAGCCGCAGGAACAGCCCGTACGGGCATTTGTCTCGCTCGAGAGCGAGCGCCCGGTGTTTCGGGTCGATGATCGCTACCTGAGCTTTGCCATCGACCTAAGCCAGGTGACCGGGGGCAAGTGGTGGGATCCCGATGCCACGAGGACGGAAGAGGGAAGCGGAACCGTCGCCGCGCCCATCTTCGATTTTTCTCGGCCGCGACTCGATGCGATGGTGAGTGCACTCGGGCCCTCGTATCTGCGGATCGGCGGCAGCGAGTCGGACAAAATCTACTACGACATGGCGGAGCGGTCGATCGAGGCTGCCGAAATCCCCGAGGGATACGAGTCGGTACTCACCGGCGGACAGTGGGATGCGTTGAACGCGTTTGCAATTCGTAACGATCTTCGCGTTGTCTTCACGCTCAATGCCGGTCCTTCCGCGCGCAACCGTCGCGGCGATTGGGATCCATCCAATGCGCGAGAGCTCATCGAGTACACAGCACTACGCGGCTACCCGGTCGAGGTCTGGGAGCTCGGGAATGAGGTAAACAACTTCTGGTACGTCTTTGGCGTGGGCGAGCAAATTGGAGCGCGACAGTATCACGAAGACTCGCGCAAACTGATGGAGATCCTCGACGAGGTAGATCCGGACGCACGATTCGGGGGACAGGGCGGCATGATCTGGCCCGTGTTCGGCGAGCCGCTCGGACTCTTCTTTGGCATGTCACACGCGGCAATCCGCAGGAACGCAGAGATACAGGACGTGGTGAGCTGGCACTACTACCCGCAGCAGTCGCGTCGTGGACCGATCGCATCGCGGCGGGCCAACCCGGCACGGTTGCTCGAGCCCAACAACCTAAACGAGGCGGCCCACTGGGCCGGCCGCTTTGACGATAGCCGCGACGAGTACATCCCGGAAGCGCCACTCTGGGTTGGTGAAACGGGAAACGCGCAGTTCGGCGGCGAACCGGGCCTTTCAGACGCATACTTGGGCGGTCTGTGGTGGCTTGACCAGCTTGGCCTACTCGCACAGAACGAGCACGCCGTCGTGATTCGACAATCATTGACCGGAATGAACTACGGGTTGATTGACGAACGTACACTTGCGCCGCGCCCCGACTACTGGAACTCGGTCCTCTGGGAGAGGTTGATGGGAGAGAGCGTGCTCGACGCGAGAGTGGAAGCGCTCGGCGAGACATCGCACGCACAAGCGGAGAAGATCCGGGTGTACGCGCACGAACATGAGCGGGGCGAAGACGGAGGCGGAGAAGCAAGCGCTGGTCGAGGGTCGAACGCGGTGAGCGAGGTCACGTTCCTCGTGATCAACCTGCACCACGATCGAGACGCAGAGATCGAGCTTGATATCAGCTCGCCGGTCGAGCTTTATCAACTCACCGCCCCGGATGTCTACGGACGGGAAGTGCTTCTCAATGGCGTGCCGTTCCGCCTCGACGCGAGCGGCTTGCCGCAGGATTGGGTCTTTGCGCCGGTACGCGCGAACGAATCCCGCATCGTGCTCCCGCCGTTGAGCTACGCGTTTGTCGTGACCGAACCGTAGGCGCCCGCGGTGGCCCAACCGCTGGCGTTGCCCAAACCGCAACCTACAGTCGCCCCGCCTCGATGATTCGCTGGAGAAACTGCCGCGTTCGTGGATTGCTCGGATTTCCAAAGAGCTGCTCGGGCGGCCCCTCTTCCACAATCTTACCGCCGTCGAGGAAACAGACGCGATCGGCCACATCGCGGGCAAAGCTCATCTCGTGGGTCACGATGAGCATCGTCATGCCTCGCTCCTTGAGGTCGCGAATAACCGAGAGTACGCCACCAATGAGTTCGGGATCGAGCGCGGCGGTGACCTCGTCGAGCATGAGCACATCGGGGCGGTTGGCCATCGCACGCACAATCGCCACGCGCTGTTGCTGCCCGCCGGAGAGTTGCTCCGGGTAGGAGTCGGCGTAGCCGCCGAGTCCAAAGAGATCGAGCAGCTCGTGAGCGTATAACTCTGCCTCGTGACGAGACGTCCCGTGGACCTTCCGGGGAGCAAGCACGATGTTGTGCAGAACGGTCATGTGCGGAAAGAGATTGTACGCCTGAAATACGATCCCGATCCGCTTGTAGAGCTCCCCTTTGCCGAGCCGCTCGTCAAAGATCGAAACGCCGTCGAGTCGCACGTCGCCCGTGTTGAACTCCACGAGATCGTTCACACAACGCAGCAAGGTCGACTTGCCGGAGCCCGACGCCCCGATCAGACAGACAACCTCGTGCTCGGCAACCGAGAGGCTCACATCGTCCAAAACGAGGTTCTCTCCGTAGTACTTCGTCAGGTGCTCTATTTCGATACGATGCATTAGGTTGTTCTCTGCAGTCGTCGCTCGCGGTCTTTGCGCGTCACGAAATCGGTGAGTCTGGCCATAGGAACGGTCGCCACCAAAAAGAGAAGCGCCGCGGCGACTAACGAGGAGTAGTTGAAGGTGCGGGCGGTAAAGATCTGAGCCTCTCGCACCGCATCACGTACGCCGAGGACGCTCAAGAGCGCGACGTCCTTCTGAAGAGCGACGGCCAGGTTCAGCAGCGAGGGGATCACGTTGCGGATTGCTTGCGGGAGGATTGCATAGCGCAGCGTCTGGCCCTGCGAGAGGCCGAGCGCCTTGGCTGCCGCCCGCTGGCCGTCGTGCACCGAGTCCATTCCCGACCGATACACCTCCGCGGCGTAGGCGGAGTAGCTCAGGATCATTGCCGTCGCCCCCCAGAAGAGGCTGCTGCGCGGTAGGCCCGGTATCCCAAGCGCGGGAACGCCGAAGCCGAACAGCAAGACGAGCAGGAGCGAGGGTAGGCCCCGGAGTAGGTCGATGTAGATCACGGCGAAGACGCGAAGCGGGGCGAACCAGGGGCCATGGAGGTCGCGAAGAATCGCGATTAGAAGGGCCCAGAGAGCAATCACGACGAGGGCGATCCCCCAGACCGCCATGTTGATGCCAAAACCGCCAAGCACGTCGGGAAATACGGCCACCATCGCCTCGACATCAAAGAACTGCGCCTTGATGCGAGGCCACTGGGGGCTACTTACCACCGCCGCACGGATCAACAAAAACGCGACCACAACGGTCACGACGCTGATGAGCGGCGGTAGATACGTATCGCGGGCTCGAACAGCGCGCCCGGCCGGCCGGGACGCCGGCGCGGAACGCTCCTGACTCACTCAAGGATCTCCGGGATGTCGTCGCTGCCCACGAGGTACTCTTGGGTGAGTTCCTCTACGATACCGGCGTCGATGACTGCCTGGAGGCCCTCGTTAATCCATTCGACAATCGGATTTTCCTCTTCGAAAACCAAACCAAATCCACGGTCATTTGGGTCCCGCGGAAGGATTGCAGCAATCGTGGCCTCTGGAATCTGTACCGCCGTGGCGAAGAGCGCCGTCGGCAGTGAGATCACCGTCGCGTCGATCTGATCCGCAAGCATCGCCTGAAACGTCCCGATTTGATCATCAAAGACGGCAACGTCCTCGACGCCAAGAACGTTCTCGATGTAGTCGAGATCGGTCGTCCCAATCGTTGCTCCCCAGCGAGCCTCGCGCAGGTCGGCAAAGGTGCGAGCCGCCGAGATGCCGCTCTCAGGAAGTGCCACTACAGCCTTGTCGGGCTCGTAGTAAGGGACCGAGAAGTCGACAAACTCTTCGCGCGCCTGAGTGATGGAGTACTGCTGAATATTGAAGTCGTAGGGTTTTGGACCCGGCGCGATGCCCTGGTCAAACGTAACACGGACCCACTCGACGTCTTCCCGGTCGAAGCCGAGTTGCTCAGCAAGCGCGTAGACCAATCCATTCTCGAACCCCTCTCCGCCGGCCGGATCATCGTCGAGCATCCAGGGCGGGAACACAGGCTCTCCCGTCGCAACGGTGAGTTTACCGGGGTTGTAGAGCCGAGGATCGTCGGGCGTTCGCTCGAGCGCGCTCGTATCCTCAGTAGACTCCTGCTCAGTCGTTCCCGTAGCAAACAACGGCAGGGCAATGAGTACTATCGACAGCAGGATGAGACATTTCTTCATGGTATTTCTCCTTCAGGGCACAAGTATCGCTAAACAACGAGCGTTGGACAAATACGATTGGGGAAATCACCACTCCCGAAACGGGTTGGGATCCTTCTTCTTGGCCTTGTACTTGCGCCAGGGAATACGCTGCCATTCGCACGAGAGCAGGTAGCGAACGACATCGGGGCGCCCGGCGTAGTGCGCTCGGCGGTCGGGGCCCCGAGCGGCAAGGATAATCGGCACGTCTTTGAACACAGGTTGATACCGACTACGCTCGGCCTTTATCGCCTTGTCGCCACGAGCGAGCACGTCTGGTTCGACTTCTACCACTGCAAAGGTGATGCCCTGCTCCCTGATCAGGGCACCGCGAAAGGTAAGAACCTCGCTCGTCATACTCTGAATCTATCTCGCAGAACGCAAAAAACTGTCGCTCCGTTAATCGATGCGCTACACTGTAGCGTAGGGCGGTTCCCCGGGAGCCGTGCTTGACATTTGGACGTAGGCATACCTACTATTCAGTGACCGTACACGTGGGGGTGTAGCTCAGTTGGCTAGAGTACGTGAATGGCATTCACGGGGTCACGGGTTCGACTCCCGTCACCTCCACTTTTCTTAAACCATGGCCGGTTCCAACAACAGCGGTTTGTTTTCAGGCGAGATGGACCCAGAGGTAGCTGCCCTTATCGGCATGGCCTCGGAGGACAACGCCGATGATGCTCCCGACTTCTCGCAGCTCTTTGACGAGCAGGGACAGAGTGAGTCAAACGAGCCGATCCCCGGCGCGGGCGAGATCGACATGTCGGTCAAGTCGTTCCAGCGTCCGACCAAGCTCGAAGACGATCCCAAACCAGTATTCAACGACAAGAACTACTACAAGATCGCGCTTACCGGAGAGGGCGAACCCTCGAAGCGAGTCCACACACTTCTCGGCCAGTTTCTCCAAGCAACCGATCCGCAAGACCGCTCGATGCATCGCAGTAGGCTTATCCCTGCCTACTGGGAACTCTTTCGCAGCATCGCGGGCAAAATCACGAGCGGACTGCCCGAGCCGAAGCGCATGCTTCTTCGCTTTGGAATGCTGCTCCCCACCATGGTCTCCCCCGAGCAGCGAACGATGCTCAGCAAGGTAATCCTCGACAATCAAACGAACGAGCCGATCTTCTACGTAGATGAGTGGCTCAAGGCGGTCTCGCGCGGCCAGATCAACGTCTCGGCAACCGACGAGACCAAGCCGAGTCAGCGCCGCGCGCCGCAAAAGATCAACGCACTCCTCGAGAAGACACGCGGAAGGAAAGATGCGCAGCTCAACCTAATCCGTACGGCAGTCCAAGAGATGGAGAGTCTCGAACAAGAGCTCCGTGAGAAGGTCGATGTCATCGCCGCGCACGACACTCGTCGAGAGTACGAGGGCCTCGCCGCCCCCTATAACGACTTCCAGCGCAACGCGATTGGTGAGATCAGCACGATAATGCGACGCCTGACTACCCTCAACAAAGAACTGAGCCGCAACTACCGCGAACTCGACGGTATGAGCGATCAGCTGCAGGACTTGCACCAAAAGGAAGAGGAAGTAGGCGCGGTCCAGGTCGATGCAAAGGCGATTACTGAAGAGGCAAACACCATCAGACAGATGACCAAGCTAGCGATTGGTCGCCAGGGAAATCACTTCCCCCTCGTAATGAAACAGTACCTGCGCGCCGCGCTCTTCAACGTGGGGACACGGGAAAACGTGCTCAACATGCTCGCAGAGGTTGAGTATCTCGACCCGGGGGTGTTCCTGCGCACCTTTAAGATGCAAACGAATCGCATCGTACCAAACATCGTCCTGCTGCCGTGCTACGGAGATCAGGGGATCTGCTGGGAGCCGTTCGAGCGGTACAATCGCGCGAGTAGCCGGGGACGATTGGCAATCCCTATGTATCCCAAGGATCTGCGGAACGCGGTTGTCGCGGCGCTTGCCGACCTTCGCTGGCAGATCGCCAAAGAGAAGGCGCAACACTACTGGATGGAAGAGGGCCTAACGGGCTGGTACTACCAGTGGTTTGAGGGCAAAAAGGGCCGGGGCGACGTAAAAGACGCCTTTATCCAAGACTACATTCTGTGGATTGGAAAGGAGAGCGAGGGCACCCAAAAGCTTGATCGCGAGGTGCGCGATATCTTTTGGCGCTACATGCCCTTCCCGCAGGAGGTACGCGACCGTCTGAAGAACCGCGGCTTTGTCTACGCGGAGCTCCATAAGAAAGACCTTACCCGAAGTATGTCCGACGGCTACTAAGCCGACCGGCTCTCATCAACCTACTCTTTCTTTTGATTATTTCGACCGAAAATCGGATCAAAGTGCTCGTCCAAGTTCCACTTCTGAGAGATCAACTTCACGATCTTGTGATAGAGAAAATAGGTCAACGCGATTGAGCCGATAAAGAGAACGATCAAGACGATCTGCGTTGCCTCTGGGGAAACCGACTGTCCAATCGTGAAACCATACAACGCGAAAAGCGCGAGAAAAATCAGCACCATCATGACGACGTTTAGCAACGTCGCGCCAAGCATAAACAGGATCGTATTCGCCTTCTTATTCATCTTCTTCCTCTCGGGTCTCTCTGGACTCCAGAAAGACGCTGATCATCAACAGGATACCACAGACGACGACACTCGCGTCGGCCACGTTGAATGTCGGCCACCGCTCCCACCCGAATATCCCGTAGAACTTGACGTCGACCCAGTCCACAACGCCGTCGGGTCGGAAAATGCGATCGATAATGTTTCCGACCCCGCCGCCGAAAATGCCGGCTATCATCCAACGCTGAAAGTATGTGAACTCGTCGGTTCGAAAGTAATAGACAACCAAGCCTATCATCACGATCGACGGGAGGGCGATAAAGAGGACGCGGCGCAGTACCGGTCCGAGACCCCGCCCAATGCTAAACGCAATTCCGAGATTGCGAACGTGAATAATGCGCAGAAAGTCGCCGATCACCTCGATAATGGGGCCACCGAACTCGAGTCGCCCAACTTCGGCGATAATGACCGCCTTGGTGACCTGGTCGATGATTACCAGAACGATGGTGAGTATAAAAGGCATCAAGAGCCGCTTGAATGTCGATTGCTCAGAGTGAATGGCCATTTACAGTCCCGTCGGAAGATCGATAAAGGTTGTCTCGAGCGAGAAGTGCTGTTCGAGGTGTTTTGCCACCGCTCGAACTCCCCACGTCTCCGTGTTGTAGTGTCCGGCGAACATAACATTGATTCCGGCTTCCAGACAATGGTGATACACCGTGTGTGAGGCGTCGCCCGTAATGAACAAGTCGAGCGATGCGTCAATCGCGTCGGTCACCTCCCGCGTTCCACCACCTGAAACAATTCCGATTGTCTTGTTCTCTGCGTTGCCGAACGGTAGGAGGCCAAGCAGCTCCTCGACGCTTCCGAAGAGCGTCCGCGCGATCGCTTCGCTGCTCAGCGGCACGGACAGCGACCCCGCCCAGCCGATCTCAACACCTTTGTATACCCCAAACGGGGCGAGGTGTTTCAGGCCGAGCTTTTCCGCCATCACGGCGTTGTTGCCAAGTGTCTCGTGTGCATCAAGCGGCAGATGCACCGCGTAGAGTGCCATATCCGCCTCGATGAGCGCCTTCACGCGCTCGTAGTGAACATCGGTAATCGGAAGGGCACTTCCCCAGAACAGACCGTGGTGCACAAACAACACGTCGGCACCCCACTCAGCCGCACGCTTGATGGTCTCGAGCGCCGCGTCCACCGCCACAGCAACCTTTTGCACCTCGGCCTTCGTGCGGGAAACCTGTATGCCGTTCGAACTCGCGTCGGTGCGAGCAAAATCGGGTATGCGAAGAGTCTCCGAGAGGTGTGCGTCAAGCTCTGCAAGCGTCATGCGATCCAAGATACCCGCCACTCGGTCGAGCGTACAGCAAAACATCGCCCTGTTCCTGCAAGCGGTGAGTTCGTATACTTGTTGCCATGGCCGAACAGCTCAGATCATCTTCCGGCGAGAGCCCGGGACGAGCAACCGTTGTATCGAACAACGCGAAGGAGCTCACGTTCGAAGAGGTGTCGTTCTCGATCACCGGCGAACAAGTCGAAGCGCTCGACGACGGCTCTGAGCACTTTGACATTATCGGTCAGCCGCGCGCGCTTCGCGCCCTGAGGCTCGCGATCGATATCGAGGGAAAAGGCTACAACGTCTTCGCTACCGGACTCGCGGGTACGGGCAAGCGCACCGCGATCAAGCGCGTCCTCAAAGACTTCACACCACGGAAAAATCGACTCAAAGACATCGCCTTCGTCCACAACTTCACCCAACCGGACCGTCCCCGTGTGCTCTACTTCGAACCGGGCAACGGAAGAAAGTTCCAGTCGGCAATAGTCTCTCTCATCGACAACTTCCGCGAAGTCGTCACCGCGATGACCGTGGATCAGAGCTACAAGTCGGAGCGCGACAAGCTCGTCATGCAGGCGGAAGGCAGAGAAACGCAGACGGTCACTGAGTTCGAGCAACGGCTGAACGAAGAAGGTTTTGAGATTGTTCAGGTCGATGAGGACGACGACCAGCGAACCGACATTGCCCCGATCTTTCAGGGCGAGAGTGCATCGTTTGATGATTTGCAGCGCCGCGTCTCGAAGGGCGAGCTCGATGAGTCGGTCTGGAACGAGATTCGCGAAAAGTACTACGGCTTTATCGACGAGATGAAACTGATTTTCCAGCGCCTTCGTAACGAGCGCGTCTCCGTAGAGGAGAGCCTTCGAGCCCTGCAGATGGACCTCGTGCGGCCCGAGCTCGAGTCCGAGATTGCCAAATTGAGGCTCGAGTTTCCCGACGCGCGGGTGCACCACTTCTTGGACGAGCTCTTGGAGGACGCGCTTCAAAACCTCCAGTGGTTCCGGGAAAACGACGAGACCTCCGGCGACGACCCCGATCCGCCACCGCTCTGGCGCTACGGCGTAAATGTCATCGTAGACCATACCGACACCAAGACAACGCCGGTCATCTTCGAGAGTCACGCCGATCACCAAAAGCTGTTCGGCTCCCAGGAGTCGATCGGCGACGGTGGCGGCGAACGAAACAGCACCTTTTTGCAGCTTCGCGCCGGATCGCTTCTGCAGGCCTCGGGCGGATTTCTCGTCCTGCGCGCCGAGGACATCTTGGGCGACGAGGAGGGCTGGAACAGCCTCAAACGTGCGCTCCAGGACGGAAAGACCGAAATTCGGGCGACGCAGAATCCCTTCAATCCAGGTCCATCCTTGAAACCCGACCCGATCGAGGTTGCGGTCAAGGTCATTGTCATGGGGAACGAGAACATCTACGACTACCTGTACAATGTCGACGAAGAGTTTCAGAAGCTCTTCAAGGTGCCGGCAGAGTTCGATTCGGTGATGGTTCGCGACGAACAGGGCATGCGTGAGTACATCGGCTTTATTCGAATGATCTGTCGCGACGAGGGTCTGCGTGAGCTCGAGCACGACGGGATGGGTGCAATCATCGAGTACGGGGTGCGTCTCAGTGAGTTCCGCAACCGCCTCTCTACTCAGTTCTCGAAGATTGCCGATTTGATTCGCGAAGCGGACTACTGGGCAGCGAAAGAGCATCGGGCGACGATCTCCCGTGGCGACGTGGAACGGGCTTTAGCCGAGCGAAAGTATCTCTACGATCTGCCGGAAGAGAAAATCGATGAGCAGATTATGTCGGGTGAGCTATTGATCTCGGTTCGTGATCGGGCGATCGGACGAATCAACGGTCTCGCGGTTCTCGACCGCGGCTACTACGCCTTTGGAAGGCCAATGCTCATCACCGCCCGGGTGTCGCCCGGAAGTGACGGCATCATCAACATAGAGCGGGAGTCGGGACTCTCGGGTGAGATTCACGACAAGGGTGTCTACATCCTCGAGGGATTTCTGAAATCGGTCTACGCAACCGACTTTCCACTCTCGTTCAACGCGAGTGTCGCCTTCGAGCAGAGCTACGTCGAGGTGGACGGCGATAGTGCGAGCTCGACCGAGATCTATGTCGTGATATCAGCCGTCGCGAATATTCCGCTGCGGCAAGACATTGCCGTGACCGGCAGCGTGAACCAGATGGGTCAAATTCAGCCGGTCGGGGGGATCAGCGAAAAGGTCGAAGGTTTCTACGAAGTCTGCAAGAAAATGGGGTTAACCGGCGACCAGGGTGTTATAATTCCTAGGCAGAATTTGCCAAACTTAATTCTGACATCTGAAGTTCAGAATGCGGTCCAAAAAGGTCGCTTCCATATCTACGCAATCGAGACCATCGACGAGGGGCTCGAGATCCTGACCGGGATGGAAGCCGGCCTGCGTGATAGTGAGGGCCACTATCCAAAGGGCAGTTTGAACGCGTTGGTAGAAGAACGGCTTCGCTCCATAGCCCACCTGGTTAAACAGTTTGGAGACGATTGACATCACGAGACGCTTACATCAAAATCTCCATTATTACGGTGGAAGCATCTGCAGCATGGGACGGGTGAGATGGCAAAGGAAGTTGAGGCTGACAAAGTAGTACAAGCAGCTCGAAGTTCGATCCCCTTGACCGTTCGATCGTACACCCTTCCTCACGAGACAGAGGTCTACCTCGAAAAGATTCTCGGCCTCTTTTTGAAAGAGCTCGGGCAGGAACGCCTCAAGGACCCCCTTGCTTACTGCCTGCGCGAGCTTGCGGTAAACGCCAAAAAGGCAAATACAAAGCGTGTCTATTTCAAGGAGCGCGGACTCGATCTACTGAACAAGCAAGACTACGATGAGGGGATGCGCGGGTTCAAACAGGAAACCCTCGATAACATTCAACACTTTCTCGAACTACAAAAGCAAAACGGCCTCTACGTGAAGATCATCTTTCACACAAAAGCCGGCAGACTCAATCTCTACGTCTGTAACAACACCGAGATTCTTCGGCACGAGCAGATACGCGTCTACGACCGCATTGCCCGCTCGCGAGCATTCGATTCGCTCGAAGAGGCAATGACCACAGTCCTCGACGATTCTGAGGGAGCAGGGCTCGGCATTGTCATCTTGGTGCTGATGCTCAAGAAGATCGGACTTGATGAGGATGCGTTTGACATCGACGTCAAAAACGGAGAGACCGTAGCGCGAATCGTCATCCCGATGGCACAGGTAAAGGCGGGTAATCTCGACATGATCAGCGAGAAGCTGGTCCAAGAGATCGACCGCCTTCCGGGTTTCCCGGAAAACATTGTAAATCTGCAGCGGAAAATCGATGAGCCTGAGGTAGAGCTCTCCGAGGTGGCGCGTCTAGTAAGCACCGACCCTGCGCTGACCGCAGACCTGCTCAAGGTTGTGAACTCTGCGGCATTTATGCTTCCCAAGCGCGTAGACAACATCGTCGAGGCGGTGAAGCTCGTCGGGTTGCGGGCGCTTAAGAATCTGCTGTTTCAGTACGGGGCGCAAAAGGTTCTCGGGTCAGGCACTCCCGAGACGAAGCAGCTTTGGCACCACTCCTACCGCACGGCGTATTACGCGTACAATCTCGCACGCAGCATCACGAAGAAAAAGGAAATTCTGGACGATGTATACGCGGGAGGCATCCTGCACGATATGGGCAAGATCATCTTTAGCTCTTCTGATCCTGAGATGATTGACCGGATCGAACGCTTCTGCGTCGATAAGGGGATCCCAACGGAACTGTTTGAAGATCTCTCGAGTGGCTTGAACCACGCCGAGATCGGCGGCCGTATCGCGCAGAAGTGGAACTTCCCGGAGGCGCTCGTGAGCGCGATCGAGTATCACCACCACCCGGCCGAGACACCTCCGGAGCACAAAGATGTCGTCTACACAGTCTACATGGCAAATGTGCTGTCGGACCCGAAGCACAAAGACTTTGATTTTGACCAGTTCGACCGCGACGTCATGACCGAGTTCAACGTGAAGGGCAAAGAGCAGCTCGAAACGCTGCGCGCCCGGCTCGAGAACATGTTCGAGCGTGAGCAGCTCAACGGGCGCAGCGCAGTTCGGTAACCCATTCGACGTCTTTCTGAAGCATGCACCGCCCCGTGTTGACCTACTACCGTTTATATAGTATTTATCCTATATGGCAATCACGATGTATACGACACCAAGCTGCACGTACTGCAAAAAGGCAAAGGATTTCTTTCGGCAGAACAACGTCCGATTCACAGAGTATGACGTCTCGCGCGACCAGCGCAGGGCTGACGAGATGGTGAAAAAGTCGGGGCAAATGGGCGTCCCTGTCATCGACATCAACGGACGCATCATCGTGGGATTCAATCAGCCCGAGGTCGAGCGAGCCCTTCGGTAGGCCCACCAAGAGAGCGCGATCCCGACCGCAACGCCCACGTTCAGCGAGCCCTTCGCCCCGGCGAGCGGAATCGAAACGCGCCGACTCGCCGCTGCAAGCGCTCCGGGAGAAAGCCCGAGCTCTTCGGACCCGAGCATCAGCACCCCTCGTCTCGGAAAGCGAAACTCACTGACCGGCGTGCCGCCGGTCTCAAGTGCGATCACCTCGCCGCGCTCTTGCGGCAGCTCTGCCGCGATCGATAGCTCCACCAATCGCTCTGCTCCCATCGCACTTCGTGCAAACCTCCTGCTCTTGTAGTGCGCACTTGCAGCGTTTGCGACCACCTGCCGCACGCCAAAGGCCGCGGCGGTTCGCACAATACTGCCGAGATTAAACGGAGAGCGAATGTCCTCCGCATAGAGGACTACGCCGTCGAGCGGCTCACTTTGATTGCTCGTTCCTTGCAGCGGCGGTGCGAGATCCCAGTCTGCTGGCTCCATCCCGAGCGCTCGCATAAGCGCATGCCGCATCATGTTTATCGACCGCGGGTCAGGACGCGAACGTTGTGCCACGAGCGTCTGTGCCTGCGAAGCGACCTCGGGTGGAACGCCGCTATCGCGGGAAATGAAAGTAAGAAGGTCACGGATGTAGGAGTCGGGAACCGATGCCGGCTCTTGCTCGATCGCCTCGAGAACCCGGACGATCTTGCGTTGCCGCGTACCCTCGGCAAGCCCGCTGAGCTTCCGAACCGTGATCACTAGTAGGCGAGTTTGACCAGGTCGTAGAGGTCGTTCGCCGTGTGAGGGACCGGCGAACTCGCACTCATCTCGAGTGAAGCGGCGATTTCGGAGACCTCGACGAGATCATCGATCGCAAGATCCATTTCTCGCAACCGCCCCGGTAATTCGAGCACGCCAATCATTCGCCGCACGGCCGCGCTTGCCTGATGGGCCGCCTCGGTCGGCGTGAGCTCGCGAACCTCCTCGCCGAGTGCGTGAGCCACGCGCTTGAGCTTGTCGGGACGCGCAAGAACGGTGGTGTCGAGCACGTGGGGCAGGAGCACAGTCGCGATCCAGCTCTTTGGTAGCGTGTACATGCTATTGATGGTATACGCGAGTGCACCACCGATGCCTTGACTCGAGGAACTGAGCGCCAAGGCTGTCATGACACCCGCCTGGCTCGCGCGAAGCCGATGCTTTGGATCGCTGGGCGTTTCGGTAATGCCCTCGAGCGCGCCGGCAAGATGCTTGATTGCCTCGAGCAAGAGCGTATCGGAAAGGAACGACGAACGGATCGAGATGTATGCCTCTACGGCGGCAAGGAAGGTATCGAGCATTGCTGCCGCCGCGTATTTGGGAGACATCGAGAAGGTGAGGTTCGGATCGACTACCACCGCGTGCGTGGTGCCGGCGGGAAGCTGAATCAGACGAGGATGATTGGTCGCTCCATCGGTGACGAGGCACTGGTCTTTCAGCATAAAGTGATTGCGATACGAGGACGGCACCTCAATGTAGGGGATGCGCTTGGCGCGAACTGCGCGACCGGTTAGAACGTCGTCAAGTACAGCGTCGGTGCCCGCCGCGGCGCTCACAATGCGGGCCGCCGCAAGCACTCGCATTCCCCCGATGCCGATGATTGCTCCGGTGTGACTCGCTCGTGCCACGGCCACGAGTTTCTCGAGGCCCTTTGTGGTACTCCCGGGGCCGATATCGTCGTGAATGATTGAACTAATACCTCGTCGATCAAGAACATTCTCTACGTGCTCGATCGTTCCGTTCCCCGCAAGGACGGACTCCGTAAAGATCAGGCACCGATCGGTGAGTTCCGCGGTGAGCTGCCCAAGCCGATTTACGACATCTGGGCCAAAGACGACGTGATTCGGAAAGCGTAAAACAAGGTCTGCCATAGTCTCCCGCCAAAAAAAAAGGCAGCGACGCTGCATGCGCCCACTGCCTCTTTGCCTACCGCCATGGGCATTAGAGCCCGAACATATCCATTACTTGTTCGGCAACGTTCTCTACAACTGCATTATCAATGTAGTTCGGGTCTTGAAGCTTCTTTCGTACTTCCTCTACCCGGTCCATTCGGACGTCCGAAGCCGTTTTTACCTCTTCAGCAATGCGAAAGACTTCTGCCTTGAGCTTAGCCTCGCTGCTAAAGGAGACGGAGTCGCTTTCTGGCTTCGAGTCGTTGCGCTTTGCGTTTTCAGCTTGTGAGTAGCGTTGAATTGGATCTACTGGACCAAGACGCTCAATACTCATTGCAGAGCCTTCCTTTCACACTATTATCTTCGACAGCCAGCACCAAAAATATTACCCCTTTTTGGAAGATCCGACAAGGAGGGCAATTTCGCCCTTTATGCTTGGCCGATTAGCTATTATTTCTAATATCTCTCCAGCCGTACCCTCCAGGATCTCTTCATGGAGCTTTGTCAGCTCTCTTCCAAAAAGGACCTGTCGTCTAGAATCAAGATCGGATAGCTCTTGTAACAACTTCAGCACTCTATGTGGAGATTCATACAGAAGAAACGACTCGTCGCGCTCGAGAAGCTCGCTGAGCCTATTCTTTCGTCTCCCACTCTTCGGCGAGAGAAACCCTTCAAACGTGACGGTCTTCCCGGGAAATGCGTTCACCGAGAGAAGCGCAGTCAACGCCGACGGGCCTGGAAGTGGAACGACGTCAAAGCCCGAGGCGCGGACCTCCCGAACGATCACGCGACCTGGATCGCTAATGCCGGGAGTACCCGCATCGGAGACGTAGGCAACATCGCGGCCCTCGTTCAGGGCGTCGATCACGCGCGGTGCGGTTGAGCTTTCGTTGTGTCCATGCCCACTTATGAGCGGTTTCGAGATGCCGAGATGCGTCAACAGATGCCTGCTGTGTCTCGTATCTTCGCAAACGATGAGATCAACCGCCTTGAGCGCTTCGATCGCCCGAAGGGTTATGTCTCCGAGATTGCCGATAGGAGTTGCTACGACGTAGAGCGTGGCCATACTCGACTGTAGCACGAATCGCTTGAGAACCTGCAAGACAAGAGCATCGAGCTCGCGGTAGTATAAAACCATGGAATGGCTCGTCCTGACGCTGCTGGCCATCATCATCGGCCTCCTTATCTATACAATCATCAAGCTCGGGAAGAGCGACTTTAGCTTCCTGGCCAACCGAATGGCAGAGAAGAGCCGAGACAACTTCGAGGTGCTACGCCCCTGCCCGCTATGCAAGACCATGCTCCGCCGAGGCGAGACCATTCACAGCGTCGTCTTCTCGGGCGATGGGCGAGGCACGGGAAAGGCGGCTGAGCTCTCGGCCGGATCGCTCGGCAGCCAAGGGCGCCCGAAGGAAGCACTTGCTCACATGTTTGGCTGCAAGTATTGCTACCCGGCCAACCCGGCGCACAAACGAATCTGCCCGGTCTGTGGGGAAACGATCTCTGTGGAAGGCTACGTGGTTGCCCGCTTCTTCGAGCGCCCAGACAAGAAACACATCCACGTGCTCGGATGCACCGAGTGCAGGGAACAACGGCGTAACACAAGAGGGGGACTGCGTACATAAAGTAGGCAGGAGAAGACATGTTTCAACGAATCGTCATTTTTTTGCTGGTTGCGTCTGCGCCTCTGGCAGCGATGGGTCAGCGAGAGGGCGGCTCATTCTCGTACGACGGAGTCGATCGACTCACCGTGGAGGCAGCGAGCTTCGAGGTCACCGTCGAGCCCGCACGCGAGCGCGGGATCGGCATGGAAATCAAGAACAAGCCGGATGAGTACACGGTCTACCATGAGCGCAACGGTAACGAGATCAGAGTGTGGGTCGAAAAGAGCTTCTCGCTCTTCTCTCGTCCCCACAATGGGCAGCTCGAGTTTGGTGTTCCCGACGACATCGAGATCGAAATCCGAAGCTCTGTCGGCAATGTCGAAGTAGAGGGGATAGCCGGTGTCGACGTAGTTGTTCGCACAAGCACCGGCTCGGTAGAGATGGAATCGATACGAGGATCGCTCGGTGTTACGACGTCGACCGGGGATATAGACCTCAAGGATATCGACGGCGAGGTAGAGACTCAGACGACGACAGGTCGGATCGAAATGCATTGGATTCTCGGTCCGGTCAACGCACGCTCGTCGACTGGTCGCCAGGTATTCGAAGACGTGCAGGGCGATATTGACGCGACCTCGACGACAGGGCGAATCGAGCTCGTTCGAACCAGAGGCGCGGTGGCGCTCAAGACATCCACCGGCGGCCAGCGAGGAAGCGACGTCCTGCTCAGCGGGCCGAGTCGCTTTGAGTCGACGACAGGTAACATTGAGATTGACATCGAGCAAGAGGTCGATGAGCTTGAGTTTGACCTGCGCAGCACGACCGGCTCACTCGAAGTCGACGGAGACCGCAGTCAACGCAAACTCTTTCTCGGCGGTTCCGGCTTTCGTGTGGTCGGCAGCACCAGTACCGGCTCGCAACGCTATCATTAGGATGCTATACTGGACCGTCCATGAGGCCCGTGCATCCCAACATCGACCTGCATCCGGAAGACCAACAGCTCATGCGCCTCGAGCGTCACTCGTACATAAACCTGATCAATGTCGTGCACGCCGAGTTGCAACTTATCGAGCGAATGATCGAGGCGCCCGGGCGCTTGCGCGAGAGCGTGCGGCTCGCGGAGTACGCCTCGCACGCGTTTAGAGATCGTGAGGTCGCGCAGGAACACTGCGAAGCGTTTGCGGTTTTCGACGAAGAAATCGGGCGGGCCGTTTCGTGCGCGGTTGCCGAGGGCGGCGCTCTGGGCGAGAGCGATGATGTTCGCGAGGCGGTGG
This sequence comes from Spirochaetota bacterium, assembly GCA_048624115.1. Lineage (GTDB taxonomy): Bacteria > Spirochaetota > Spirochaetia > DSM-27196 > SLST01 > SLST01. Next base: position 19,163 of record JBMCTC010000021.1, read on the forward strand.
GCATACTCGAGAGTGTTCTGGCAGACGCTCAGTGCCGGCTTCACGAGGTGCTCGCCCGCCACGGTGTAGAGCGGTCACGGCAATCATTCTCTGCCGAATCCGTCGAGCACGGGATCAGGCTCTCGTTTGACGGCCGGATCTCGATGGCAGGCGCGCGAGACGAAACTCGATTGCCGATCGGGTTACCCGGTACGCTTGGGCGCCTCTTGCGATCGCTCGCTCGATCGTCCGGCAACCCAGACGAACACAACACGGGCGAGTATACTCTCGAAGTCGATGCAGTGGGCGCGCGTGTCGAGGGACCAGGGCAAATCGAGGCGTTTCTGCCGCTTGCTTCCGGCATGCGTCCATCTCAGGTCCACGAGCGTATCCGCGCCGGCGAAACCCATCTTCGCGGCTTGCTCGAGTTCTTCTACTATTCGGTACCCGACGGATCGTGCCGACTAACCTTGGACGGCTCCTTTCTGAGCGCAGAGTGCCATTTCGCGGCCACAAAATAGGCGACAGATTCATTCACCCGGAAGTATAATTCGCCCCATGAGTAGCACACCGACTCGGTCCCTGGCCGACCGTCCTGAAAAGTTGCCTACGCGCATTAAGCTCGGGTTTGGGATAGCCGACCTCGGCGGGAACCTCTACTTCACGATGATCGGCTTCTACTTACTGGCCTTCTTGACCGATACGGTCGGCGTTGCGGCGGCAGCTGCGGGAACGGCACTGTTGATTGGCACGATCTGGGACGCGATAACCGACCCGGTCGTTGGCTACATCTCGGATGGAACTGTCACACGCTGGGGACGCCGACGGCCGTTTATGGCGGTCGGGGCGCTCGCACTCTTTCTCTCAATGATCCTTATGTTTTCCTCAACCGCGCTGAGCGGAAGCCCGTCGCTCTTTGGGTGGGTCGTCCTTTTCTACTGCCTGCTCAGCACCGCCTACACACTAGTCAACATTCCTTACGGTTCGCTGACCCCCGAGCTCACCAGCGACTTCGATGAACGGACCAACCTAAACGGGTATCGAATGTCATTCGCGGTGGTCGGCACGCTCGTCGGGGCGGGTGCGGTTCTCCCGCTGGTAGCGCTCTTTGGCGGCGGTGCGGCCGGCTGGGCGTGGACCGGTGGAATCACGGGAGCCATCATGGCACTCGTTACCTACGTAACAGTCTTCACGGTGAAGGAACGTCCAGCGGTCCGAGCGACCGAACGACGCAACGCACTGCGGGAGTACCTCGAGGTCTTGGGTACCCGCGAGTACCTCACAATCCTCGTTCCGTATGCCCTCCATATAACCGGCGTAACGGTGATCCAGGCGAGCCTTATCTACTACTTCCGGTACGTGTACGACGAGGAGTCGCTGTTTACGTTCGCGCTGCTGGCGTTACTGGTGGTGTGCCTCGCTTTTATTCCGATCTGGGTCAAGATCTCGCGAAAGATCGGCAAGCGCAAGAGCTACAACGTTGGCATGCTCATTTTCGCGGGCGCCGTACTCGGATTCTTCGCAGTCGGTCACTTGCTCCCCCCGTGGTTCTCATTCGTCGTGTTCGCGATTGCCGGAACGGGCTTTGCAACGAATTACGTGATGCCCTTCTCTCTTATTCCCGACGTAGTGGAATTTGACTTTGCCGAGAATGGGCGGCGACGCGAGGGTGTGTACTACGGCGCCTGGACCTTTGTGAGCAAGATCGGTCGAGCACTGGCGCTCGCGCTCAGCGGCTGGATCCTGGCCGCATTTCAGTACATCGCTCCCACCGAACTCTTGCCCGATCCAAGCCAATCGGATCCGGCGATCTTCGGGATCCGCCTACTTGCGGGCCCTATCCCCGCGTTGTTCTTTATCCTGGGGGTAATCGTGCTCTCGTTCTATCCGATCACACACGAGCGCTACGAGGAGATCAAGGCCAAGTCGGAGCAGCGCCAACGCGAACTAGACCAATAGCGTGCCGCTTGCCCGGCTTCCCCACAGCGTGGTAGCTTTGAGGCTCAGAGGACATATGAGCGAAGACACGATATTTGACAAGATTCTTCGAAAGGACATTCCCTCAGAAGCGGTCTACGAAGACGATGCCGTGTACGCGTTCAAGGACATCGAGCCCCAAGCTCCGGTGCATGTTCTCGTTATTCCTAAGCAGAAGCTCGAAAGCTTCGCCGACTTGCCCGACGCTGATACCAGCGGCGTCGCTGCGTTTATGCAGGGCGTCGCGAAAACGGCAGAAGCGTTGGGGTTGGTGGAGTCCGGATACCGAGTTGTGTTCAACACTGGGTCCGATGCCCTCCAAACAGTACCCTACCTCCACGCACATATCATTGGCGGACGAAAGCTGAGCTGGCCTCCGGGCTAAGGAATACCCGGAGAGCATTTCGCCGGATCCAATCCAGCAGAGAGAGAACATATGGAACTTTTCAAACGGACGAACACATGTGGAGAGCTACGTGCCGAGCACGTGGGAAATGAAGTCATCCTAAACGGATGGGTACACCGAAACCGTGATCACGGGGGGGTGCATTTTGTGAACCTTCGCGATCGCTACGGTATTACCCAGGTCGTGATTGACCCGGACGCGCCTGAAGACCTCAAGCAAATCGCGGAAGAACTGAGGTTTGAGTATGTGATTGCTGTCGAGGGTGTCGTGCGAGCGAGACCGTCGGATATGGTAAACGACGAGATGCCAACGGGCGCGATCGAAATTGCCGCCCGCGCGATCCACGTTCTCACGAAGTCGGAGACGTTGCCGTTTATGGTCGACGAGCGTTCGGAGGCCCGGGAAGACCTCAGGCTCAAACATCGATACCTCGACCTACGCTCCTTTTCGATGCAGCGCAATATAAAGCTCCGCCACGACGTGAGCTTTCGCGTCCGCGAGTTCCTGCATGCACAAGGATTCTACGAAATCGAGACACCGACTATGATTCGCTCGACGCCTGAGGGTGCGCGTGACTTCCTCGTGCCAAGCAGAATTCACAAGGGTAGCTTCTACGCACTGCCGCAATCTCCACAGCTCTACAAGCAGTTGTTGATGGTGAGCGGATTCGACCGCTACTTCCAGCTTGCCCATTGCTACCGAGACGAGGACGCCCGCGGCGACCGCCAACCCGAGCACACGCAAGTCGATATCGAAATGAGCTTTGTCTCGAAGGACGACATCTTCGCGCTTATCGAGGGTATGTTCAGCCACGTCTTTACGTACACGATGGATCGTTCCTTGCCGACCCCGTTTCCCCGGATTCCCTACGGCGAGGCGATGAATCGCTACGGTTCTGACAAGCCCGATCTCCGCTTCAGCCTGGAGCTCGGGGACTTTGCCCAGTTCGTTCCCGGATCCGGGTTCAAGGTCTTCGAGAGCGTTGTGAGTTCGGGCGGAAGCGTGAAGGTGCTGGTCGTACCCGGCAGTAGCGGCTACAGCCGGAAGCAGATCACCGACCTCGAGGATGTCGCGAAAACCTACGGCGCGAAGGGGCTTGCGTGGACGAAGGTCACGGCGGAAGGCCTCGACGGAGGTATCGGAAAGTTTTTTACGAACAATGCAACGGAGATCAAAAGCAAGCTTGGAGCCAACGACGGGGATCTCTTGCTCTTTGTGGCTGACTCGTGGAAGACGGCGTGCACCGCCCTTGGCGCGGTGCGCAACCGGATCGCGCGAGACCAAAAGCTCTTCGATCCGACTGAGTTCAAGTTCGCTTGGATCATAGACTTCCCGCTGTTTGAGTGGGACGAAGAAGCAGCAAAGTGGGAGGCTTCCCATCACATGTTCACGATGCCCCAAGAGCACTTCCTCGAGTCGATGGAAGACGACCCAGGCGCGGTAAAGGGAGACCTCTACGATCTCGTCTGCAACGGCGTCGAACTCGCGTCGGGCTCGATTAGGATTCACGATCCGGAGATTCAGCGAAGGATCTTCTCCATTGTCGGGTTTCCGCAGGACGAAGCGGAACGCCGATTCGGGTTCCTTCTCGAAGCGTTCAAGTATGGCGCGCCACCACACGGCGGTATTGCACCCGGGCTCGATCGCCTCGTCATGCTCTTGGCGGGCGAGCAAACGATCCGGGAAGTAATTGCCTTTCCGAAGAATACCGTTGGTTTCAGTCCCATGGACGAGAGCCCGGCGCCGGTAGACCAGGCTCAGCTCGATGAGCTTGGCATAGAGGTCGCGGTTGACGAGTCCACAAGCGAATCGCCTGATAAGCAGAAAACGGAGTGAGCTGCTACATTCGCACGGTAGACGTATCAACCGGGGCGATATCGGAGGCGCCGTATGAGGCGGATAGCCTGGCCGAGGCGATTAGTCGCGAAGCCGCTGGTGGCGTCTACGCGGCCTTCGCAACCTGGTACGGAGGCAAGGTCGTGCGCCTCACCCACCACCTCGAGCGGCTCGTCGACTCCGCACGCAGGGTTGGCATCGACCTTGTCCTCGATCGCACGGCAACAGTGGGGGCCCTCGGTAGCATGCTCGAACGCTCGGGGTATGGAGAGGCGAAGATTCGTATCTCTGTTGCTCCTCCGAACTCTGAAGATCAAGCCATTCGTCTTGTGACCGTTGCCATGGAGCAGTTTGCGGGCCCTCCGAAAGAGGCGAAAGAAAG
>JBMCTC010000022.1:0-23213 GCA_048624115.1 Spirochaetota bacterium
GCCTGGAATCAGATGCGAAAGCCGGCCAAGGGGAAGGTCGAACGCGGTCTCGCCAGTCAGCTCGCCGCCGGACGCGGTAGGAGCAGGAACGCTCGCTGCGAAGGTAGCGATCTCAGTTGAGTCGCCGAACACAACTCCTTCGATTGCAACTTTGGAGTCGAGAAGGCTTTCGGTTGACGCGTCTACTCGAATGCGACGGAATGGGTTCACTCCGGCAAGTGGAAGTTCACCAGTTGTGCTGAGCTCGGTAATGAGAAGTGATGCGGTACCTCCCTCGCCTTCGACGTCGATTTCTGTCCGAAGGACCGCGTTTGACCACGGCTCGAGATCTGGATCAGGGAGCAGCCTTCCGAGGCCGACGAACGCTACAAGGTTGAGATCTGCGCCCTCGAGATTCGTTGCCGTCACGCCTTCAGTGGAAACGACGATGGAAATCGTGCCGGCCCCCCGCGCCCGTGCGAGTTCACCGATCTCAACCGAGAGCTCGTCCAAAACGATGCCGGATGCTTCTTGACGAGCCTCCACGAGAACCTCGCCTGGCGCCCCGTCGACGACCAGATCGGTCGACGTCACTTGCACTGTCGCAAGCGGGGCAGCCCTCGTTCCGGAGACGGAGACACGAGCAGAAATGCTCCCTCCGTGATCTCCCTCGGGGACGGCGTCGAACAACGAGGAGATTGTCGAGATCGGAAGTCCGTCTAGATCTGCTTCGGCAGAGAATGACTCTGGCCCAATTCCGGCGCTTGCTGACAGTAGTGCGTCTCCAATCCGCACGCCCAATTGGTCGAGAACGAAGAGGTCAGCCGCCCAAGATATCTCGACCGGCTCGATCAGCCGAACCGCTTCCCCTTCTGCCACGGCCACAAGCTCGGTGACCGTTGCCGTGTTTTGCTCGACCGAAGCGCTCATGTCAAACGAGTCCACGTAGACCGGGCCGAGGGTCGCTCCGCGAACAGAGGGTTCGAATCGTGCCCGAAAACCCGACTCGGCTGCTTGAACCGTAAAGGCGACGGATGCCGTTCCGTCCTCTTCGAACACGATCGGAGCGCTATCAGCGAGTAGACCCGCGGCAGTAAGAATGCGAACAACCCGCTGAGGGTTTGCTACCCGCAGCTTCCCATCGATGCTCCCAGTTGCCTCACTCCACGCGGTGGGCTCGTATCCGGCGAGATCGATCGCACCGGATGCTTGAACTCGAGCTGAACCGCCGGAGAGCCCGAACCCGCGCAAGACCAAGCGCTCGTCGGCGGGGTCGAACCGAACCTCACTCGCTTCGAGGGCGATCGACGCGCTCGGCTCGCCTTGCTCGTCGAACATCGAGCCCGCCAGCTCACCCTTGACGTCAACACCGCTCGCGATCAAGGCATTGTCGGCCCAGTTGAACTCAGTTTCGATCTCCTCGAGTTCGATTGCTCCGATACGCCATCCCGCCCCTTTAATCGAGCCCTGCGCGTCTGCCACCAAGGGAGCGTTTGTCGGTTGCTCAACGAGCGTATCCACCAACGAGACATCGACACCGTCACCGGCGTTTGCCTCGAGGGTCGCCGTGAGGGACCCCACCACTGCCTCGAGATCGGGAGCGACCAGAGCGAGAACTTGCTCGACGAACGGCTCATCCTCTTCGACAGTCAGCGTGAAGTCAAGGCGTTCCCGAGTCGCAGTCGCGTCGAGATCGATTCCTGGGGCTTTGGCGGAAGCGCCTACGCTGGAGATCGCTGTACTGGCCGACGAACCGGCACTGGTTTCGATCGACTCAACTGACGCATCTACCGTCGCGAGATTACCCCTATTCACGCTCAGCCCGGCAGTGATCCGCTTTGTTGCCAATCGGACGCCAGCCTCTACGCTCTCGAGTTCGAGCTCGTTGGGGATCGCCACCCCGCGGTCGAGTTCCTCAATAAGGACTCGGAGCGCTGCAACGTCATCTCCATCGGACCCAGTCAGGCTCACTGACATCTCCGGGCGTAACCATCCCGACTGAGCGCGTAAAAGGAGCTCACCTGACGCGCGCAACGAAGTCCGCCGCGGCCACACCTCATGGAGATTCGCCGCAACCCGAGCAAGATCGAGATCCGCTTCAAAAAGCCACTCAGGATCGGAACCCGCGACCGGCACGTCGGGCGCGATCGCGGCGGCAATGAGCGGGATGAGTTCAATGAGGCGATAGTTGAGCTCGACGGATTCCAAGTTCACTCCGCGCACCAATCCACTTGTGGCGGGGTGAATCGTCTCGATGTCCGAAATGCGTAGGCCGGTAAAGAGCGGGCCACGGATCTCACCGACTTCGATTTCGATATCATTGCCGATCGCATTCTCGAGCGATCGGTCGACGGCGGAGCGGACCGGACCCTCCAACAAACTCCATCGCACCAGGTAGAGCAGCGACAGAGCAATTAAGGCGAGTGCGATAGGTGCAGCGACCAATCGCCTGCCTATCTCCCTGTTTCGGTGTTTGACCAATGTCGAATCGCTATCTTCCACCTTCGCAACTTACGGCGTGCGTAATGGAAAGCAAAACGACCAAACGGGTTAGGCGAACGCTAACTACTTGACCCGCATGGTCACTCTGGTTACGATGCGACTAAAATTCTCTAATAGGAGAGGTTTTATGGCAAAGGCACTCAAGAGCACGGTGCTCGTTGTTCTGATCGCGATCATGGCATTCTCGTTCGTTGGATGTCTGACGAACGAGCACATCGTCGGAACCGGCGCTCAGACCGGCTACACTGAGAGCGCAAAGCAGTGGTACCTGATCTATGGTCTTGTTCCTTTGAATACGGTTGACACAAAGGCAATGAGTGGTGGATCTGAGAACTACAAGATTGTGACCCAGATGGGAGTCCTCGATGCAATCGTGAACGTACTTACCGGCGGTATTGTAAGCGCACGCACCGTCGAAGTCGTCAAGTAGCCATTTGACACGCGTGCCCCAGAGCTTCTGGGGCCGTTTCCTCTATGCTCCGTAACCCTCGTTTTATCATCATTTCGTTTATCGCACTTGTGCTTTTGTCCTGTAACGCATCTGAGCGCAGCGCGTCACCTGACGAGCGGGCAGAAGACGTTGTCTTTTCTGTGGATCCGTCTCTCGTCGGAGATCCGTATCACAGTGAAGAAATCGGACTGCGGGTACGTCCCCCGGCTGAATGGACCCGCCTCCCGGCGGAACAACGCGACGCGGTCGGACAGTCACTGCTCGATCGGCAACTCGAGAGCGACTTTCGCCTGGGGTTGCAAGACGCGTTTGTTGATCCAGAGTCGCTGAGTTTCTTTACCGTGTCGCTCGTTCAAGACGCCGATGGTCCGCTCGAGCGGGCAGAAGCCTACGTTGAGGCGCTCGCCGCGCAGGTCGACGAAGAGGACGACGAGGTTGCCTCGTTTGCCGCCTTCCGCGTTGACGGTGTCGAGATCAATCAGTTTCGCTTTCTGAGAGCAGAGCGCGTAAACTTCACGCTCGTTTTAGTCGGCTCTAAGGATCGTGTTGGCCAGCTAGACTACTCGATCCCCTTGCAAGCCTATGAGGCAGAAGGCGTGAAGCTCGAATCCTCTATAGGATCGATCCAGCTCGCCAATTAGATAGATACCCGATTAGTACTTCGCCGCGATATCGATACGATTTGTGAGCGGAGAACCGTCAACGTAGCGACGCACGTTTTCGATAAAGATCGGCCACGTTCTTTCGAGATACCGTGGCGTCCATCCCCCGGTGTGAGGGCAGATCAAGACGTTTTGCATTTCCCACAGCGGTGAGTCGGCAGGCAGCGGTTCCGGCTCTGTCACGTCGAGCAGGGCAGCGGCAATTTGATTATTGCTCAAGGCCTCAATCAGTGCATCTTGATCGACGCTCTTTCCCCGACCGAAGTTGCTAAAGATGCAGCCCTCCTTCATGCGCTCAAACGCCCGGCGATCGAAGAGGCGTTCAGTCGCCGGGGTCAGTGGCGCGACGTTCACAACAACATCAGCCTTGGCCAACTCATCGAAAAGCGCCTCCGGTGTCACGGTGGGCACCCGATCAGATTGGTCGGGACTTCGTCGAACCCCGACCACGTCCATCCCAAATGCACTCCCAAGCTCTGCGATACGACTCCCGATCGCGCCGAAACCAACGATCAGCAGTCGTTTTCCGTCGAGCTCGAACACATCTTCCATAGATCCGTGAAGCCATTCGCGTCGTTGTTGGGCACGCACGAATGCGGGCAGGTTTCTCGAATACGCAAGCAACATCGCAAAAAACTGTTCTGCCATAGGCTCGGCGTGAGTGCCGGAGGCGTTTGTCAAGACTGCTTGTCCGGAAGCGAAAGGCTCCTTGTCTACGAGGTGTTCGACGCCGGCAAACCAGTTGTGATACCACTTCAGATTTGGCAAACTCGAAATAACAGAGGCGGGAACTCTCGCGGCCACTTCCACCTCGTCGGCGTTGTTGACCATCTGTTCCTTGTCTTCGGTACAGACGACCTCGAGCCCACGAGCGGCGTCGAGCAGTTCCTTTACGCGCCCTTCGTCGAGCTCTCCGAGTCCCAATAGCAGTTTCGCCATGTGCGCATCGTAGCACGCGCTCTTGAACTCGAGAAGGGGAGCGGGTATTCTCGCCGGAAACAAATCGGAGGCGGAATGAAGATCACGGTATGGAATGAGTTTCGACACGAACAGAAGAACGAACAGATCAGGGCGATTTATCCTCGCGGGATCCACGGGGCGCTCGCAGAGCACCTTGAAACGATCGACGGAGCTACGGTACGTACCGCGACGCTTGATGATCCTGAGCAGGGCCTACCAGAGAGCGTCCTCGATGACACCGATGTTCTGCTCTGGTGGGGGCATATGGCTCACGGGGAGGTCTCCGACGAAACGACTGAGCGTGTGCACAAGGCGATACTCGCTGGCATGGGGTTCATCGCGCTCCACTCCGCCCACTTTTCGAAACCACTCAAGCGCGTGCTCGGTACGAGTTGCGGGCTGTCGTGGCGCGTAGATGACGGGCACGAACGGCTCTGGGTCACCGATCCAACCCACCCAATCGCTGCGGGGATCGATCGCTACTTCGAAGTACCCAAGGCCGAGATGTACGGGGAGTTCTTTGATGTCCCAACCCCTGACGAGCTTGTCTTTGTGAGTTGGTTTCCCGGCGGAGAGGTGTTTCGAAGCGGCATGCTCTGGAAGCGTGGTTATGGGAAAGTGTTCTACTTCCGTCCCGGCCACGAGACGTACCCGATCTACCACCAAAAGGAGGTGCTGCGGGTAATCGAGAATGCGTGCCGCTACTGCGCTCGCTCGACCGACGTTACGGTGACCGGAATCACCGACATACCACAGATCAAGGTTTCACCCGAGGAAAAGCGCCGGGCGGAGCAGCAATAGCGCTTCATAAGAGCCGCATCTTGGGGATATCGAGCTTGTTGATCTTCGGGGCGATCACGGCGCGACAGTATCCGGCGTTTGGATTGGTATCGAAGTAGTCTTGGTGGTACGCCTCGGCCTCGTAGAAGACGTCGAGGGGCGCCACCTCGGTAACAACCGGCTTGGTGAGCGTTGCGGCAACCTCGTCTCGGACGCGCTCAATAACCGCACGTTGCTGCTCATCTGTGTAGTAGATCGCCGAACGGTATTGAGTTCCAACGTCGTGTCCCTGCCGATTGAGTGTCGTCGGATCGTGTGCGTTAAAAAAGAGCCGAAGAATCTCCTCGAGTGAGACCTCCGCTGGATTATAGTCGACTTTGACTACCTCGGCGTGCCCGGTCTCTCCGCTACACACCGCCTCGTAGGTCGGATTCGCACTCGTTCCGCCGGCATACCCGGAGGTTGCCGAAACTACCCCTTTCTGCCGCTTATACACCGCTTCGATGCACCAAAAACATCCGCCGCCCAACACAATGGTTTCGTTCTGTTCTGCCATATGCTTCCCACTCCAATAATACGAGCATCACTACGGAAACGGCGAGCTTCTCTCGCCTGAAAGACTAGGTCGTATCAAGTGTGGTAGATTTCCCGTGAAGCCAATGGAACATAGCACGAGCTATCGGCCAAGCAAGCATGATCTCCGCGCCGCAACGAACCTCGCGCACGCGATAACCGGCCGATGTTCGGCGGCTCGTCGGATCGTCCGTCAATGCCGAGGCAGTAGAAACGCCGCGGCGTTTTTGATCGAAGTGCGTCAACGAGCCATTGCCTTGACGTCGTCCCACTCGGCGACAGCGCCGGCACCCAGCCCGTCACTAGTGGAGGCGACACGCGTTACCGACCCCGCGCTGAACGCGTACTTGGCACGCTGGTTGGGCTTACGAGCTGAAGAGCGGCAGGCGGCGTGGCGCGCCCTCTGCGGCCAACCGTTCCGGGCCGATCTCCTTCGAACTGCCGTGGTCAATCTCTCGGGCAACTTGGAAACCGCGGCGCCGACGCCAAACCGAGAGCCCGGGGCACTTGAGCCCAACCTTCCATCCGAACAGGACATACCGTGACGCCAGATCGAGATCAGCCCTCCGAGAGCGAGCTCAAGCAGCTTCTCCCGCTCGCCTACCTTCTTCGAGCAAAACCACCGGAACGCCCGTGGCCGGGCGAGCCTCCCGTCCCCGCCACGAGACGGCAGCTTCCTACGCCTGCTGCCCTGCTGATGGTCGCAGGCAGTGCGCTACTCGTGATTCTCCTGATCTGGTTGATTGTCGCGGACGTGCGGCCGACGTTTCAGCCCCAGGTGATGACGCGGCTGCTACCGACGACAGCCGCCCCCGCTGCGGAAGGCGTTGTGCTCCGGGACGCGGATCGGCTTCTCGCGTTCGTCCAGGGGTTACCTGAACCTGCTTCGGGTTTTCGCTACGTCCTCTGGCACGAAAACGAGACGGGCGTTCGAGCGCTCGGACACTTCGGGGTACGGCGCGAAGGAAGCGCGGCGGTGCGCGTTTCCGAGACGCCGCGGGGCGGCACGTTTCGCGTAACGCTCGAAGAACGAGTCTCGCACGAGAGGCCGAACGGACCGGTGATTCTGCGAGCCGACCACCCTTGACCTGACCAGGGTGCTATCAGATATTCACAGAGCATGAAGCTGGCCCCCATCAAAGACACAGTACTGCAGGAGTTGTTCTCTTCGATCGCAGAAGACGGAATGGACATTTTTCTGATCGCCGACTCGAACTACCGTGGTGCCCTGCTCCACGGAACCCGTCTGGTGAATCAGATGCGCGAGAATCACGGGCTCGGTATTCTCGAAACACTTCTCCTTGGACACGCATACATCGCGGCCGGCCTTTTGACATCGCTCGTAAAGGGGCGCGACCGTATCTCGCTCACCCTCGAATGTGAGGGACCCGCTCGAGGCTTCTCGGTAGACTCCAACGCAATGGGCGAGATTCGCGGCTATCTGCGTACGGACCATTTTCCGGTCGACGGCCCGGTCGAAAGCTTCGACCTCGCGCCCTACATTCAGAAGGGAACGCTGAGCGTGTCACGACATCTCGAGCGAGCCAAGCAGCCTTTCACCGGTAGGGTCGAACTCATGCACGGAAATCTGGCAAAGGACCTTGCAAACTACTTCGTAGTCTCCGAGCAACTGCCGACCGCCATTAGCCTGAGTATCCAGTTCGACCGAGATGGGAGGGTCAGCGGCGCTGGAGGCCTGTTCATTCAGGCGCTTCCCGGCTCCGACGGCGCCGCCGGTGCAGAACTCGAGCAGGCGGTTCGCCAACTGCCCTCGTTGGGATCGCTCTTTGCAGCTGGGGACACGCCATCTCACATCGTTCATCAGCACTTCCGTGGGTTCGATCCTGATGTTATCGGCAGCCGGACAATCGAGTTCGCGTGCCACTGTAGCAAGGAGCATTACGCCCGCTACCTGGCAACGCTGCCTGGTGCGGAACTCAGGGACATAGAAGAGAACGGACCCTTCCCGCTCAAGATCACCTGTCACAACTGTAACAGCACATACACCTACACTGAGCAAGAGATTCACGAGATCGTGAAGACACGAAATTTCTGACCCGGTCTCAAAATATCGTTACCTTGTGTCCAATTATGGACGCTCTGAGCCAGGTTTCGCTTGAAGCGATTGAGAAGGTAACCAAAGCGGTCGCCGATACTTCGTCTCTCATCTTTGCCCAGAAGGCGGGGTTTGTTTTGCCCATGACCAAGACACTCAAACTCATCACGCCACCGGGCGTGGCCGACGAGCTTCAAGGGTCACTCACACCTGAAGAGGGCTTTGCCAACGTCGACACCATGGAGTCGAGCAGAGATATCTACGGCGTCTACACGGTTGACGCGCAAGTCGTAGTCGCGGCTCTTCAGAACAAGGCGCCGGTTATCTCAGACGACTTCAAGCTTCTCGAACGGGCCTCTGAACAGCGTCTACAAGTGCTCACGGTTCGCACGATCCTCGAGCTCATGCTCTTTCGCGGCACAATCGACCTCGACGCCTACCTTACCTACAAGCGGAGACTCTCGGAGCTCATCCGCTACGCCGTGCCTCACTTCGTAGCGGCGGAGGAGCTTCACTGGGAAATTCGAAAGCAGGTTGGACTCGCCTAGAGCATTTGCACGCTGCCCTTGAAACAGGGAACGTCGAGGATCGTCATGTTCTTATGCTTGTTCTCGCGCATACTTCCTGTGAAGGAAGGCCGCGGTGGTGATCAGCAGCAGCCCAAAGGGCGCCGTCGGGGACCCCAGCGCCGACGAACGGGAGCCCGCAGGCTTTGCACAATCGCGACCGTCGCGGCTGGAGCTGTCGCACTTGCGATTGCACCCATCGTGAGCGCAATCGGGAGGGGCATCTGTAACAACCAGAGCGCAACGGCAACGAACCCAAACGACATCGCAATCTGAATCAACGTGATGAGTACAATTGCCCACCGAGTTTCTTGAGTTTGCCGCGAGCTTCCCGAGGATGTAGCCGATGACCAAGAGCGCGCAACAACCCTACCCAGCGGCGGACTCCTCGACTATCATAGAGATAATGAAAGGCGACGTGATTACTATCGAAGAGCAACACCGGAGGGCGGCAAAGCAAATCGCAGATCATCTGATGAACCGCTTTGCCGAGATCGGCGACCCGCTCATTATCACCGTCGCCGGTGAGAGTGGGAGCGGCAAATCGGAGACCGGGCACGCGCTTGCAGAAGAGTTCGGCCAACGTGGGCATCACTCGGTGGTCTTCCAGCAAGACGACTATTTCAAGCTCCCACCAAAGTCGAACGATCGCAAGCGACGCCAAGATCCGAGTTGGGTTGGAGTCGACGAAGTACGACTCGATTTGCTCAACGCACACCTACGAGCGTCAAAGCAGCGTGTGGCTTCGCTCGACAAGCCGCTCGTGAACTATGAGGCCGATGCAATCGAGGAGGAGACCGTAGATCTCTCGCGTGCCGAGGTCGTCATTGCCGAGGGCACCTACACGACGCTCTTGAGCGAGGCCGATGTGAGGATTTTTATCGATCGGAATCGTCTGCAAACGCTCGAGAGTAGAAAGAAACGCGCGCGCGAGCCGATCGAGCCGTTTATAGAATCAGTACTCGAGAAGGAGCATGCGATCATCGCTCCGCACAAGGCAAAGGCCGATATCATTATTAGCGCCGATTTCGACGTGGAGTTTGTCTCGTCGTGAACGAGGACCGCAAGGCCGGCCGAGCAGCATCGACGAGCGATCGCGCCGCACTCGGCATGACGCCGCCCGAGGCGATCGGGCTCTCGGTTGCCGAGGTGGTGAGCGAACTCAAGAACCGACTTCCATCGGACGCGGTCGGCGACGTCGATGAGATTCTCGCAGGCACTCGCAACGAGCCATCCAATCTCGGGAATCTGAGACACTCCGACACGACCTGGATCCGGCGCGCCAATATCGTCGGCATCAACGTTCGGACGATCGGCTCCCTCTGGCACGTTGTGAACTACTCGCTCACCCTTCCCCGAGCGGTGGATGCGATTCATCTCCTGCCGGTCTGGGAGCCGGGCGTGGTTGCGAGTCTCTACGGAATGGCGAGCTGGCAGCTCAACGACGAATTCTTTGATTATGATCTCTACGCCGCGCACCCAGCGCTCGCCGACGTCGGCCGGCAACTCCGAGCGGTCGTTGCCCTTCTCCACCTCGATGGGCGGAGTGTCGGCATTGACGTGGTTCCTCACACCGACCGCTTCAGTGAGATCGTTCTTGCCAACCCGAGCTACTTCGAGTGGCTCAGACGCGAGGGGGCTTCACTTGTCGACCACCGCTCCATTCTCTCCGAAGAGGTGGAGAGCCTCCTGGTCGAGTATCTGCGGGAGGAGGGACCCGCGTTGCCCGAGCCGCTGCTCTGCCCCGAGGAACTCTTCTCCGCGTCCGTGAGTGAGACACGACGAACGAGACTCCTCTTTGGTTCGCCCGAAGACCGTGAGGGTCGCAATGCCCGTCGCGAGCAGATCATCGATCGCCTCTACGAACGAGGGCTCGAGACCACGCCGGCGACAATGGGACCACCGTATCGCGGGCTTCGTGTTGACCCGGACAAAAAGACCGTCGACGACAAGGGGCGCGCCTGGTACGACTACGCATTTCTCGACCCGCAGCCCGCCTCGCGCGCATTTGGTCCCCTTACCCGCTATGCGTTCTTCGAGCGCAAGGACAACAATCGTACGTGGCAGATTGATTTCTCGCGTCCTCGACACGAGGTCTTCTCCTACCTGGCCGGTCACATCGCTGAGTTCGCGACGGCCTATGGATTTGACTTCATGCGTGGCGACATGTCGCACGTTCAAATGCGGCCGGAGGGCGTTCCGCGACGCGTTGACGACTACTACGACCCGCTCGGCTATGTAAAGCGCTACGTCGGGCGCGAGACTCCAGGGTTCGCCTACTTTGCTGAAAGCTTCCTTGCCCCGCCGGGAACGATGGCCTACGGCGATGAGGTTGATCACCTCGAGGCAAGTGACGCAGAAGCCACACTCGGGGACCTGCAGTCGGTACCGATTCATGAAGAGGCGTTTCTGCAACGACTTCGACGCTATCGAGACATCGCCGAGACGCGCAGCGTCACACCGTGCTTCACCGTCATGACCGGCGACAAAGACGACCCACGGTTTGACTCATTCTACCTGCGTGGCAATGAGCTTCGAGCATTCTGCGCCTACTTCTTGACGGACATGCCGAGCTACACCGCCTTGGGCTTCGAGCTGCGTGATGGGCACGAGAAGCCGGCTGCCAATGAGTACTACACAAAGCTCTACGTGTTTCACGAGGAGCGCGGCGCAAAGGCGACGAACGGCCCGTACCGGTTCGGTGAGAACCTCGATCTATTCGAAAAGTTGCAAAGAATCAGACGTATTGCGGACGAGAACCTGGCCTCATGCAGAGCGAGTTCGGTGCATTGGCTCCTTCCGCCCGACGCTAAGGGCAATAACAAGGTACTTGCCTGGTGGCTCGGCCGCGAGCCCGATGTCGAGACCGCCTCCCTTCTGTGCGTGGCAAACACCGACACCGAGCACCTCTCGCCTCGCCTGATTCTACCTCCGCCGCCCCGCATCTCGACGCTTCCCACGCTCGCATTCGCGACCGACCGCGCCGAGAGCGTAGTCGACTCGGTTGTCCTACCCGGGAGCAAGGCGGTACGTTTTGTGCTCGGCCCGCTTCCTCCGGGAGCGTGCCGCCTATACACGTGGCCACATGGATCAGAGTAGAGAAGCGCGGGTTCGGTACCTCGAGCAGTACGTCACCGAAAACCGCAGGAATAAGATGAAGAAGGTTCTCGAGGAACGCACCCGGTACATCACCGTGGCCGTCGAGGATATATTTCAGCCTCACAACGCGAGCGCGGTTCTCCGCACGTGTGATTGTTTCGGCGTTCAGGACGTTCACATCATCGAAAACTCAAACAAATATCGACTCAATCCCGGAGTGGAACTAGGAACGGCGCAGTGGCTCTCGCTCAAACGACACAACGAGCAGAACGAGAACACCAGGAGCGCGATCGATCACCTGCGGAACGCGGGCTACCGTGTCGTCGCCACAACGCCCCACACCAACGAAACACCTCTGCCTGCGTTCTCACTCGAGGAGGGACCGGTAGCACTTCTGTTTGGGACCGAGATGCACGGCCTCTCCGAATCGGCGCTCGAACTCGCCGATGAACATCTGGCCATCCCGATGTACGGATTCGTGGAGAGTTTCAATATTTCGGTGAGCGCCGCGATTATCCTCTTCCACCTCACAACCTTGCTCCGTGAGCCGACGCGCGAGATCGACTACCATCTGACACGAGAGGAGCAGGACACGCTCTACCTCGAGTGGCTGCGCGCAAGCATCACCCGTGTCGAGGCAGTCGAACGCCGTTTTGAAGAAGGAGCATAACCGAATGGCCAAAATCGGAGCCCATGTGAGCATCTCAGGCGGCCCTCAAACCGCCCCAGAACGAGCGCAAGAACTCAACGCGACCGCGCTTGGAATGTTTACCAAGAATCAGCGACAGTGGAACGCAAAACCGCCTCTCGATGAAGAGATCGAGAGCTTCAAGCGGAATCTCACTGCGGCCGAGATTGCCGAAAAACACGTCGTGATTCATGCGAGTTACCTCATTAACGTGGCAAATCCCGACCCGGAGAAGCGTGAGAAGTCAATCGCAGCCCTGATCGACGAGTGCCGCCGCGCCGAGCAGTTGGGGCTTCGAAATGTCAACTTTCATCCGGGAAGCGGCCTCGGGAGCATCAGCGAGTCTGAGACCATCACTGCGATCGCAGAGGCTTGCACGCGAGTCCTCGAAGAGACGCAGCACGCGGTACTCGTACTCGAGAGCACCGCGGGACAGGGAGCCCACGTCGGATACAGGTTCGAACACCTGAGCGCGATCATCGATGAGGCGAAGGCGCCAAAACGCCTGAAGACGTGCGTTGACACCTGCCACATGTTTGCGGCAGGATACGAGCTCGACACGGTAGAAGGGTATCAGAGAACGATCGAGCAGTTTGATGCGACCGTTGGGTTGAGGCACCTCGTAGGCGTCCATCTCAACGATTCGATGACCGAGTGCGGCAGCCGCCGAGACCGCCACGAATGCATCGGCGCCGGGAAGATCGGCATCACCGGCCTCGCGGCATGGGTGCAAGACTCTCGGCTCTCGGATGTACCATTCATCCTCGAGACAACACGGCCCGAACTCTGGCGCGACGAAATCCGCCTCCTTACGCAACTGGCCAACGGTGAGATAGCACCGGAGGAAGCGGTCATTCCCGCGTTTGCGAACGAGAGCGAAGGCAAAGGCGAAAAATCATAGTGGCACGGAAAAAGAGCTACGAGAATCAAACGATCGATGCACTCGAGTTCCATGGTCACGGGATCGCACGGCCGGAGGGGCGCGTGGTCTTTGTGGAAGGCGTTCTTCCCGGAGAAGAGGTCGACATACAGATCACGCGCAAAAAGCGCGATCATGCGTTTGGCATTGCTACGGCAATGCACAAGCGCAGCCCCGAGCGGATTGAGCCGTTCTGTGAGCACTTCGCAAGTTGCGGTGGGTGCACCTGGCAGTACCTCTCCTACGAGCGGCAGTTGCACTACAAGCACCAGTTCGCAAGGGAGATTCTGCAGCGGATTGGGGGCGTAACCGACCCGGAGCCGCTTCCCATCATTGGCTGCGAGCGCGACCGATTCTACCGAAACAAACTCGAGTTCACGTTTTCTCCGACCAGATGGCTTGAAGAGCAGGAGATCGCAGATAGCGGAGAGATCGGCGATCGACGCGCCCTCGGTTTTCACGTACGCGGCCGCTTTGATCGAGTGATCGATGTGCAAACCTGTTACCTGCAGGCCGACCCGTCAAATAAGATCCGGACAGCCGCGCGCGAGATTGCACTCGAGAACGGGTGGAGTTTTCATAATCCACGCGAGCACGAGGGGCTCCTTCGAAGCATCATTATCAGAACCACCCGCGACGGCGAGGTCATGGTGATTCTTGTTATCGGCGAAGACCGACCGGATATTGCAGCCTCGTTCCTCGGCAGACTCATCGAGACCGTGCCTGAGATAACATCAGCTCACTACATTGTTAATGACACCCGAAACGACGACATCGGACCACACGCGGCGCTGCATGTAGCTGGGACAAAGACGATGACCGAGCGTTGCGGACATCTAAACTTGATTATTCACCCAAAGAGCTTTTATCAGACGAACTCCGCGCAGGCGGAACGGCTTTACGGAGTTGTCCGAGCGTGGTTATCAACCGACTCGGTGCATCACCTACTCGACCTCTACTGCGGCATCGGCAGCATCGGCTTGTTCTTGGCCGACCGCTGCGAGCGTGTAACCGGGATCGAATACGTTGCCGAGGCAGTTGATTGCGCCCGCGAGAATGCGGCGGCTAACGGATTCTCGAACTGCGGCTTTCACGCGGGAGACGTACGAGAGTTGATAAAGAATCTCGAGGCGTTGACGAGTTTGCCAAAGCCCGACGTCGTAGTGCTCGACCCGCCACGCGCAGGCGTTCATCCCGACGTTCTCACTGAACTGATTCGCCTCGCTCCACGCCAGATCCTCTACGTCAGTTGCAAGCCGTCGACTCAGGCACGGGATCTCGAGCGACTATGCAAACATTACGCGATCCAACGGATTCAACCTGTTGACATGTTCCCTCAGACACTACACATCGAAAATGTGGTTGACCTGCGACGCTCTGATGAGGTGGATGCGTGAAGCACGTAATCGTTACCGGAGCCTCGCGTGGACTCGGTCGGGCAATTGTAGAGTTGCTCCTCCAACCCGCCAACACACTCTTCTGCGTTGCCCGCAGTGTTGAGCAGGAACTCTTCTCCCGTGCTGAGGAGGCGTCATCGACCTTACACTGGATCGAGGCCGATCTCTCGGTACCGCAGTGCATCGAGCCGTTTATGGCCTCGATCGCCGACCAGGTCGTATCCTCAGGAAGTGAGGGCATAACCCTGATCAACAATGCGGGTATCCTGAGTCCCATGGGCCTTGTGGGATCGGGAAGTTCCGTGGAGATCGATCGCGCGATTCGGGTGAATCTCACCGCTCCGATAGTTCTGACCCACGCCTTTGTCGCAAGCTTTGCGAATGCAGACTGTCCGCGCACGGTTATCAACATCAGTTCGGGAGCCGGGAGTAGAGCAATGGCGGGGCTTTCTACGTACAGCACGACAAAGGCGGGACTCAACATGTTCACGAAGGCCGCGGCTGTCGAGCAGGAACAGCGTCAAACGCTTTCAGACAACATACATGAGTCGATCAGGTTCTTTGCCGTCTCGCCCGGCACCGTCGACACGAGTATGCAAGACCAGCTTCGAAACGCGGACGAGCACGCGCTGCCCGATCGCGAGACCTACCGTGCCTGGAAGCGCGACGGATCGCTGATCGACCCACGAAGCGCGGCGCAAAAGATTCTTTCACTCATCGACCGCACTGATATCCAGAGCGGCTCATACATCCACGCAAAGGAACTGTAGTGTCGTACGAAGAACAGTCCCACCTACGAGAAATTTTCGAGGCGGCAGTGAAGCGAGTCGACCCGTACAGGATGGTTCGCGAGTCCCTGACGCTCGAAGGCAATACGCTCCACATCATCACGCCCGACGTCGCCGAAGAGATCGACCTATCGACCTTTAGTCGAGTGGTCGTAATCGGCGCCGGGAAAGCCGCGGCACCGATGGCGCGCGCGCTCGAAGAGCTCCTTGGAGACCGAATTGCCGAGGGTGTGGTAAGCGTCAAGCGCGGACACGGCGTGCCTCTAAAGCGCATCGTACTACTCGAGGCAGGACACCCTGTGCCCGACGCAACGAGCCTTCGCGCCGGGCGTCGCGCTCTCGAACTCGCGAGAGAAGCCGATGGAAACACGCTCTTTCTCAACGTGATCTCCGGCGGCGGATCCGCGCTTCTCGAGGCGCTCGTGTCAGTCGAGGCCGATGGCGAACGCACCGATGTAACCCTCGAGGAACTACAATCGCTCACCGAACAGTTGCTCGCCAGTGGAGCCTCGATTCACGAGGTGAACTGCATCAGAAAGCACCTCTCTCAGATCAAGGGGGGCAGACTCGCCGAAGCAACCGCGCCGGCCCATTCGGTGAACCTCATCCTCTCCGACGTGGTCGGAGACAATCTACACTCGATTGCCTCAGGCCTCACGGTTGCCGACCCTACGAGCTTCGCAACCTCGAGGACCATTCTCGAGCGTTACGGACTCGACAAGAGTGCGCCCGATTCGATCCGCCGCGTGATCGAGATCGGATGCCGCGGCGACGTGCCGGAGACTCCAAAGCCGGACAATCCGATTTTTGCAAAGACGCGAAATATTCTCTTGGGATCAAACTATCTCGCGCTCCGAGCCGCGGAGGCTCGTGCGGTGGAGCTCGGATACGAGCCGATCATTCTCACCTCTCAGCTTACCGGCGAGGCTCGAGAAGCCGCGCTCTTTATTGCCTCGATCATGAAAGAGGTCCGCCTTCATCACTTACCGCTCGCGCCTCCGGTCTGCCTCCTGTTTGGAGGAGAAACGACAGTTACGCTTCGGGGCACCGGCAGGGGCGGAAGAAACACGGAGTTAGCGCTTGCACTGCTCCGCGAGATGTCAGCTACGCCGGGGCTCTTCGCGGGAGGCTCGTTTTTGTCGGCAGGGACTGATGGGACAGACGGACCGACCGACGCTGCCGGCGCCTTCGCTACCTCCGAGCTTGCCCGCTTCGCTGAGGATCGCAATCTCAACGCCTCGGCCTTTCTCGAACGCAACGATTCATACACCTTCTTTGATGCAATCAACGGACTGCTCAAAACCGGACCAACAAAGACGAATGTCTGTGACGTCCAAATCGCCCTGATTCGGGAGTAATCATGTCGCTGTATCGAGTTCACTTTACCTGGAACGACCGTGACCTAACGCTGCGGGCGAGCACCCTCGATCTCACGCATCCCTACTTCGTCTCCATCACCGGCATTATCTTTCCCGAGGGCGAGAGCCTCATCATTGACCCGTCCGAAGATGAGGTACGCCGCACCTTCGGAAATGCCGATCACCTGATGATTCCGTTTCAAGCAGTCAAACTCATCGAAGAGATCAAAGAACCAAATCGGAAGAAGAAGCCGGTCGTTCGTGAGTTCAAGGTCATCGATCCCGAAGAAGAAGACACGTGGCCTGACGAATAGGGACGTGTTCCACGATCTCAAGCTGGTCGGATTATCCCGCCTGACCGCTGGTTCCTATCGGCTCCTGGACACCGTCACGCTCCTGAAAGAGCCCGTCGAGCGCTGGTGTGGTCAGGCATTCCGTGCCCTCAAACATTCCATTCGGCGTGAAGAGTCGGAGCAGTTTGGCGTCGCACTCGTTTGCAACTCGTATCGAGGCCGAGACGCATCCGGCCTCGGTGGCACCCTTTTCGAGATGCGCGGCGTAGTTCATGACGTCTGACACAATGCGTCCGGTCTCCGTGGTGAACTTGACTGCGCCCGCGTCAATCCCGATTCGCAACGAGATATTGCGATCAATCGGGAACTCGGGAGAGAGACAAAAGAGCGGTAGCGAGCGCTGAATGTCAACGCCACACATAACGGCTCGATTCACGCAACCTTCGAGCGCAAAGGCGAGAATTCCCCCGTCGCCGGCCCAGCTCCAGATTCTACCGTCGTAGTCATCGAGCTTATGCTGCAAGAACCGAAGCAGCGAGTACGAGAGTTCCTCTGCCCTTTTTGTGCCGTACTCGCGAACGATCTGAGAGTTGCCAACGATGTCGACGCTCATCGCTGCGATCTCGTAGGTCTTACCGTCGCGAAGATTGCCCCAGTTCCGCATTTCGGAGATGTCTTCTTTTGTGTGATAGAGCTTGCGATGGACAGGGTCGTAGACGATCCCTATCCGAGCAAGCGCATTAAAGAACACTTCAATTCCATCGATCGTGAGTGTCCGCCCCATGAACTGGCTTCCGTCGAGTTCCGCTAAGAGCTGCACGAGATCGCTTACTTTGCCTCGGTCCTCGGCGTGATCGACGAGTGCCTTCGCCGCACGGGCACGCGAGAGCGTCACGTGCTTGTCCGCCCCAATGAGCTCGTGGCCGCTATAGTTTCGAAAGAGCAAATGCCCAAGCTCATCGATGCCATCGGGATTAAACGAAGCCGAAAGGAGTTCATACAGGTCGTTCCGCAATGCCGGTGATAGGATTTCTTCAGTACGTACTTTCACTGGTTGCCGATTATAGCGGAGACTCCCCGCAACAGGCAATTGAGTGCGGCGATATCGCCACGAGGTCCCAACGCGTTTGGCCCCGCATGATACCAGTAGTATCTTCTGCCACGATGAATGAGCCCCACGGCGCACAGTGGATAGACGGCATGTGTGAAGTTGATCGCTCGAGGTGGAACCGCCTCGCGAACCAGTACGAGTCTCCGCTCATGGACTGGGAGTGGCTCTCGATACTCGAGGAATCCGGAAGCGTAACCGAACGCGAGGGTTGGATCCCGCAGCATCTGCTCTACTACGAGAATGGCACCCTCGTCGGGGCTGCTCCACTTTATGTCAAGACACACAGCGTTGGCGAGTTCGTCTTCGACTACGCCTGGGCAGAGGTGGCCCAACAGCTCGGGGCATCGTACTATCCAAAGCTCGTTGCGATGAGCCCTCTGACCCCCGCCATCGGATATCGATTCTTGATAGATCAAAAGGCCGATGTTCAGAACGTGCTTCGTTCGATGCTCGAGGAAATCGACCGATTCGTACGGGCAAACCAACTGCAGAGCTTTAGCATTCTCTGGCCCGAACCCGACTTTGAGCGAGCGGTCCGGAATGCGTCCGAGCTTACCTTCACACCATGGCAACACCAGCACTTTCGCTGGGAGAATGAGAGCTTCACGACCTTCGATGACTACCTCGCCGTCTTCAAGAAAAACCAACGCCGAAACATCAAGCGTGAACGCCGAAGCATGGAGGATCAGGGCATCCGACTCGAGACGATATTTGCGTCGGAAGCTCCCGCATCTTTTGCAAGATCCATGTTCCGATACTACTCCAACACAAACGACCAGTTTGGGATGTGGGCGGCTCGCTACTTGACGCCTGACTTCTTTGAGATGATCAAGGACGGCCCCGGTCACCGCGTCGTCTATTCGGCAGCGTTTGAGCAACGCTAAGAGAGCCCGATTGGCATGTCGATGTTGCTCTACAAGCCCGATAGGCTCATCGGACGCTACTGGGGGGCCGAACGGTTCGTAGACAATCTGCACTTCAACCTTTGCTACTACGAGCCTATCCGTTGGGGGATCGAGCATGGGGTCAAGCGCTTCGATCCGGGTATGGGGAGCAGCCACAAAGTCCGCCGGGGCTTTCAAGCCGTTGCCATAGACAGTCTGCACCACTTCGTAGACCAGCGAATGCAGATCGTAATGGATTCGAACATCGACCGACTCAACAGCTACGAACAAGCTCACATCGATCAGTTGAACCGCCACGTGCCTTTCGCAAACCGCCGGCCGAATGAGAGGTAGCTTCAAGCGTCCCGCTACGCTACTATAGGGCATGCCTCGACTGACCATTGTCTCACCGTCCTCGACCGCAGTAACGGACGCAACTCCCGGAGCTACCATACTCGCCGCCCTGCAACGCGCCGGTTGGCATCTTCCCGCTCCCTGCGGCGGAGCAGGCGTGTGCGGAAAGTGTCGGGTCGTGGTTTCTCCGCATGAACTCGCCGGACCGCCCGATGAACAGGAACGCAAGCTCCTCGGTGACGAACCAGGCACCCGACTTGCCTGTCGCTGCGTTCCCGAGGGGGATATCACCGTCACGCTTCCCGGCGAGGCCGTCCCGCCGGCGACCGCAGGAAGCGATGCGAAAGGTGGTGACGTGTCGGTCGCCGCCGTCAAACGGTCGGTCATCGATCGCCACGTTATTTCACTGGGCAAACCTTCGCTTGACGATCAGCGGAGCCTTGCACAGCGCCTTCGCGACGCGCTCGACAGCCACGTCGCGGTATCACCGTCAACACTTATGCCGCTCGTGCCCTATCTCGACGGACGTGAGTTCCTCGCCGTCGTGAACTCGGCACTCAGCCCCTCGCGAGTTGTTCTGACCTCACAAAACACTTCCACGAAAAGCTACGGACTGGGCTTTGACATTGGCACGACCACCGTAGCCGGCTACCTCCTCGAAAGCACCTCGGGAAAGGTGGTAACCGCGACGTCCGAACCAAATGCCCAAGGCTCCTTCGGCGCAGATGTGATTAGCCGCATCACGGCTTTTAACAAAGGAGCGCCCCTGGACAAGGCAATCCGCACGCAGCTCAAACGGATGGCCTCTTCGATGTGCGCGGTGTCGGGGGTGGAGACGAGTCAGCTCGTAGACGCATGCATCGTCGGCAACACCACCATGCTTCACCTCGTACTCGGCATCGATCCGTCCTCGATGAGCAGAACACCATTCACCCCTATTCTCACCGAAGCTGTTACCGTCGAGCCGACCGACGTCGGTCTCGATCTCGCGCCCGGCGCGCTCCTCTATCTTCCGCCCGGAGTCTCGGCCTACGTCGGTGCGGATATCGTCGCCGATCTCATTTCCACGGGAATGCACGATCGAGCCGGTTTCTCGCTCTTGATTGACATCGGCACCAATGGCGAAATCGTGCTCGGGGGGCGAGACGGTTTGTTCGCCTGCTCAACCGCGGCAGGGCCGGCATTCGAAGGAGCCTCGATCCGTCACGGCAGCGGCGGGGTTGCAGGAGCCGTGAGTCACGTCAGGCGCGACGGTGAAACGCTCGCGATCGAAGTCATCGCCGGCGAGGAACCGTCATCCATTTGCGGCACGGGTCTGCTTGATCTCGTCTCCATGCTCCTAAACGACGGATGCATCGACGAAACCGGTCGGATGGCCATGGAAGGCGTACGCGAGGAGATCAAAGCGTGGTATGCACCCCGGGTGATCGAAGACCGAGGCGAGCCGGCGTTTGTATTCGCAGAGCGATCCGACGGGAGCAGGTTGATACTCACGCAGGCCGATGTCCGGCAGTTGCAGTTGGCAAAAGGCGCCATCGCGGCGGGAGTGCGTTTCTTGCTCGAGCGCGCCGGGATTCGAGCGGAGCAGCTCGAGGCGGTGTACCTCGCGGGAGGGTTTGGGACCTATGTCCGTCCAGAGGCCGCAGTGCGAATCGGGATCATCCCCGGCGTATCGCCGGAGCAGATAATCGCCGTCGGCAACGCTGCAGGTGCCGGCGCGGTCCGACTTCTCCTTGACGCGGAGTCGCGCACTGCAGCGGAATCGCTGGCACAAAGCGTCGCGTACGAGGAGCTAAGCGGGAAGCCACGCTTTCAGGAGCTTTACATGGAGGAGATGCTCTTTCCGGAGTAACGAGTTTGAGGACGGCGGGTGGCCATAGAGAATCCGCCCGCCCAAAGTTCGTGAAGCTCTATCAGATTTTCCTCCGCTTTTTTGGAATAAATGATTAATTTGGTCATACATGGCATCCAAACGGAGTTTGTACGTCCGATCAGGCAATCGAATCCCGCAGACGCATGGGAGGGAAACCGGGTCACCCTACCTCCCACTTGACTCATCCTCGACACAGTCCCGCCTCAGACCGGACCGGCCCATAGTTCACGCTTGGCAGTCACTGCGAACTCTTGCCGTCCGCCATGAGAAGCTCATGCTTCTCGCTGCCGGATTCTTGATAGCGCTTTTCGTTACCGTTTCATACGATCTGGCAACTCGCGGTGCGCCCCCACTTCAGACGGAGGATGTCGTTGCCACGGTGGACACCGTCCTTGACGAGCGTCCACCAGCAGAGCCCGCGAGCGTCATCGCCTATCGCCAGATTGCAGGGAGCGTCGTCCGCGTCCAGCGGCTCGGTGCAGAACAGTCGATCGAGATCGAGCAAGGCGTTGGCACCGGCGTGGTCATTGATGCCGGCGGTACGATACTCACCAACTTTCACGTTATTGCCGGCGCTGAGCGGGTGGGCATCGTTTTTGCCGACGGTTTCGAAACGGAGGCATCAGTTACGGGCGCACAACCCGAGGATGATTTAGCCGTCCTTCAACCGGAGGTCGTGCCTGAGGGCCTACCGGCCGCCACGCTTGCATCGTCTGCCGATCTCGTACCAGGAGACCAGGTTATCGCCGTTGGCCATCCCTTTGGCATCGGCCCGTCCGTGAGTTCGGGAATTGTCTCGGGTCTGAATCGTAGCTATTTCGCCGTCGGTGGGCAGACGAGACTCGACAACCTCATTCAGTTTGATGCAGCGGCCAACCCCGGGAACTCCGGTGGTCCCCTCGTAAATCGTGATGGCGAGGTTGTGGGTATCGTCACAGCCATACTCAACCCAACTGAAGACGCTTTTTTTGTCGGCATTGGGTTCGCGGTGCCGATCGAAACAGCCGCGAACGCCGCAGGACCCAATCCATTTTAGTGAGGAACAGATGAGCAACGGGAGACATGAGCTAACCGAGGTTTCAAGCGAACGAGCAAAGCTGATGGAGGAACTCCTTTACGAGGTGAAGCGCGTTGTCGTCGGACAGGACCACTTTCTCGAGCGAGTCCTTGTTGCGATGCTTGCGGGTGGTCACCTCCTCGTAGAGGGCGTTCCAGGGCTTGCAAAAACGCTGACCGTCAAGACAGTAGCCGAGGTCATGCGAGGGGTCTTCCGTCGGATTCAGTTCACACCGGACCTGGTGCCGGCGGACCTGACTGGGACTCGAATCTACAACCAAAAGAGTGGCGAGTTCTCGACGGAACTCGGTCCGGTCTTTGCCAATCTACTCCTCGCAGATGAGATCAACCGCGCACCGGCAAAGGTGCAAAGCGCATTGCTCGAAGTAATGCAGGAGCACCAGGTAACAATCGCAGGCGTCACGCACCGGGTTCCTGAGCCGTTCTTGGTCATGGCAACACAGAACCCGATCGAGACCGAGGGCACCTATCCCCTGCCCGAGGCTCAGATCGACCGCTTTATGATGAAGGTCCTCATCGGCTATCCGTCACAAGAGGAAGAAGTTGCGATCGTAGAAAGAGTGACTCGAACAATGGAGCACGGAATGCCGGTGGCGTCGCCGGAACAACTCTCCGATCTTCAAGCACAGTGCCGAAAGAGCTACGTCGATCCCTCATTGATGAGCTACGCGGTCCGTCTCGTGGCTGCAACCAGAGACCCGGAGGCTGCAGGCATACCGGACACGGCCCACTATATCTCGTTCGGCGCAAGTCCTCGTGCGAGCATCCACCTCATCGAAGCCGCTCGAGCGCTTGCGTTCCTCCGCGGGCGCGCCTACGTCCTGCCTCACGATGTCGTCGATG
>JBMCTC010000023.1:0-22789 GCA_048624115.1 Spirochaetota bacterium
TGGTTTCGGCCGTTCCTCGGGCTCAAACAGAGACTCGAAGAGTTTTTCCCCGGGGCGCAGTCCCACCGTCTCGATTTTGATATCTCGCTCCGGCTCGAAGCCGTAGAACCGAATCATCTGTTCGGCAACGTCTCGAATTCGAACCGGCTCACCCATGTCGAGCACGTAGAGCTCACCGCTTCGTCCGACTCCACCCGCCTGGAGCACCAACGCACTTGCCTCGCTGATTGTCATGAAGTAGCGCGTTACCTCGGGGTGGGTAAGCGTGACCGGTCCGCCCTTTTGAATCTGCTGCTGAAACAACGGGATAATGCTTCCTCGCGAGCCGAGTACATTCCCAAAGCGCACAACCATATACGCACCACGGTCACCATGGCCGGCGAGTACGATTTGCTCGGCAATGCGCTTCGACGCCCCGTAGACGCTACTCGGGGCAACCGCCTTATCGGTAGAGATCATGACGAAGCGCTTCACGCCTGCCGAGAGTGAGGCCTGCACCAGGTTCTCGGTTCCAAACACGTTGTTTTTCACCGCCTCGACCGGGTTGGCCTCCATCATCGGCACGTGTTTGTGTGCTGCGGCATGAAAGACCGCATCGGCCTGCAACCGTTGCATGATGAAGTTCATGTAGTCGCGATCCTGCAATTCGCCAACAACCGGAACGATCGTCGCGCTCTCGCCAACTCCCTCCTCCTGGAGAAGCTTGAGCTCCTTATCGATCTCGTAGAGGCTGTTCTCGCCGTGATCGAAGAGGTAGAGCCGTTCGGCGCCGCCTGAAAGCAGTTGGCGGGCGAGCTCGCTGCCGATGCTGCCGCCGGCTCCGGTGATGAGCACTCGCTTGCCGCGGAGATAGCCGAGGCTCTCTCGGAGATTCATGCGAACCGGGTTTCGGCCCAAGAGGTCTTCGGGGTTGATCTGTCGTGTTTGGATGAGGTGGGCTTCGCCGTCAACGATCTCGGCGACGCTCGGCACGATGCGAATGCTTCGAAACCCGGCGCGCAGGAGCACGAGATAGATCTGGCGCAGCCGCTCCCTGCTGGCCCCCGGCATCGCGATTAGTGCTTCATCTGCCGGCGTTCGCTGTAGGAGCTCGATGACGTCGTTGATAGGGCCGAGGACAGGGATTGAATCGACCCTGGTTCCTATCTTCTGCTCGTCATCATCTAGAAAGGCGACAACAGTGCCCAAGATGCCCTTGCGGCGGATTTCCGCGGCGATCGAGACGCCCGCGAAGCCGGCTCCAATGATGTAGATGCGGCTCTCGCTACTCTTCATGGGGTGCTCCTACTGGAGACCGCTGCCGAGAAGCTCAAAGCCAAAGTCCACGAGGAAACTCTCCTGATAGAGGTCGAGCTGCACCTTTGCGCGCTGCTTGCGCTTGTCGATTTTGACGATTTTGCCCTCGAGTCCCTCGAGCGGACCGGAGAGAACGTAGATGCGGCTGTTTTCGTCGAACTTGACGGTGCTCTTTCCAATGACTTCCCCGAACTTGATAAAGTGGGAGATCAACTCCAGATCGTCCCCCGACAGCGGAATGATTCGCTGGTTACTCTCCAAGAATCGGTAAAAGCCGGGCACTCGTTTAATTGCTTGAAACAGGGTCTCGCCGATCTCACCGTCCTGGAGGAAGATGTAGCCGGGAAAGATCGGCGCCGACACCTCTTTCCTCTGTCCCTTCTTTCGGATTGAGAGTTTGCGGCGGGGAAAGTAGAAGGTCGCATGCGCAGGGTCAATTCGCTCACGTGCGTGCGTCAGAAAATCAAGTTCTTTGCCGGTCTGGACGTTGATAACATAGAAGCTCATGTGTTGTTTCTACGCTATCATCACTTTCTCCATTCAGCAATGAGGAAAGGGTTGTCCAATGAGCGCTGAGTGCCGATACAAGAAAAGAGTTAGTATGAAGAGAGGGAGTATGCATACAAAGAGATACCTCATCCTTGCTTTTTTGCTGTCGCTTGCCTCGGTGCTCGTTGCCGAGACGGTGGCCGTCGGCGTGCGCCCCGTGGAGAACGTGGAGTTCTCGGATCGGCTGTCCGACCTGGTGGAACAGGGAGCAATGGACTATCTATTTGGAAGTGGACACATTGTATTTGATCTCTCCGTTGACCCCTCGAATCAGTTCTACTCTTACCTCGCCCTTGATCAATCCCGAAGGGGAGGGGCGGCCGTTACGATTCTCATGGACGTGAATTTCGATACCGTTGCGGGGAAGGGGGTCATAGCAGAGTCGATCGAGTTGATCGTTTTGGACGCGATCTCCGAGGAGATTCTGCACGAGGGCATTGTCTCTTCCACTGTCGTTGAGGACTACGAGCGGCTCGATGCCGAGACACTTGCCGAACGAGTCGGGGGTATCGCTGCTCGCGACGCTGTTGATTCCATCTTTGAGAGGCGCCCAGAGTGAAGACGAGAAGCCGCGCGTTCGTAGCGCTCCTGCTTATCGTTCTTATCTCGCTCTCGCCCGTCACGGCGCAGGATGGTTTCGAAGGTCTCGTGACCATTGGTCGATTTGGTCGCTTCCCGACCGGGATGTACGGCGCCGCGAACTTTGTGGAACCAAACTCCCTCGTATTGGTCCGGAACTTGAGAACCGGCGAGACTGCGCGCGTCGTTATTTCAGAGGGAGTTGCCGAGCCTGGAGTGTTTCTCGTGCTCTCTCCCGAGGCAGCCGGGACGCTTGGCATTGGTTCGAGCGGAACAACCCGTGTACGAGTAACGGAGATCGTAACGAGTGACATTCGTCCCGGGGGCATTCGCCCGGAGTCTGCCCTCTCGGAGGATCCCGACATAAACCCAGGAGCAACCGAGAGCTCCCTGCTCGACACGCTGCCTCCTCCGGTCGGTTACGACGACGAGGTCGCAAGTCGTCCCGAACCTCAACCGGAGCCGGAGCCGGAGCCCGAACCGGAACCTGAGCCTGAGTTCGAAATCGTCGAAGGGCCTGAAGAGAACGAGGTCACCGGAGCCGAGCCCCAGGAAGAGCGCTCCGGCGTCGGCGATGGAGTCGCGCGGTCGAGCGATGCCCAAGCGCAAGATGAGTTTGTGCGCCCCGAGTTCCCGTTGCTCGCAGAACGCCCGGAACGAGATGAGCGGTTTCCCACCGTCGACCCAGAACCAACCGCCGAAGCGCGTCCCGAGGCGGCGCTTGAAGTCGTTCCCGGCGGGTCGCAACCAGAGCCGGTTGCCGAGCGACTGTCCGAACCGAATCCTGACCGCCGCGAAGTAGCGGAGGCGCCGGCGCCTGTTCGTGAAACCGAGCCGGCAACCGAGCCCACACCCGACGGGCCGGACGATGAGCTTGGGGTAATCGAGCAGGCAATTGCGAGGCTTTCGTCTCGCTTGCCCCGAAAAGATCGTTTCCCGAGAGCAATCGAAGAGCGTGATGATCCGGGGCTGGTGCGGGCTGCCCCGCCTGCAGACCGAGAGTTTCTTGCCGAGCTTCCGGCAGCCGGTCCACCGAGTGGCCTGGCAATCGAACGACCATCTCTTGCTGGACTCGGGCTCCTTCGGCCCAACGCCGCGCCGGTGGACGCGCCGCTTCGCGCTGCCGCGCTTCCAGGCGAGGAGCGGCCCGAAGTCGTCGAGACTCCGGGCGAACGTCCTCCATCAGAGGCTCCCGACGCGGAGCTCGCAGTTGCAGACCCGGCCGAGGAAGAGACGCCCGACCCCTCCCTCGATGCTGCGCCGGAACCAGCTGAGACGCCCTCTCCCGACGAGGAGACCGACGAGATCTTTGAGCTCGAGCCATCGGACTTCCGCCCTCCAGAGGGTGCGCCGGAGTCCGAGCCGGAACCGGAGTCCGAACCAGAACCAGAGCCGGAGCCCGAACCGGAGCCGCGACCGGCGCTCGTTGTTGAGCCCGAGCGCGGGCCTCGCGACTTACCGCTCATCAACTCGCTGGCGGGCGGCTCTTTGTACCTGCAGGTTGCCGCGTACACCGATCCGGGAAGCGCGAGCATTGCGGTGAACGCGCTGAGCACGAGCTACCCGATGGTCGTTATGCCGATCGAATCCGGCGGACGCACGTTCTACCGAGTATTGGTTGGACCACTCGAGCGCGACGAGACGGGAATGTTGCTGTTGTGGTTGCAGAGTCGAGGGTATCGTGACGCGTTCCTGCGAAACGGATAACGAATGACCGGATTGTAGGTCGAGGCAGGCGAGGCTACGTCCGCCGAGGTCGATGGTAACTCCGCGTACTCGACACGATCCGGTCCTGTTCGAGCGAACCAATCACCGCCTGCAGGCTCATTACGCGGTACCGATCCTCAACATGTCGTCGTTCTTCGGCGAAGATTTCCGAGAGAACGCGCTCAGCCTTGCGGGCCGAGAGGCGATCAGTGACTCGGGCGACCTCACCCGCCTCGAGGTGGGCCAACGAGAGGGCAAGATCGCGGTCGGTGCACGCCATCAATCGGTTTTGCACATGCACCGCAGGCAGCGTGTCGATCAGTGTGAGAAGCTTTACCTGTAACTTCGCTCGCGCTACGTCGGCGAGTCTCCCACCAGACACATCCACTCCGCTTCGGCGGCAACCTCGTCTCCAACCATCGCCTTACCGCTCTGCTTGATCATGCGCTTGGAGATACGCACGTTCTCGATCTCGAGTCTCACCTTTTCGTTGGGTCGCACCTGACGACGGAACTTTGCCTTCTCGACCGTTGCCAAGAAAAAGAGCTTTTCACCGAGCACGCCGAGCTCACGGACCCCGGCGCCGCCACACTGAGCCATCGTCTCTACGAGGATCACACCCGGAACCACCGGATAGTCGGGAAAGTGTCCCTGAAAGAAGGATTCTTTGTCCGTGTAGGTTCGGTAGCCAACGATCCGCTCTTCCGAGATTTCTTCGAGTTCATCGACAAAGAGAAACGGTTCGCGGTGGGGCAACAGGTCCTTTATTTCGCTCATGGGTACTCCTCAGTGCATACGTGTTTCGATCGAGGATAGTATGCACCGGCATTCCTTCGCAACCGCTTACGGTCGACGGGTTGTAGAGAGTTGTACTATACTCGGCGACTGAGGAATATGATGCCAGCAGAAAAGACACAGCCCGTCCTCAGCGATGGCAGCAGAATAGGAATCGTCAACCGGGGTGAGCCGGCAATCCGGTGCATCCGAGCGATACGCGAATACAACGAGTCCCACAACACGAATCTCAAGAGCGTGACCTTCTTTTTGGACGAAGAGGCCGACGCGCTTTTTGTCCAGGAGGCTGATGATTCGATCGCCTTTCGTTCGGTAGCCGGATCGACACAAGCCGGCAACATCTACCTGCAGAAAGAGGTTCTCATTCGCGCGCTCGAGAGTGCGAAGTGTGACGCGGTTTGGCCCGGTTGGGGGTTCGTTAGTGAAGACGCCGAGTTTGCCGATATGGTCGCTCAGGCAGGGCTCACGTTCCTCGGCCCAAACAGCGAAGCGATGGGGCTCTTGGGCGATAAGATCATGGCGAAGGAGCTCGCCGATCGCTCGGATGTTCCGATTCTCCCATGGAGTAAGCGCGAGATAGTTGATGTTGCCGATGCACGCACGATTGCTGCCGAAATCGGCTATCCGGTGATTGTAAAGGCGGCTCATGCAGGCGGCGGTCGGGGCATCCGCTTTGTCATGACGCCCGACGATCTCGAGTCGCAGTTCACCGCAGCTCGCGAGGAGACAAAGCGCATCACCGGCGACGAGATCGTCTTTATCGAGCGGCTTGTGGTCACCGGACGGCATCTCGAGGTTCAGTGCCTCTGCGATCGGCACGGCACCGTCTATACCTTTGGCGTTCGCGATTGCTCGGTCCAGCGCCGAAATCAAAAAATCATCGAAGAGACACCGCCACCGGGCATGAGCAGCGAAGAGATCGAGGAAATTGAAGCCTCGGCCGCGCGGCTCATGAAGGCTGCATCATACGAGAGTGCCGGTACGGTGGAGTTCCTCTACGATGTGGACCGTGGCGAGTACTACTTCATGGAGGTCAACACCCGACTCCAGGTCGAGCACCCGATTACTGAGCTTCTCTACGACGTCGACATGGTCAAGGGCCAAATCGCAGTCGCGTTCGGAGCGAAGCTCGATGACCTTAAAAAGGCTCCCCGGGGCGTGGTACTCGAGGCTCGGCTCAACGCCGAGGATCCCGACCGCGATTTTACTCCCTCGCCCGGTTACGTCAGGCACTTCCGGACTCCAGCAGGACCGGGGGTGCGAGTTGATTCAGGGATAGCGGCCGGGTCTACTATTCCCTCGCTCTTTGATTCGATGGTGGCGAAGGTGATCGCCCACGGGCGAGATCGCCGCGAGGCAATTGCCCGTTTACGGCGTGCGCTCTACGAGACGCGAATTGCGATTGACGGTGGCACGACCAACAAAGCGTTCCTTCTGAAGTTGTTACAGCAGCCCGAGATTGTTGCCGGCGGCGTTCACACGAAGTACGTCGAGGCGCTTCTCGCAAAGGAGGCGACCAAGGCGGCCGGTGCTCCCGACGTCGCGCTCGTTGCCGCGGCGATCGAGCTCTATGCCTCTTCTCAGGACGATGAGATCGCGCTCTTCCGTCGCCAGATTGCCAACCTCGGCTACCCGCGGAGTCGTCCCGATTCGGGTGGTCGGGACGTCTCGCTCATCTTTGACGGCAACACCTATGCCTTTACCGTTCGCCAGGTGAGCGCTTATCGCTTTCACCTCTCGCTCGACGGGACCGAGATCACCGCGGACTATATCCGCAGTCCCGGCGAGTCACGCCTCTCCTACGCCGGAAAGCGCTACGCGATTCAGACGATTTCTCGGGGCGACTCGCTGCAGGTCGAGGTCGACGGAATCCCGGTCGTGCTCGGCCTCGAGGCGGGCGGCTCAGTTTCCGCGCCTTCGCCTTCCGTCGTGCTCGGGATCGCCGTCCAGCCGGGTGACACGGTAGAGAAGGGCGCGCGCCTTCTGAGCCTCGAAGCGATGAAGATGGAGATGATCATCGAGGCTCCGGCGTCGGGCGTGGTCAAAGAGGTGCTCGTCGCCGCCGGGCAACAGGTTGCAGCCGGCGAGCCGTTGGTACTCCTCGACACGAGCGGCGAAGAGGAACAGGCGGATGCCGATGCTGCCGGCGAGCCGGTGGCGTTTCACACGGTTTCGGGCACGCCCGAGGCGGTTTGGCACGCACTGCGTGAGAGCCTTCACGCGACGTTCGCCGGTTACGATGCCTCAAGCAATCCCCACGCCGAGTTCCACGAGATGGCCCGGCTGGCTGATCAGCACCCGACTCTCAGGGACTCATTTTTCGAGGCTCTCTACGCCGCAATTGAGACCACCGTCGCCGTTGACTCGCTCTTCTCGGACGAGCGGCTGGTCTCCGAGCAGTTCGCCCGACCGGTGACGTGGCAAGAGCTCATCTATATCTACTTCCGATACGAGATGCACGACTCTGAGAGCCTGCCGACTCAGTTCACCGAGACACTCGAGAGCGTGCTCAACCGATACCCCGGCGGAACCGACAACGAGGGCCATTGGAGCGCCTTCTATCACTTGCAGCGATCGCAGTCACGGCGTGACCAAAAGCTCGATCTCGTGCGCGCGGCCATCTTTACCCTCGAGAGTCTCTCCGTCCCGAGTGGGCGTAGTCAGGGGCTCCTGCGCTTGCTCGATGAGATCATTCGCCTCAACCAGATCCGCATGCCGAGTCTTGCCGACGCGGCTCTCCACGCACGCTATCACCTCTACGAACAGAACAAGGTTACCACACTCCGAAGGCAACGAAGTGCCCGTATTCAGGAGCGACTGCGACGCGTGATCACGCTCGAGCCGGGAAGCGAGGAACGGCGCGCGCTCGAGCAGCGTATCGTCGACGCGAGTCCGTACATCGTCTACGAGCTTATAGACGCGTACGCTGCGGACGGTCCAAACTCAAAGGAGCGCGCACTCGAGCTGCTCGGCCGGCACTACGTTCGCGATCGCGAGCTTGAATCGGTCGAGGTAGTAAAGACCGGTCCCGCTCCTTTCGTTCGCGCGACAGCCGACGGTATCACGACCCTCGTTTTTGTATCGCCCACTCCTGAAGCGCTTCGACCTGAAGCGGTCGCTTCGAGCGTTGCCGCAACGACCGGCTCGTCCAAGAGCGTGACGGCAACCGATGTCGAGGTAATCGTGCTCGCTCGGGCGCCCAACAACGAGGAGCCAGGTCCCATCATCGACTCGTTTGCCGCAGGTGATTATGCCGCGGGGCTGCTGAGCGTGGGAGTGTACCAGAAGCAGCGGCGCTACTCCTACAAGTCGTTTCGCAACGAAAGCGGGCAGTGGATCGAGGATGAACAGCGCGCCGAGTTCAGTCCGCTCTTTTATCGAGAGCTTCGGGTCGCGCGACTTGCCAACTTCTCGATTTCGGTACTCTATCACTCAGACTCGGTGTTCCTGGTCTCGGCAAAGGCAAAGGAGAATCCAAAGGACGAGCGCCTCTACGCACTCGGTACCGCGAGTGAGAGCGAACCCGAGATCGGGCCGGACGGTCAAATCGAGCGCATTAGCGAGTTTGACGAGGTTTTCATGGAGGCTGTCTTCAAGATGCGCAGCGAACAGGCGCGCCGTCGAAGACGACTCTTCTGGAATCGAATAGTCGTTCACGTGCGCGGGCTCATTCGGCTCACCGCCGATCAAATGCAAGGTTATGGCGAGCGCATCGTTCCGCGCACCCGGGATCTCGGGCTCGAGAAGGTCGTAATCTTTACTCGTCGCAAGCGCTGGAGTGAGGATAGGATCCGCGATCTCGAGCTTCTCTTCCTCAACATCTCTGAGGATCAGTTTACCCTTCGAAGTCGAACGCCGAGTGACGAGCCCTATCAGCCAATGGACCGCTACGTGTCGAGCGTGGTCCGAAGTCGCCAGCGCAAGAATGTCTACCCCTACGAGGTGATCAAGATGATCACCTACACCGGATATCCGGTGAGCCTCAACGTCCCGCGAGGCGACTTCGAAGAGTTCGACCTGGGCGAGCCGGTTGGTTCCATCGCCGCACCGCCGATTAGTGTGAAGGGTAGAGAGTACGGCCGCAACGACTCGAACGTCGTGTTTGGCATTATTCGAAACCAGGATCCGGGAACCGGTCACAGTCTCTTTCGCGTGCTGGTTCTCTCCGACGCGACCAAGGACATGGGTTCCTTGGCAGAGGCGGAGTGCCGCCGCGTTATTGCCGCGCTCGACCTCGCAACCGAACGTGGGTTGCCGGTTGAGTGGCTGCCGATTTCCTCGGGAGCTCGGATCGACATGGAGAGCGGCACCGAGAACCTCGACTGGACGGCAGCCGTTGTTCGCCGCATTGTCGAGTTCACGCAGGCCGGCGGAGAGATCAACATCATCGTTAGTGGTATAAACGTTGGCGCGCAGAGCTACTGGAACGCCGAGGCGACGATGCTCA
This sequence comes from Spirochaetota bacterium, assembly GCA_048624115.1. Lineage (GTDB taxonomy): Bacteria > Spirochaetota > Spirochaetia > DSM-27196 > SLST01 > SLST01. The sequence continues at coordinate 9,374 of JBMCTC010000023.1, forward strand.
TGCACACCCGGGGCCTCCTGATCATGACGGACGACGCGAGCATGCTGCTCACCGGGAAGAAGGCGCTCGACTTCTCCGGGAGCGTCTCGGCGGACTCGAACGTTGACATTGGCGGCGTCGAGCGGATTATGGGACCAAACGGGCAGGCACAGGTCTGGACGTCGAACCTTGCCGAGGCGTATGCGGTGCTCTTCTCGCACTATCGTTACACCTACGTTGCGCCCGGCGATCTGACGTCCGTGCCGGCAGAGACCAGCGATCGTGACGATCGCGACATTGGCGCTACGAGCTACGACGATCGCCTGGGTCAGGGCTTCTCCACCATTGGAGACATCTTTAGCGTGAAACTCAATCCGGAGCGAAAAAAGCCCTTCGATATGCGCCAGCTCATGCGGGCAGCGATCGACACGGATGCCGACCATCTCGAGCGGTGGGCAATCATGAAAGACGCAGAGACCGCCATCACGTGGGAGACTCGCATGGGCGGCCACGGAATCGGCCTGATCGGAATCGAAAGCCGGCCGTTGGCACGGCTCGGCGATGTGCCTCACGATGGCCCCGAGAGTTGGAGCGGGGGGACGCTCTTCCCGCAGAGTTCTAAGAAAGTCGCCCGGGCAATCAACGCGTGGAGCGACCGGGTACCGGTCGTAGTGCTCGCGAACCTCTCCGGATTCGACGGTTCACCTGAGAGCCTTCGAAAGCTGCAGCTCGAGTATGGCGCCGAGATTGGGCGCGCCGTGGTCAACTTCAAGGGACCGCTCGTCTTTGTCGTCGTTGCCCGCTATCACGGCGGCGCGTACGTTGTTTTCTCGAAAGCGCTCAATGAATCGCTAACCGCGTTCGCCATTGAAGGATCGTATGCCTCGGTGCTCGGTGGCGCCCCCGCGGCCGCGGTGGTTTTCCCGCGCCAGGTCGAACGGGCAACTCGAGAGGATGCTCGCGTGCTCGAGGCAGAGAAGAAGCTCGCTGCCGGCCTGGACTTTAGCCGGCGCGAGTACGACGATGTCTACCGTCAGGTCTACGCCGAGAAGCAGACCGAACTTGGCCAGCGCTTTGACACGATTCACAATGTTGAGCGTGCAAAGAGCGTAGGTTCGATTGACGAGATTGTGACGATCGGAACGCTACGGAAGCGCATTATCGAGACGATTCGCGCCGGCTCCGGCCGATCGTAGTGCAGGGAACCCGGGGAAACTCCCCGGGAAAACCCCTGAACACACGCCTTTTTCTCCACTTTGTTCGCCAATAGTTCTAATTCAAAGTATTATGAAAGTACCAAACGTACGGGCAGCCGGAAACCGCGGATGGGCCGTAGGAACGAGCTGCAAACGGAGGTTACTGTGAAAAGAGTACGATTTCTCTCGATTATCCTCGCGCTGGTTTTGAGCGCGACGGTCTTTGCGACAGGCGGTCAGGAACAGGCCGGCGCATCAGGCGACGTGGAGGACAATGTCCTTCGCGTGGGTTTGCGAAACCTGACCACCATCGACCCCGCACTCGGGGCGAATGATCCCGAGGTTATGTTCAATAATCTGCAATACGATTATCTCATTGACATTCTCCCAAACGGCGAACTCGAGCCGAGTCTCGCTACCGATTGGGATATCAGCGACGATGGGCTTACCTATACGTTTACGCTCCGCGAGAACGTGACGTTTGAGGATGAAACGCCGTTTACCGCCGATGATGTCGTGTTCACCTTTGAACGACTGGTCGACGCGGGCTCTTCGATTGTCGGTCTCCTTGGACAAGAGCAGGTTGGCGAGACCGACGAGGGCGACGCGATTTTCGAGCCAACCTGGAGCGTAGAGGCTGCCGATGAGACCACAGTCGTGTTTACCCTCGATGAGCCAAACGCTGATTTCCTCTATGGAATCGCAAGTCGCTTCTCCCTCATCCTCAAAGCAGGCTCCGAGGACGTCAACGTCTTGGCCGACGGTTCCGATCCCTACGTGAACTTCAACGGAACCGGGCCGTTTGTCCTTACCGACTATCAGCCCGATCAGCGTGCTACCTTCGTGGCCAACGACGATTATTGGATGACCGGCGCGCCCGAGCTCGACGGCATAGAACTCATCTTTTTCGACGACGACCAGTCACAGCTCGACGCGCTGCAGAGTGGTGCGATCGACTTTGTCATCAAAGTCCCGGACGATCTCGTGGATACGCTCGAAGGGATCCCGAGCGTAACGAGCGTTTCGGTTCCCACCAACACCCATCCGGTTGCTCGTCTCCGTGCAGATGAGGGCTCAATTGGCGAGGACGTTCGCATGCGCCAGGCGTTCAAGTACGCCACCGATCGTGAGCTCATCAACCTCGACGTGCTTGACGGAGCGGGCACTGTTGGAAACAACGACCCGATTGGCCCAACGTACGGCGAACTCTACAACGAAATGCCGGAGCGGTATGACCCGGAACGAGCGAAGGAGCTTATTGCCGCGGTCTACGAGGACAACGCCGGCAACGGGTACATCGAAATGGTCGATGGTGAGCCGCGTGTGCAGGTCCCCTTCTACGTTGGATCGACGTTCGAGTATCCGCTCGTCGCGGAGTTTCTCCAGGAGCAGTGGGCCGATGCCGGAATTGACGTCGAGCTCAACGTCGTGCCGGAGAACGTCTACTACGCAGATGGAGAGAACAACTGGATCAACACGCAGCTCGGGTTAACCGCGTGGGGAACGCGTCCGACGCCGCAGGAGTACCTGAGCGTTGCGTACACAACCGGGGCGCCATTCAACGAGGCGCATTGGTCCAATGATGAACTCGATCGTCTCGCGCAGCGCGCATCGCGGGTCGCCGACATCGAGGAGCGTTCTGCAATCTACGAAGAGATCAGTAGAATCTTCTACGAAGAAGGACCGGTCATCATTCCTTACTTCCGTCCGGTTATTGGCGGATACCGAGATCGTGTGCAGGGCCTCGAGATGCACAGCTTTCCCGGTCGGACCGACTTCCGGGATGTTTCAATGTCGCGCTAAGCGCACGCACGAATGAGTAACGACAAAGCTGCCGGGTCGGCTAAGCGCCGGCCCGCAGCTTCTTTTCTCCGACAACTCGCACAACGTCCGCTCTCCCTCGTTGGGACCATCTTGGTCGCGATCTTTCTCTTCCTGACTATTTTCGGTCCGATTCTCGCGCCCCACCCTTACGATCAAATCATTCGGGGGACGGACGTCGGCCTCGAAAGTAGACGCGCGCTCACGCGCCAACCGCCCTCATGGCAGTTCCTGCTCGGCACCGACCAGCGGGGGCGTGACATTTTGAGCCGTATGCTCTTCGGGGCTCGCGAGACAATCGGGCTCCCGCTCGTCGCCACACTAATCGCGGTTGCGATCGGCGGCTCCATTGGGCTTGCGATCGGCTACGTCGGAGGCACACTTGACGATGTTGTCTCGCGTCTGCTCGACAGCATTATCTCGATTCCGGTCATGGTGCTCGCGCTCGTGATGATTTCGACTATCGTGCCTACACTTGCCGACTCCGGCGGCGCACTGGTCAGATGGCTCGGCGCAGGCAATATCAGCCTCGCGATCGTTGTGATCATCGTCTACGTACCGATCATCGCGCGGGTGACGCGAAGCGCAACCCTCTCGGTGCGCTCAGCCGGATACATCGAAGAGGCGCGGCTGAGGGGTGAGTCGACCCTCTACATCTTGTTCTCAGAGATCTTTCCGAGCGTCCTGCCCGCCCTCGTGGTAGAGGCGTCGCTGCGGCTCTCGTATGCGATTATCCTGGTAGCCTCCCTTGGTTTTCTCGGACTCGGTGTCCAACCTCCCTCGCCGGAGTGGGGCAGAATGGTGCTCGAAGCGCGACCCCGCATGATGCAGGAGCCGTGGGAACTCTGGGCACCCGTGCTGGCACTTGCAATCCTGATCGTGAGCCTCAATCTCATGTCCGACGGATTTCGACGTATCCTGCGTGCAGACTCACGGGAGTAACGATGAGCGATAGGGGAACCGAACAGAAGACCCGCCTCGTTATCGAGGCCGAACACCTAAGCGTTGACTACCGCATTCGAAAGCGGTGGTATCCTGCGGTTCGTGACGTAGACCTCTCCATTCGGCCGCTGGAGATACACGGATTGGTTGGCGAGAGTGGAAGCGGAAAGTCCACGCTCGCTCTCGCGTTGATGCAATTTCTCTCGCCTAACGCCCGGATTTCCGAAGGCGCGATTCACTTTGGTGAGAGCGATTTGGCCACGCTCCCACACGAGGAGCTCCGTCGATTCTGGGGAAGCCGAATCTCGCTTGTCCCTCAGAGCCCAATGGACGCGCTCAACCCCTCGCTGACTATCGGTAGACAAATGACAGAGGTGACGCGACTGCATCTTGGTCTTGACGACCGGGCATCACTCGAGCGAGCCGCCGAGGCGCTCGCGCACGTGCAGATCGCCGATCCCGAGCGGGTGCTGGATAGGTATCCGCATCAGCTGAGCGGCGGCATGCTCCAACGCGTTATGATTGCACTCGCGTTGAGCACGCGCCCCGAACTCATCGTCCTTGACGAGCCGACAACTGCGCTTGACGTTACCACACAGGCGGTAATACTCGATTTGGTCCGCGGACTCGTGAAGGAGGAGCAAGCAGCAGGGCTCTACGTCTCGCACGACCTCGGTACGGTCGCTCAAATCAGCGACTGGGTGACCGTCTTGTACGCGGGCGAGGTGATGGAGAGTGCCTCGGTAGAGGACCTGTTTCACAACGCGCATCACCCTTACACAATTGGACTCTTGGCATGTCTGCCGGCTCGAGCTGAGCGTGGTGAAGAGCGGCTTGCGGTGATTCCCGGGGTTGCCCCCTCGCTACGAGAACGGTCTTCGGCGTGTGTCTTTGCCGACCGTTGCCCGGTAGCCATGGACCGCTGCCGTGCCGAGAAGCCGTCGCTTGAGCAAACCGAGAGTGGTCGCCTCGTGCGGTGCTGGCGATGGAAGGAGATCGCAGAGGGCGCGCTCTCGCCGGAGAAAGCCTACGAGCGCGAGCTGGATGTAGAAGCACGCGGGACGCCGCCGGCGGATTCGATTGTGATGCAGGCGAGCCACATGGAGAAGCAATTTGGCGAGGTCAAGGCGTTCGATCGGCTGCTCGGGAAGACTCCCGAGTACGTACGGGCCGTTGACGATGTGTCGGTGGGTGTTCGATCCCAATCGACGTTTGGGCTCGTCGGCGAGAGCGGCAGCGGAAAGACGACGCTTGCCCGCGCAATCGTTGGCCTCGGCGAGGCCGATGACGGTACCCTCGAACTGCTCGGAGCCGAGATCCCACTCTCTTTGAAAAAGCGCGACGCGAAGACGCTCTCGAATCTGAGGTTGATCTTCCAGAATCCGTCCGATGCGCTCAATCCGCACAAGACGGTTGGCAAGGCGCTTGAGCGCACGATCAAGAAGCTCGGCGCCGGCGAGGGTCCGGAGCGCCTTAGAGCGCAGGTTGTCGCGTATCTCGAGGCGGTGGGGCTTACCGAGGAGTACTACCGCAGGGTTCCGTCGCAGCTGTCCGGCGGGGAGAAGCAGCGCGTGGCGATTGCGCGCGCCTTCGCCGCTAATCCCGCACTCGTCGTCGCGGATGAGCCAACAAGCTCGCTTGACGTGTCGGTCCAGGCGGTGATCCTCAATCTCCTCAAGGATCTTCGGGCGCAGGAGGGCGCGAGTTACCTCTTCATTTCCCATGACCTCGATGTGATCTCCTATTTAGCCGATTGGATCGCGGTTATGTATCTCGGAGAGGTGATGGAACACGGCCCAAACGAGGCGCTCTTGAAACCGCCCTGGCATCCTTACACTGAGGCGCTCTTGAAGAGCGCTCCGGTACCGGATCCGACCGCGAAGGAGGAGCGAATCGGTCTCGAGGGCGACGTTCCGAGCCCTCGGAACAAGCCGTCGGGATGTCCCTTCCACACGAGATGCCCACGGTTCATCGGTTCGATTTGTGTCGAGCAATCGCCCCCGGTCCGCACGACCGAAGAGGGCAACGAAATACGCTGTCACCACACGCTCGATGAGCTACGAGAGATGCAGGAGGGATCGTGATCCGCTACATCGTCAAACGACTCTTGCTCCTGGTGCTCACCATTATTCTCACGTCGTTTGTGATTTTTGCGCTCACCAATCTCTTGCCGGGCGATATTGCTCGTCTCGTGCTCGGGCGAGACGCCTCTCCGACGGCCGTTGAGAACTTCAACGAGCAGTTTGGACTCGAGCGACCGGCGATCGAGCGCTACGTGAACTGGCTCGGAGGGTTCGTCACGGCAGATTGGGGACGCTCCTTTACCGCCGGAAGCCCCGCGGTTCGTCCCCTCGTGGTGGAGCGCTTGGGAAACTCCCTGCTCCTCGCATTCGCGGCGCTCGTCATTACTATACCACTTGGCATTTTGCTCGGAGTCATAGCCGCGCTGCGCGAGAATACCTGGGCGGACTCGACCATTTCCGTGGTCTCGCTCTCGATTGTGGGCTTGCCCGAATTCGTCGCGGGCATCATCTTGATCAATGTCTTTGCGCTCGGGCTTGGCTGGTTCAATGCGGCCTCCCTCGTGCGTGAGGGAATGGGCCTTGGCGGTTGGATCCGAATCCTGGTGCTGCCGGCGCTCACTGCGAGTTTTGTGCTTATTGGCTACATCATCCGGATGACCCGAGCCGGCATGCTCGAAGAGCTCAAGAAGCCCTATGTCCGCACAGCGCGTTTGAAGGGGCTCCCACGAAACACGGTGATTTACCGACACGTGCTACGCAACGCGCTCATGCCGACGATCACGGTCATTGCGATTAGCATCGGGTGGCTCATGGGCGGACTCGTAGTAATTGAGAACGTCTTTAACTTTCCGGGTTTGGGCTCGCTTTTAGTAACGGCGGTCACGCAGAAGAACCTGCCGGTGATTCAGGCGATTTCAGTGATCATCGTGTTCTTCTACTCGTTCGCGAATCTCATTGCCGACCTGCTCTACGCCGCGCTCAATCCGCGCATTCGCCTCGGCGAGTAACCTGTTGCCGCTCCGGCGGCAACGGCCGCTCCGGCGGCAACGGCTCCGGCGGCAACGGCTCCGGCGGCATCCGCCGGGCAAAGGCCCGGCAACCGTGGGCTTTGCCCGGCCCGCCCGCCCTACGTCGTTGAGGTATCGCCGCGGACTTGCTCGATCATCTCGTCCGGGATGTCGTCAAAGCTCGCGTAGTTCATCGAGTAGAGCCTTGCATAGAGGCCACCGCGCTCCATCAGCTCGTCGTGGTTTCCAATCTCGACGACCGCTCCGTCTTGCAGAACAATGATCCGATCAGACCCGCGTATAGTCGAGAGGCGGTGAGCAATGACCAGACCGGTTCGTCCGTCGAGCAGTCGCTTGAGGGCTTGCTGGATGATTTTTTCGGTGTAGCTGTCAATGCTCGCTGTTGCCTCGTCGAGGACGAGAATTGGGGCGTCGGCGACGAGAGCGCGAGCAAAGCTGATGAGCTGTCGTTGTCCTTGGCTCAGGTTTCCCCCTCCCTGCTCGAGCGGCGTGTCGTAGCCCTCCGGCAGCGCGTCGATCACATCGTGTACGCCAACTGCCTTGGTCGCTTCGATCACCTGTTGCATGGTGGCCTCGGTCGAGCGATACCGGATGTTCTCGAGTATCGTACCGGTGAACAAGAACGGTTCTTGAAGCACCATCGCGATGTTTTCGCCGATCGACTGCTGCGTCACGTCGCGGACGTCGATCCCGTCGATGCGCAACGATCCGTCCCAAATGTCGTAGAAGCGGTGGGCAAGGGCCGTGAGGCTTGTCTTTCCCGATCCGGTGGGGCCCACCAGCGCAACCGTCTCGCCGGGGTTTACCGTGAAGCTCACGTTCTTGAGGATCGGGCGGTCGGGCTCGTAGCCAAACGTGACGTTGTCGAACTCGATTTTGCCTTTGACGCGGCCCAATGCGATTGCATCGTCCTTGTCCCGAACATCGACCTTCACGTCCATTACCTCGAAGATTCGGTGACCGCTCGCCATCGCGCGCTGCATGATGCTGTACTGCATCGTGATCGAGCGAATCGGAGCGAAGAAGCGCTGCACGTAAAAGATAAACGCCACCATGACGCCGAGTTCGAGCGTGTTGGAAAGCACCATCCCGCCGCCAACGATGACAACAACTGCCATTGCAACTCCGGTCAGGGTATCGACGATCGGAATCATGATCTGGGCAAACTTTGTGGCACGTAATTGTGAGCGTAGGTTCGATCGTGCCTTGTCGTCAAAGAGCACGTAGTTCACGTCTTCTCGAGCCATCGACTGGACCGCGCGCACGTTGTTGATGCCCTCTGCGAGTGCACCGTTGGTGGTAGAGCTTGCCGTTCGAGCGCCGATAAACGCCTGCCGAGCTCGCGGGAGCCAGAGGAAGCGAACGAGAAAGAGCAAGGGAACGATTGCGAGTGTCATGAGCCCGAGCTGGAAATCGAGCACCAGTAGCACAACAACGATGCCGGACAGAAGCACGACGTCTCCGATCGCGAAGATCGAACTCTCGAGAAACTGCTGCAGCGCATTTACATCGCCCTGCAACCGGCTCATCAGGCGCCCGACTTCGGTTTTGTCCATGAAGCTCAGCGAGATTCGCTGCAGGTGCCGGAACATCGCCGTTCGCATGTCAAATAGCACGCGTTCGCCCAGCTCGCTCGCCTGCTTCTCCTGAATGAAGTTTGCCAGATAGTTGATCGTGATTACGACGAAAAAGACACCGGCGGCAAGGAAGAGGTTTCTTCTGCTCGCTGCGTCTGCGACCAAGGCAAAGTCGATGGTACCTCGGATGACAAGCGGGATCGCGAGCTGCGTGAGCGTAAAAAACAGCACGCCCAAGAGCGCAAAGACGAGCATCTTCCGGTACGGCTTGATGAACGGCAGAAAGCGGCGAAGGACGTGCGGGTCGTACACACGACCGAAAAGCTGCTCGTCACGGCTAATCTGCGAGCCCACGACCGCGAGGGGCGGTCGCTCTTCTTCTGGAATGCCGTAGTCGTGAAACTCTTCTCGAATGCTGTTTTCTCTTCCCATCTACTCATCCTCCAGCAGCGACTCATCTACCGGATTCGACTGCAGTTCGTAGAGCGCGGCGTAACGCCCACCCTGTTCCAACAGTGATTCATGGGTGCCTTGTTCGACGACCGTACCCTCGTCCACGAAGAGAATGCTATCTGCATGCATGAGAGAGCTCAGTCGGTGCGATATAATAATGACGGCCGTTTCGGCCGAATGCTCGCGAAGTGAGGCCAAGATGCGCTGCTCGGTTGCCGCGTCAATTGCCGCAGTCGAGTCGTCGAACACCATGATCGACGGTTCCATGAGGAGCGAGCGCGCAATGACGAGGCGTTGTCGTTGACCACCGGAGAGCGATACGCCCCGTTCTCCCACGAGCGTTTCGTACTTCTTCGGGAGCGAGTTGATGTAATCGTTCAGCTGCGCGACGTTTGTTGCAGAAACAATACGGTCGCGATCTGCCCAAGGATTGCCGTAGGCGACATTGTTCTGGATCCCGGCGGTAAAGAGGAAAATGTCCTGCTGGATAACGTTTACCGCCTGTCGAAGACTCTTGAGTTTTACGTCTCGAATGTCCTGCCCGTCAATGGTTATGCTTCCGGCCGTCACGTCGTAGAATCGAGGTATGAGGTGGGCGATGGTGGATTTACCCGCGCCGGGCGGGCCGACAATCCCGAGTGTCTGTCCGCGTTCGAGCCTGAAGCTCACGTCGCGTAACACCGAGACTTCTTCGTCGCCGAGTTTGTAGGCGAAGCTCACGTTGTCAAAGACCAGCTCACCCTTCGATACCTCGAGGTCGCCGGCTTCGGGAGAATCCTTGATATCCGGCTCCTCATCCAAGACACTGAACAGACGCTCGCCGGAGGTCGTGGCTCGCGCAACGGAGTTCACGAGCAAGCCGAGCTGGCGAACGGGCATCTGGAGAACCGTCATGTAGGCGAGGAACTCCGTGAGTTGTCCGATGGTGATTTCCCCCGCCAGCGCCTTTTGACCACCGACGAGGAGCACCAGCCCCATGGCGACAAAGAACGCGAAGGTCATAAACGTGCCGTTGCGTACCCGGATCCCGATACGTTGGCTTGTCAAGCGTTGGGCTTCCGAGCTCGTCTCGGCAAACTTCTCCATCTCGTGTGCTTGGCTTGCAAAGGCGCGCACAACTCGAATGCCTTGCAGATTCTCTTCCATCACGCGTGTAAGGTTTGAGAGCCGTTCTTGCAACCGATGCCAGCTCTCGCGGAGCGAGAGTCGGGCGTCAATTGCCCGCCACCCGACAAGCGGTACAAAGCTGAGCGCCAGGACACCGAGGAGCAGGTCGGCCGAGAGCACGCGATACGCCGCTACACCGATTAGCATTGTCAAGAAGATCATCCGCTTGATGCCCGTGTTTACAAAGAGGCGAACGCCCTCTACGTCGAGCATGCCGCGCGTAATCAAGTCCCCGGAGTGCGTATGGTCGTGATATCGGAAGTCGAGCCGCTGAATCTTGTCGTAGATCGCCATACGCAACTCGTACCCGATATGCTGTCCCACCGACTCCCCGATGTAGTTGTGTAGCATTGTAAAGAGCCCGCGCAGTACGCTCGTGCCAAAGAGAAGCGCTCCGGTTATTACCAGAGCGCGGCTCGCGTCGGCAGAGGGCCCCTCGGCCAGGAGGCCCCGCGCATTATCTACCGCATCTCCAAGAAACTCCGGTATGTAGAGCTGAAATGCCACTGCGGCCAGGAGCGCGCCAATGGCGGCCGTCATTCGCCACGGGTAGTGAAACGTCATACGAGTCACGCGCCCGACGACATCCATACCTTCGAGCATCTTTTTGAAGGTAAACCGACCAGTCTCTCGAGGTTCTGCCTGGGATATTGCTTCCATAACAAGGTAGTTATAACTCTAATGAGTTCGTTCGCCGGGTGCAATCGATGGCGGGGTGAAAAAGCACAACTGCCGGAGAATCCGCACTAGCGTTTGCCGTCGCACCGCCGCTCGAGTCCGTAGTGCTCTACGTAGTTGACCACCTCGAGCAATGAGAACGCGATCACGCTCTGTGCGACGAATGCGATCAGAGACACCGGCGAGTAGATGTATAATGCCACAACGAGTAGAGCCGAGAACGCCGTGTAGATGATCATTCGGTTTCGTATGCTCAGCACGCGCACATCTAGCCGGCGCATTCTCCTCGCCTCTATACGCCACGCGCTCGCGACGCTTCCGAACACCGACTGAACCCAGAACGCGTAGACCGTTTGCCCGCGCCGCCACGATGCGGACGTGCAATCTATGAAAAGCGGATTCTACGCTACGTCGATCCGGGATTGGCACCCGGCGGATCGCTTGCTGGAAACGACTCACGTTCCGCCTGATCTGCGTGGCGATTGGCGTCGGCTAGATCACTCTCTATGGTCACCACAACGGAAACCTCCGGAAACTGGTGCTCCACCGTCTCGAAGGATCGTTTTAGCGCCGTCATTGCCTTGTCCCACTCGGCGCGGAGTTCGAGTGTGCTGCCCACGGGCCGGTACTCCATGTTGTCGCTTTCGAGCTGCTCGGCAATGGCGGCCAACGGGCTCGCTTTGGCGTCTACCGCCTGTTTTGAACGCACATCAACGTAGAATCTCATAGCCTTAAAGTATACGGCAACTCTGCTCAGGCCCATTATCCAAACGGGGTAGGTCGGCCGCTTTGACGTTAGCTTTTACCTCTTTCTCGGGCTTCTTGTGCTCTTCGTCCTTCTTGTTGCTCTGTTCGTTGCGAGCGGTCGTCGGAGCCTGCGAGGGAATGATAAAAATGGACAACATAGATGAACTCCGAAAAAAAAAGCCGCCTCAAAGGGCGGCTTTGACCGGCAGATGCCGGGTTGGATCCTACACCAAAAAAAAGCCGCTGGGTTACCAGCGGCGTTGAGTTCTTCTGTTCGTCGTTATCGAAATCGGACGAACGTCGTGACAAGCGCGCTGGTGTTGGTCAGGATAGTTGCGTTGGTCAGAATCACAGACGTCCTCCTCAATGAAATCACTCCGAAGAATGTAGCCGGAGGGTAGCGGTTCCGGTGAAGTTGGTCAAGGGGAAAGAGGTAGCTGACATCAATTTCTGTAGTATTCCATCGCGGTTGGGATGTTCTCGCGAATACGGTCGATCCTCTCTTCTGGATGGGGATGCGTCGATAGAAACTCGGGTGGGCGCTGACCGCCGAGATCATTCATTCGCTGCCACAGATCGACCGCATTCCGCGGGTCGTAGCCTGCCTTTGCCATCAGTACGAGACCGATCACGTCTGCCTCGTACTCTTGCTCCCGATTGTACGGAAGTAGCACACCGACTTGTGCCCCCACGCCGTACGCGGCAAGCAGCAGATTTCGTGTTTGCTCCGGTTGCTCGTCGAGAGCTGCCTCGAGGGTGTTCGCCCCGAGTTCGAGCACCAACATCTGACTCATTCGCTCCTGCGAGTGATTTGCAATCGCGTGCGCGACCTCGTGTCCCATGATCGTGGCAAGGCCCGCTTCGCCATCGGTGACTGGGAGAATGCCGGTGTAGATTCCAATCTTCCCTCCTGGCATGCAAAAGGCGTTGATCTGCTCGTCATCATCAAAGAGGGCAAACTCCCAGTCGTAGAGCTCGATTTGGTCTTCCATCCCGTTCTCCCTCATGTACGACTCCGCCGCCTCGGCGACGCGCTCGCCAATCCTTTGGACCATCCTCGCGTTGCGTGTACCTCGCACGATCCCCGTTTCGTCTTTGAGTTGAGCATAGAGCTCATCGCTTTGGGCGGCTAAGCTCGAGACAGGAACAAGCGCCAACTGCCGACGGTCGGTGACCGGCGCGGTTGTGCACGCGACGATGGCGGTCACGATCAGAAGGATAGTCCCCAGTTTTGCAGCATTCATTAGTAGTAGCTACTGCCATATTCCGACCGGGACCATAGTACAGATGGGTTGACTGCGTCCTTTGCATACCGCATTATGTTAGTAAGGACAAATGAGGCCAAAAATACTAAAAACTCTAAAAGAGAGAACCGATTCAACTCACCCGAAAGAAGGTCGAACGGTACGCAAGCGCCTGCTGCCACCGCTCTCGATTGGCATCGTCTTGATCGCGGCGGCATTCTTCGCGAGCCAAGTACAGCAGCATGCCGAGCGTCTCGCAACCGCGGCCTCGCTCGACATCGAGGAGGTCTACGGAGACGTTGATCAGCTGGTCGATGCCGAGATTCGCGGGATGACTCTCGCGATGCAGCAAATGCTCTCCGACCCGATGGTGGCAATTGCCCTGCGCGACGGGAACGCCGACGACCTCTACCTCTCTCAGATTCAGTTCTACTCAGATGCTCGGGATCAGCTCGGCCTGACGCACCTCTCTTTTTTTTCCGCGGATCAGCATGTGATCGTCCGAGTTCACGCCCCCCTGAACCTTGACGACGTCGGTCCCGATCACACGCTGCAGCGGG
>JBMCTC010000024.1:0-22172 GCA_048624115.1 Spirochaetota bacterium
AGCCCGTGGATCTCGGGACAGTATTAGGCGTAATCAGCGGACTCGTCCTCATTGTATTGACTATCGTGACCGGACCGGCGGGAATCGGCACCTTCGTCAGTCTCAGTTCGTTCCTCGTTACCGTCGGTGGTTCGTTTGCTGCGATGCTCGTGGCAAATCCTCTCTCGCGAATGCTTGGTATTACCCGATATATCAGCATCGCGCTACGTACGCCCGATTGGCAGGAAGAGAAGATCATCAGCGATCTGGTTGCCTTTAGTGAACGCGCACGGCGCGAGGGACTCCTCGCGCTCGAGGATAATCTCGATGAAGTCGAGGACGAGTTCATGCGCAAGGGCATTCAGCTCGTCGTAGACGGTACCGATCCTGATATAATCAAGAGTATCCTCTACCATGATCTCAACGAGTTGCAGAGCCGACACGAAACCGGGCAGAAAATCTTTGACGACTGGGGCAAGATCGCACCGGCATTTGGAATGATTGGGACACTACTCGGTCTCGTGCAGATGCTCGTGAATCTCGGCGGAGACCAGAGCCTCATAGGTCAAGGTATGGCTGTCGCGCTCATCACGACGCTCTATGGCGCGGTGCTTGCAAACCTGATTTTGATTCCGATTCGCTCTAAGCTCGAGGACAGAGACAAGGAAGAGACACGCGTCAAGGAGATCGTCATCGAGGGCATCCTCTCGATCCAGAGTGGCGACAACCCGCGTATCCTGCTCGAGAAGCTCATCAGCTTCCTGCCGCCAAACCAGCGGGAAGTTTTGCGCACCGAGTCGGCGAGGGATTGATATGGCAGGACCTGAACAAAGACGGAGAAAGAAATGCCCGCCCGAGGGCGCAGCCGACTGGCTCACCACCTATGGTGATATGGTTACGCTCCTGCTCACCTTCTTTGTTCTCCTTCTTTCCGCGGCGACCATTGACGGCTACCAGCTCCGCTTGATTCTCGCGGCGTTCCCAGGCTTGGGCAGCCTCGAGGGCGGCAACACGCTCGAGGCGGGGCCACTTGCGGAGCTAGGCAACACGATCGAGACGCTTCCTTCACTTGACCGTGGGCGGGCGCTCAACGAGGCGCGACGCGAGGCGGTGAGCATTTTCGAGCCGGAGATCAGAAATAATCTCGTACGAGTGACGCAGGACGAGCGGGGACTCGTCATCAGCCTTGCCGGCGATGCTTTCTTCGAGAGCGCAAGCGCGACGGTGAACATCGAACAGACGCGGGAGACGCTACAAAAGCTTGCGCAGCTCTTGAACTCCGAGGATCTCTCAGACCGCACCTTTCGGCTCGAGGGGCACACCGACAACATTCCGGTCGCCCCCGACGGGCCATTCGAGTCCAACTGGCACCTCGGGCAGGAACGGGCTCGCGCAGTCTTTGGCTACCTCCAGCGATACGGCATTACCGAAGAGCAATTTCAGTTAATGAGCCGAGGCGAGCACGCCAACATCGTTTCGAACGAGACGGCCGAGGGCCGCGCCTATAACCGACGTGTCGACGTCATTATCCTCACCGAAGGGGCGCTGTAGCGGTAGCGCGCGCGCGAGAAGGAGTTTGCGATGTCAGACCCAAATGACATGTTTGATACCGATGACGACGTCGTTGGTGCCGAAGAATCAACCGGTGGCGGACAAAAGCGCGTCGGTTTTTTGGGCGGAATGCTCATCCAAGTTCTCAAGTGGGTCGGCATTATCCTTGGTGCGATTATTTTCATTGTGACGGTAGTGGTGATTGCCGTGAACTTCTTGACGAACGCAAACGCGGGGCAAACGCGTATCCCCGTGGCCGAGGAGTACGAGGCTGAGGCGCCTGTCTACCAGTGGTATAGCCAGATCGGCGAGTTGCGCGGAGTGACTGCCGACGAGGTACGTACGAGCTACATCATTACGCCGCACTTGGGCTACGACCAGGAGAACGAGGATCTCACTACGGAGCTCATTGCGCGACGGTTGCAGTTTGTGGATATCTTCGGTCAGTACTTTGGCGGGAGGACGAGCGACGAGCTGGTTGGCGTTGAAAATCGGGCTCGCGCAGAGGCCGAGATCCTCAATGCCGTAAACCGCATTCTCCGAAGTGGGCAGGTTCGCGACATCGTCTTCGAGGACTATCAATTTCTGCCATTTTAGGCAAAATCTGGTATAAATGTAAGGAAGGGGATTGCATTATTAGACTTGATATGAGAATCTTTGTATCGGAGGGGAACTGATAGAATGACGGAAGTTCTATCTCAGGACGAAATTGACCAACTTTTAACGGCAATTTCTTCTGGGGACATGGACACAGAGGAAATACCTCAACCGACCGACCAGCGAAAAATCAAGATTTATGATTTTAAGCGGCCGGACAAGTTCTCCAAAGAACAGCTTCGAACCATCAACATGATGCATGAGACGTTCGCGCGCCTCACGACCACTTCGTTGAGCGCTCAGTTGCGCAGTCTGGTTCAGTTGCATGTTGCAAGCGTCGATCAGCTTACCTACGAAGAGTTCATTCGTTCGATCCCCAATCCGACAACCCTTGCAGTCATTAACATGGATCCGCTCAAAGGATCCGCCATTCTCGAGATTGACCCCGCGATCACCTTTAGCATCATTGATCGACTCTTTGGTGGTCAGGGCGAGGGAAGTAAGGTTACCCGAGAGCTCACCGACATCGAAACCTCCGTCATGGAGGGCATTATCGTTCGCGTGCTCGGGAGCATGCGTGAGGCGTGGAACCAGGTTATTGACCTCCGGCCGCGTTTGGGGCAAATCGATACCAATCCCCAATTTGCGCAGATTGTCCCTCCAACCGAAATGGTCGTTCTCGTGACCCTCGAGACCAAGGTTGGCGAGGTCGAGGGTATGATCAACTTCTGTATTCCGTACCTCACGATCGAGCCCATCATAAGCAAGCTGAGCGCCCAGTACTGGTACTCTACCGTACGGCGCGGAACGACCACGGAGAACCTAAACATCCTTCGCGAGAAACTCGCGACGGTTTCCGTAACCGTTGTCGCGGAGATCGGCCAAATGCAACTGACCGTCGGAGATGTGCTTAGTCTCCGCCGTGGCGACGTGATCCGGCTCCCCGACGTTCGTGTCAACGACCCCATGTCGCTGAACATTGGCAATCGGCGCAAATTCCTCTGCCGGCCCGGTCAAGTCGGCAGCAAGCTCGCGGTCCAAATCGTGAAGCAGCTCGAGGATATCGAGCACGAGGACTTTGAAGAGTTGGTTGCAGACGAAGGAGAATTAGCATGAGTGATGGCTCGCTCTCCCAAGACGAAATCGATGCTTTGTTGCAAGGATCCGGGAGCATGGAGTTTGACTCCGGTCCCGTGACCTCGGCGCTTTCAAACGATCAGACACAGGCCTTTCAACGCATTGTCTCCGGGACGACCGGCAGTCAGCAGTCGAACATCTCGATGCTCACCAGCGGAGAGGTGCAAATGAGCATCCAGTCGGTATCTACGACGGATGCCAACCGGCTCGCCGGGGCTTTGGGCGGAACGACCGTCCAGGTTTCCACCGATCTCACCGAGGGCGCGGCGGGAAAGCACAGCTATCTCATGGACGAGGCGGCGGCAATTGCGATCGCCGGCCCGATGATGGGGCAGGACGACGTTGACCTCGACGATGCCGCACTTAATGCGCTGCAAGAGGCGTTTAGTCAAGTCGCTGGACCAGTCATTACTGCTCTCGGCGATGCTGCCGGCGTAACCGTCATGAATGCGCCGCCGAGTTCCTCGCAAGGGAGCGTGGACGAGCTGGACCTTCCGGCGGGCGAGTTTGTAGATGTTGCCTACAGCCTCTCGCTCGGTGGTGCGTCGTACGTGATCCACGAGGTTTTTGACCTGCCGATTGTGCAGGCCGTGACCGGTGGTGCGGGCACCCAAGCATCAAGGCAGCCGCAGCAGGCAGCGGCCGGAGGCGGTGGCATGAACGCCGGCGCCATGAACATGAGTGGGGGCAACATGGGCGGAGCAGATACCGGCGGAATGGGAATGCCAATGGGCGGGTTCGGCGGAACGCCAAACGTGCAGAGCGTCCAGTTTCCCAATCTCGGTGCCGGCAGCGCCGGTAGTGAGCAGGGAAACATCGGCCTCTTGATGGACGTCTACATGGAGATGACCGTCGAGCTCGGGCGCACACGTAAACTCATCAAGGAAATTCTCGGTATGGGCGAAGGCACCATCATCGAGTTGGATAAGCTTGCCGGCGAACCGGTGGATATTCTGGTAAACCACAAACTCATCGCAAAGGGTGAGGTTGTAGTTATAGATGAAAACTTTGGCGTTCGCGTCACGGAGATTGTATCGCCAATGGAGCGTATGAGCGGAATGCCATAATAGGTCGGGGATAGAAGAAGCAATCGGTCGGTTAACCGTTCCGACTGACTGAGTCTTCTGTTCGCCTGGTTGGGTATGGGAGCCCGGCCGGCATCTGACGGGAGGGGACAGATGAAGCGCCTACTTGTATGTGTCGGGCTCGTGCTCTGCGTGAGCGGTCCGGCTCTTGCACAGGATTCCGAGAACTCGGAGTCCGCGAGCACAGCAACTCAAACAGAGCGGGTAGATGAGTCTACCCTGATACTCGGTGAATCGACCCAGGAGGCCGGCGAGGGCTCAACACCTGCGTTTGGTTTTTGGGATCTCTTGCAGATGATAGCCGTCTTAGGCGCGGTCATCGGCGTGATTTACCTGATATTTTTTCTTCTCAAGAAGGCCGGTAACGGCCGCTTTACCTCTTCGGAGCAAATCAAGCTACTTGCCGCGCAGAATCTGCCGGGAAATCGCTCGGTCTATCTGATCCAGGTGGGCGCGCAGGTCTTTATGATCGGCGGAGGGTCGGACTCAGTCACGATGCTGAGCGAGATCACCGACGCCGACACAGTCAATGCGTTGATCCTCGCCGGCGGTGAACGAGCCGCTGCAACCAAAAAGAGTTTTGGCGAGATGATTGCCTCGCTTGTGCAGGGCTCGCAGGGCGACTCGCTCGACCTCATGCGTCGGCAGCGAGAGCGGCTGCAGAAAATGGGGCAGTAGCATGAAGCGCACGCTCCTGCTCGTCTTATTGACCTTCATTGCTTTCTCGGCCGTAGCGCAGCAGACCCCCGACGTCCTTCCGCTCGACGACGGGGAAGAGGCCCTGCGCATTCCCTTTGTCGACCTCCAAATCAGGGAACCTGAGAGCGGCCAAGAGGTAGCCCTCTCACTACAACTCTTGCTTCTGCTCTCGGTGCTGACGCTTGCGCCCTCGCTCATCATCCTGCTCACGAGCTTTCTCCGTATCTCGATCGTTATGGACTTCGTGAAGCGGGCGCTGAGCTTGCAGCAGGTTCCGCCGACGCAGGTGCTCATGGGTATCTCGCTCTTTATCACCGTGTTCATTATGTGGCCGACGATCATGCAGGTCTACGACAACGCCTTCGTACCGCTCGCCGAGGGGGAGATCGGCGTTGAGGAAGCGTACCAGGAGTTCGAGGCTCCGATGCGGCTCTTTATGTACCGACAGCTCGAAGGAAGCCCGGACACCATCAGGCTCTTTATGCGTATGGGCAACATGCCCGCGCCGGCGACCTTTGCCGACGTGCCCACGCAAGCGCTCATTCCGGCGTTTATTCTCAATGAGCTCTCGATTGCTTTCAAGATCGGCATCTTGCTCTTTATCCCGTTTATCATCATCGACATGGTCGTCGCATCGACCCTTATGTCGATGGGCATGATCATGCTGCCGCCGATCATGATCTCACTTCCGTTTAAGCTAATCCTCTTTGTCCTTGTCGACGGGTGGACGTTGCTCACGCAGCAACTCGTTGCAAGCTTTGGAGCGTTTTGATGGATCTCGGACTCGCAGTAGAAATCGTTCGTGACGGGATCTTCCACATTCTCATCGTCTCGGCTCCGGCGCTTATTACCGGGCTTGTCGTGGGCTTGGTTGTATCGATCGTGCAGGCAACGACTTCAATCCAGGAACAGACGCTCACGTTCGTTCCAAAAATCGCCGCGTTTCTGATCGCAATATTCGTAATGGGCCCCTGGATGATTCGGGTGTTGGTCCAGTTCGCCGAAAACATCTTTGGCCGGATTCCGGCAATGGTGGGATGATGGAGTTCAACGGTCTGATTCTGACAACACAGATCTTCTTCCTCCTCTTTGCTCGTGTGTTTGCAATGCTGCAGTTTGTGCCCCTGTTGATCTCAGGCTCGATTCCGGGGATCGCAAAAATCGCGCTTTCGCTGCTCTCTGCCTCGCTCGTGTATCCAATGGTGGCGGCAACCGGCTATCCGATTCCCGACACTGGGCTTGGATACGCGATGCTCGCGCTCGGCGAGGCGATGATCGGGATTATCACCGGATTTATGCTCGCGATTGTGTACGCAGCCTTCCAGACCGCAGGCCAGATGTTCAGTTTGCAGATGGGCTTCGGCGCGAGCCAGGTGTTTGATCCGCTCGCCCAGATTGAGATTCCTCTGCTCGGTCAGTTTCTGAACCTCGTCGCGATGTTCGTCTTTGTGTTCACGGCGGGATTTCAGCGGATCTTTTTGACCGGCGTGTATCGCTCCTTTCAAGCCGTGCGTGCGATTGACCTCGTCCTGCTTCGCGAAGACATCGTTTTGTCGATGATTCGGGGCTTGAGCGGGTTGTTTGAGAATGCGCTGATCATCTCGTTCCCCATTCTCGGCTCTCTCTTCTTGGTGCAGGTCGTGATGGGTTTGCTCGCAAAGGCCGCCCCGCAGATGAACCTGCTCATGCTCGGCTTCCCGCTGTCGATTGGAGTCGCATTTATCATCATGCTCGTAAGCGTTCCGTTCCTGATGTCGGCGTTCGACCGGCTCATCTCGATAGGATTCGATCAGTTGCACCAGTTCTTTCGAGGTGCGGCGGAGGTAGGCGGATGAGTGATCTGTCGTTTGTCAACGCCACGGTAGAGGCTGATGTTGAACGCATGCGTCGCGAGGTGGCCCGCTCCCTGCGCGAAACGCAAACCTTGCGACCGGATCGGTTCCGCGCTCGCTCGTCCCGTCGGTATCCACCAGTGGCGCCACCCGAAACAGTGGATGGTGCATCGTCCCCAGACGCCTCGAGCGCGCTGCTCTCTGCATTTTCGCGAATGCTGCTCGAACAGGATGCGGTGGGCGCCGCGAGCGCCGCACCGAGCGATTCGACGAGTGACCTCGTGGATGCCCTGTCGAACATGCACTTGCAGTGGTTTGCCGCGGAAGACGAGGGGCGAACCGAAGAGCCAACCGAGCACAAGATCGAGAAAGCCCGGGAAGAGGGCAAGGTTGCAAAGAGTCAGGACGTCAGCTCCTCCATCATTCTGCTCTTCTGTGTCATCACGCTTTTGATCATTGGCCGCTACACACTCGACAACTCGCTGGAGATGCTGAGCTTCTTCTTGATGCAGTCTACCGAGCTCGACGCGATTACCAACGGCGTGATAGCCCAGGCCTTCTTTGCCTACTTCATCCGGCTCGTGCTTCCGATCGCGATGGTCGCATTTGCATCGGCGATTCTCGGAAACGTCGTCCAAGTCGGTTTTCTGTTTACTACAAAGACCATTACGCCGGACTTCAAGAAAATCGCGCCTCGCTTCGGCAAGTTCTTTCAGCGTGCGCTCCTGAGTACTGAGGCGTTATTTAACCTCGCGAAATCGTTAGGAAAGGTTCTTCTGATCGTTGCGCTTGGTATCGTAAACGTCGCACTTCGATTCCGAGAGATTACGGCGATGTTCTCGCTACCCGTGCTCCAGTCGTTTGGCTTGGTGACCGAGATCGCGTTTAATATGCTCCTGCAGTCGGCAATTCTGTTGCTCGTACTCTCGATCTTTGACTACTTCTTTCAGCGCCGTCAGCACATCGAGAGCTTGAAGATGACTCGGCAAGAGATCAAGGAAGAGCGCAAGACCTACGAGGGTGATCCGCTCGTCAAGAACCGAATGAAGCGGCGGATGCAGGACCTCTTGAACCAGAACATGTTGCAAAACGTTCCCAAGGCCGATGTCGTGGTCACAAACCCGACCCACTTCGCCGTCGCGCTCAAGTATGACCGGCTTGTCATGGAAGCTCCCACCGTTCTCGCGAAGGGGCAGGACCATATGGCGCAGCGGATTCGAGAGCTTGCCCGCGATTCGGCGATTCCGATCATCGAGAACAAGCCGCTTGCCCGAGCGCTCCATGCAGAGGTCGAGGTCGGCGACTCAATCCCGGCCAAGTTCTACGACGCGGTGGTCATTGTCCTGAAGCAGGTGTATCGAATGACCGGCCGAACGATGGAGGCTGCTCGTGGCTGATGTCCAGACGGTAATCGGAAGCGCCTTCGGCCGTGGTCGAAGCGACATCTTCGTCGCGGTTGGCGTTGTGCTCGTGGTGATGATGCTCATCATCCCGCTGCCGACGGTCATTCTCGACACTTTTATGGCGATTAACATCGTCTTGAGTCTCCTTATCATCTTGATCGTGCTCTACACGACAAGCGCTCTCGAGTTCAGTGTCTTTCCGTCGCTGCTCTTGGTGTCGACGGTGTTTGGGCTCGCGCTCAACGTGTCATCTACTCGGCTGATCTTGGCTCAGGGTGAGGACTTTGAGGGACGCATCGTCATTGCCTTCGGAAACTTCGTTGTCGGAACAACAGGAACCGAAGGCCTTGTGATCGGCATCATCATCTTTATCATCTTGATCGCCGTACAGTTTATCGTAATCACGAAAGGCGCGACTCGAGTCGCCGAGGTTGCCGCGCGGTTCACGTTGGACGCGCTGCCCGGAAAGCAAATGGCGATCGAGGCCGAGTACAACTCCGGCGCCATCAGTGAGGAAGTGGCGCAGAAGCGTAAGAACGAACTCGAACGCGAGGTTGATTTTTACGGGGCCATGGATGGTGCTAGTAAGTTCGTCAGTGGTAACGTCAAAGTCGGCATCCTCATTACCGTGGTGAACATCGTTGGCGGTATCATCGTTGGTGTCACGATTCACGGAGAGACCCTCGCGGAGGCGGCTTCGACCTACATTCGCTTTGCGGTTGGAGAC
Organism: Spirochaetota bacterium; assembly: GCA_048624115.1. Classification (GTDB taxonomy): domain Bacteria; phylum Spirochaetota; class Spirochaetia; order DSM-27196; family SLST01; genus SLST01. The sequence continues at coordinate 9,011 of JBMCTC010000024.1, forward strand.
GGTCTGGTAACGCAGTTTCCAGCGCTCTTGATCTCTACCGCCACGGGTATCATCGTCACACGCGCGATCGGAGACGGCTCGTTCGGCGAGGACATAACCAAGCAGTTCTCTGCACAGAGTCGAATCTACTGGATTGTCGCAGCGGTCTTGCTTGGCATTAGCCTCCTGCCTGGTTTCCCCTGGTACGTTCTCGTACCGCTTGCCGGCTTGAGCGCATTCGTCGCGCTCCGGCTCGGACGCCAACGAATCGCCGAAGAGAGTGAGGCCGCTCGAGCAGAAACCGAGAAGGAACCCGAAGCACCGGCAGACATCGCTCCAGTTGCTCCTCTCGATCCGCTGAGTCTCGAGCTTGGTTACGGATTGGTTCCGCTCGTCGACCGAGACAAGGGTGCAGAGCTACTTGACCGCGTCACGCGCATCCGTCGCGAGATGGCGCTCGACCTCGGCTTGGTCGTGCCGCGAATCCGGATCATCGACAACATGCGTCTCGAGCCGAGCGAGTACAGCTTCAAGATTCGGGGTACCGAGGTCGCACGCGGCACGATTCGCATGAACCACTACCTTGCCATTGATCCAGGCACGGTAAGCGAAGAGGTGCCGGGCGAACGAACCACTGATCCGGCCTTTGGGCTTCCGGCGATGTGGATTACCGAAGATGTGCGCGATCGAGCAGAGCGGGCTGGGTACACTGTTGTGGACTCACCTTCGATCATCGCAACCCATCTGACCGAGATCATAAAGACGCACGCGGCCGATATCCTCGGTCGGCAGGAGGTCCGTAGAATGCTCGACGCGTTGCGTCGCGACTACGCGGCAGTCATCGAGGATGTGCAGTCGGTCCTCTCTCTTGGCGAGATTCAAAAAGCGTTGCAGAGCCTCCTGTCTGAGCAGGTCTCAATTCGGAATATGGTGACCATACTCGAGACACTCGCCGATTACGCGTCGGTGACCAAAGAGCCAACGTTCTTGGTCGAGAAGGTCCGACAGTCGCTTGCTCGCCAGATCTCGCTCGCCCACGCAGACGACAGCAAGACGATTTTTGTGATGACCATTGAGCCCGGCCTCGAACGGCGAATCGTCGAGTCGCGTGTCGAGACGACGAGCGGCGTGATGCCCGGACTGCCGCCAAACGTACAACGTCGATGGATCAACGCAGTGAGAAATAGCGCTCACAACGTCGGACAACAGGGGCACCCACCGGTGATCCTATGCTCGGAAGCTGCGAGGCCACTGGTGAAGGCGAGCACGAGGCGGGATATGCCCGAACTCTCGGTGCTTTCCGTGCCTGAGATTGTCGGTGACGTACGCGTAGAAGCAGTTGCAGAAGTACGGATAGAGGAGTAACGGATGGAGTATTTTGTCGAACAGGCCTCCTCGCACCGAGAGGCAGAACAGAAGGTGCGGGCGAAGTACGGCGAGCAGGCGCGGATAATGCACCACAGGACGGTTCGCGTAGGCGGAATCCTCGGTCTCTTCTCACGTGAGGCGGTTGAGGTAACCGGCTACTTTGCCTCCGCTGCGGCCAAACGCGCCGATACGCGTCAGGCGCCCTCCCAGGCCTCAGGCGCGCAGCAGCGTTCTTTCGAGGAAGAGAAGCGCAAGCTTCTCGAGACGGCTCGAGGCGGAGACAAGACAATGGAGACGTTGCTTGCCGAAATTCGCAGTATCAAGGAGGCAATTGGACCGGCCGAGGCTGCCTCGGCCCATCCTATGATCACCGAGATTCAAGAGCTTCTCGAACAGAATGACTTTGCTCCCTCGTACGTCCGCAAGCTGATCGTTCGGGCCAAAAAGGAACTCTCGATGGAAGCGCTTTCCGACCGCGATTTGGTCCACGCTCGGGTGCTCGAGTGGATCGGCGAATCGATGCATTTTCATCAACCTCGTAAGGGGGGCTCTCCTGAGCTCTTTATCTTGGTGGGACCGACCGGCGTCGGGAAGACAACCACCATCGCCAAGCTTGCCGCGATGTACGGACTCGATCGAAACCAGAAGGCTCGCGACATTCGCGTGCTCACCATTGATAACTACCGAATAGGCGCACGACAGCAAATCGAGACCTACGGACAGATCATGGACATTCCGGTTTCATTTGTAGAGTCGGCCGAAGACATGAAAAAGTACCTGGCGCTCTATCAGGATGCGGACATGATCTTCGTCGACACGATTGGTAAAAGTCCGCGCGACTTCAAAAAGCTCGGTGAGATGAACGAGTTGCTTTCGCTCTGTGGGGGCCGAGCCCGAGTTCACCTCGCAGTGAGTGCCACCACGAAAGCGGCCGACGTATCCGAGATCTTGACACAATTCGAACCATTCAAGTATGAAGCCGTTGTAATCACAAAACTGGACGAAACGATGAGGGTCGGTAACATTATCAGTGCGCTTTCGGAGCGCGAGAAGCCGCTCTCGTTTGTAACAGATGGTCAGCGGGTACCCCAAGATATCGAGCGGGCTACTCCCATGCGATTCCTGAAGAACATTGAGGGCTTCAGCGTACCTCGGGCTCAGCTCGAGAAGCGATTTTCGGTGGCTTAAATGGAGATGATCATGGCAGATCAGGCAGAGACGCTGCGAGAGATGATGCGAACGCAGGGAGACGCGAGCAACTCGACAAAGACGCGCATTATCACGGTAGCCAGCGGTAAGGGCGGTGTTGGTAAGACTAATCTCTCCACCAATCTCGCAATAGCGTACGCGAAACTCGGCAAGCGTGTCGTTCTCATGGATGCCGACCTCGGTCTCGCGAACGTGAACGTGGTGCTGGGAATCATCCCGAAGTACAATCTCTACCATCTCATTCGTAAGCAAAAGACGATGAAAGAGATCATCATGGATACCGACTACGGCATCCAGATCGTCGCGGGGGCGAGTGGATTCGCGAAAATCGCCAACCTAGGCGAAGAGGAGCGCACGCACTTTGTTCAAGAACTCGCAGAGCTCAGTACCGCCGATGTAATAATTATCGACTCGAGTGCGGGTGTTTCGAACAACGTCTTGAGCTTCGTGGCAGCAGCAGATGAGGCGCTTATCGTGACGACGCCGGAACCAACGGCGATAACGGACGCCTACGGAATAATCAAGATCATCGCGACCGAGATCGACAATCTCGGCCTCTCCTTGAAGTTGGTCGTGAATCGTGTCAAGAGCGTCACCGAGGGCAAGAAAGTCGCCGAGCGTGTGATCAACATCGCCGGGCAGTTCCTCAATCTCAAGGTCGATTACCTCGGGTACGTCTACGAGGACCCGAGTGTGCAGCAATCGGTATTGAGGCAGCGCCCGTTTATGGTCTCGGATCCGAAGGGCAAAGCGTCGATTTGTGTGCAGCATTTGGCCGGGAGACTGGAGAAAATGGAAGTAAAAGAGGGCGGTGGTTTTGGGAACTTCATCAAACGGCTATTCGGAGGGTCAGCTTGACGGCCTATGTGCTATGATCTACCCTGTAGGGAAGTGTTATGAGTATTGGCTGGCGTACCACTGCCATCGTCGCTGGTGCGGCGCTCGTTCTGTCGGTCCTCGTCGGGGTGTTGGGCGGTGTTGCGTTCGGCACGATCCTGATTCGTGGCCTGCTCGGAGCGTTCGCTTTTGGCGCCGGCTCGATCGGGATACGGTACCTGGTAGATCGATACTTGCCGGAGCTTCGGCAAGGTCAAGAAGTTCAGCAAGAATCCCCTCAAGGCAGCAGAGTCGACATTGTCGTGGACGACGACCCACTCGAGGAAGAGCTCCGACCTGATGCACCGCTTGCCGGCGGCACTAACAGCGACGCCTATCACGATGAGGGAGACGAGCAAGACGGCGAGACGAATGTCGAGGCCGTCGAGTCGGAAGAGGATGTCGAGGATCTCGACGAAGTGGATGAGATAGATGAAGTTGATGGGCCTCGTGGTCAGGAAGCGCCTGCTGAGAAGCTCGTCCCGGCCGCGGAGGGTTCAGATGACGAGGCCCGTATGCCGGAAGATCAGGACGAGCAGGAGTTTCGGCCCGGTGTAGATGCCGAGGTGCTCTCGAGTCAGGATGCGCTTCCTGACATGAACAGCTTCTCGGATACCTTCACCGAGCTTCCGACCGACGCAGAAGTCAGCGAGGACGAGGGCATTGAGGGAAGTCATTCGGGCGAGGACCCGTCGATGATGGCGCGTGCCATCCAAACGGTTCTTAAACGCGGCGAGGAATAGGAAAGGTGTAATCATGGGAGAGGATCTCCTGACCGAGACAAGGGAAGATGAACTCTGGCGGAAATACCAAAAATCGCGAGATCCAGCGATCCGTGATCACATGGTCAAGCAGTATGCTCCGCTCGTGAAGTACGTGGCCGGAAAGGTCGCGGTCGGAATGCCACACAACGTCGAGTTTGACGACCTCGTTGGCTACGGAGTCTTTGGTCTTTTCGATGCCATTGAAAAGTTCAACCCGGCAAAACACGTCAAGTTCAAGACCTACGCCGTAACCCGAATCCGCGGTGCCATCTTTGACGAGCTGCGCTCGATCGATTGGGTACCGCGATCGGTACGCCAGAAGAGCCGAGAGATCGAGGAGTCGGTTCGCCGACTCGAGAGCTCGCTCGGTCGTGCTGCATCGGACTCGGAGATCGCGAAAGACATGGGAATGTCCATGAGGGACTTCGAGAAGACCATGATCAGGATATCCGGTACCTCGATCTTGAGCCTCAACGACGTGTGGTACACCGGAGAGGACAACGACAAGGTTTCAATTGCGGACAGTATCGAGAGTCCAGATAGTCTCAATCCGGACATCATAGTAGAGAAGGACGAGATCAAGCGAGTCATTATGGAGGCGATTCAGGAGCTTCCAGACAAAGAGAAAAAGGTGCTTGTCCTCTACTACTATGAAGATCTCACGCTCAAGGAGATCGGCCTCGTGCTCGAGGTTACCGAGTCGCGCGTCTCACAGCTACACACCAAGGCAATCATGCGTCTTCGCGCCAAGCTCACGAACATAAAGAAGGGGATCCGGTAGATGGTCACGCTCGATCAGATTCAGGCGTATATGCGGGATCAGATGGGCGAGGACAAGGATCGACAGTTCGTAAATGTCTCGGGCACCAGTTTGGCAGACGCGCTCGAACAGGCATCGATCGAGTTAGCACTTCCGGTCAAGCAGATTGAGTACGAGATACTCGAACGAGGCAGCGCTGGACTCCTCGGGGTCGGGAAAAAACCCTACCTGATTCTAGCCTATCCAACGACAGACAAGAATGTGATCGAGGCGGCGAAGCAAGACGCCGAGATCGACACCTCCCTCTTGAGCGGTGAGGACCCGGTTATGACCGACGGCCGCGCCTTTGTTCGGCTGACACCGGACGGTATCATGCTCAAGGTCACCAAGCCCACCGAGGGCGGCCGCCGAGTGACCGACCGAGAGGCGCTTGAGCGTGTTCTCGAGCGTGTAGATGATGGGTTTGATAAGGGCAAAATTGCCAAAGTGACAAAGCAGGCCGCCGGCGAGTTCTTCAAGGTAGGCGACTTCTCCTACGATCCGTCGAACGATGCCACGCTTTCGGTCGAGCTGGCCAATGGCGAGATGAAGGCGTACATGATGTCCTATCCGCCGGGGCCGGGTGGAGCCGACCCGTCGTACGATCAGATCATTTCTTTCTTGCAGATGAACGGCGTTATCGAAGGGCTGCAGGAAGATACCATTCAAAGCTTTGTCGATGAGCCGGTTTATCGAGAGACGGTGCTCGTTGCAGAGGGAATCGAGCCCCAGGACGGAGCCGATGCCTCGATTCGATATACCTTTGATCTCGAGCCCAGACATGTGCAACTCAAAGAGAAGAGTGGACGGGTTGACTTCAAGGAACTCGGCCTCGTTCAGAATGTGGTCGAGGGGCAGGTTCTCGCAAAGAAGATTCCCGCAGGCAGAGGAGAGCCCGGCCGCACGGTGACCGGTAGAATGCTGCCGGCCAAAGACGGCCGCGACACTGAGATGCCGATCGGCAAGAACGTCTCACTCAGTGACGACGGCACCGTTGCGACATCGGACATAAATGGTCAGGTGGTGATGACCGCCGAGAAGATTACCGTCGAGCCGGTCCATGTCGTGAATGGCGACGTAAATCTCCGTACCGGTAACGTGCTCTTTCTCGGCACCGTCCTCGTCAAGGGCAACGTTGACGACGGGTTCACCGTGAAGGCGAGTGGCAACATCGAGGTCATGGGAAGCGTGGGCCGGAGCAAACTCGACGCTGAGGGTGATGTGATTGTCCATCAAGGAATAGCGGGCAAGGGCGAAGGCGTCATCCGTAGTGGAAGGAGCATTTGGGCCAAGTTTGTCGAAAACGCGAGGTGCGAGGCCGGCGACCTCCTTGTCGTATCTGATGGAATCATGAGTTCTCGCATTTTGAGCGATCGGAAGGTGATCTGCAAAGGGAAGCGGGCGAGTATTGTTGGCGGGCAGGTGACCGCGGTCGAAGAGATAAATGCAAAGACCCTCGGTTCACCGTCGGGCAGTGAGACCATTCTCGAGGTCGGGTTTGACCCGCGTCGTAAGGAGAAGCTCGCAGAGACCGAGCACACTCGCGACGAGCTGCAGCAAAAGCTCGACGAGCTTCAGCTCAACATGAGCACGATCGAAAACCTCGCGCGCGCAAAGCGTACGATTCCCGACGAGAAGAAGGCGTTCTATCAAGAGCTCAAGGAGCAGAAAATCGAGCTCCTCAAGGAGATAAAACGACTCGATGACGCCGCGCTGGAACTTCGTGAGCACCTCGAAGGACTCCAGGTGAATGGGAAGATATCCGCGTCAGGGAGGGTGCATTCGGGTGTTCGGTTGACCATTAAGGACGCCTATCTCGAGGTTCGAAATGAATTCCGATCGGTGACGTTTGTTGCCGAAAAGAGTACTGTGAAGACTGTGAAATACGAGGAGTCTGACGAGGACGTCACTATCGGCAGGAGTTGATCATGTCAGTTCAGCCTATTGATCTGCAAGTTCTCTTTTCTCGATTGAATGAGATCAGTAGGGAGCAAGCGGTCCACAAGGACGCCGTGATTCAGGGCCAGGCTGTTACCGCACGAGAGATCGTCCAAAAGAGTGATGAGAAAGGTAAGACAGTCACCGAAACCAACACAGAAGAAGAGGGCCCAGAAACGGTCGCAGATCAACATGAGCAGGACTCCGGTTCGGAGCAGGGCGACCGACGTAAGCACGAGTCCCAGAAAAAAGAAAAGCCACGATACTTCCAAGATCCGGATCTCGGGCAAAACATCGACATTTCAGGGTAGCCCATGAGTGGCTGGCTCGCGTTTGCACTCTCAATCATTGCCATTACCGTTGTTGCGGTTGCGCTGAACGGTCGCATACGCGCGAGAACGAGCCAGCAGGCCGCGCTTGACGAGATAAAGCGAGAGGTGGGTTCGATAATCACCGAGCTCAACCAAACTACCGAACGAAACATCGAACTCGTGGAGAATCGAATCGAGACGCTCCGCGAGCTCATAGGCGAAGCCGATCGGCGCGTAAAGGCGCTGAAGCGCGATATAGCGAGTCACCAACAGGCAGGAGTCCGTTATGACTCTCGAGGCACGCTCCAACGGGAAGATCATCTCGAGAGCGCCCTCCGAAACGCTCCTTCGATAGAGGAACGAGAGGCACCGATCGAGCCCACGGAGTCGTATCGCAGAGCATCCCCACCTGATACACCGGAGACGCGTGCCAACGTGCGCGAGCAGGTGCGCGCGCTCTATCTCCAGGGCCTCTCGCTCGAACGAATCGCTGTTCGCGTTGGTGTCACTGTAGGCGAGGTAGAGCTGATCCTCTCTCTCCAACAAGGAGCCGAGTAGTGGCCGTACGAAACGCAAGACTCGAAGAGATGTTTCTCTCAGACAGCCGGATCATGATGCAGACGCTGCGACGCGTGGTCCAAGAAGCGCGCTCCGGTGAACTCACTTCCGAACAGGTTGACCGCGCCTTCCGCGCGGCACATTCTCTTAAGTCGGAGGCAGGCTTTCTGGAGCTGAACGAGATCTCGACCACAGCTCATGAGCTCGAGAGCATTCTCAGCGGAGTTCGAGATGCTGGTGGTGTGCTCGACTCGAGCAATCACGAGAGGCTCATGAAAGCCCTGTCGATTCTCGATGCAAAGCTCGACATGTACTATTCCTCAGTTTCCGGGAAGAGCGAAGGTGCCGCTCGTGGAACGAGGCGGAGCGAGGTCGAAGAGGACGCCGAGAGCAGTGATCCTCTGATGGCGCGGCCCTCGAACTATCAAGCGGAGGATGCAACTCTCGATTCGGCACTCCGTACGTCCGGTGTTCGCGCAATGCTTCGAGAGTCGAATCAGCGCGGCGAGCGTTTCTTCCGGCTCGAAGTCCGAATTCTATCCCATAGAGATCTACTCTATCCTCGCGCGTTTTTGATCATTAACAACCTCGAGGTCTCGGCTGTTGTGATTGCCACGGAACCTGCGGTTGAGGAGTTAAGCGACGACCAGCGTCAACTCCGCTTGATCGTTGCTACTTCGCAGAGCGACGAACAGGTGCGTAGCCGGGTGCACGTCGATGAGGTAGAGGTTACAGAACTCACCGAAGTGAGTTTCGACGAGCTTTTTGAGCAGCCGACTGAGGGGCAACTCGAGTCGCAGCCGGCTTATGACCAAAAGGACGAACCAGATACGCTGCGCGCTGAGCTCCATGTCGTTGCCGACCATCTCGATCTAGAGGCAAAGCGGCTCGCCGATGTCGTTGGGGAACAAGCAGCAGCGAGGGAGGGTCTCCAACGGATCGAGCGTCTTGCCGCGTATCTTCGGGGACGGTCGACAGGCAGGGCCGATGTTCAGCTTCTCGACGCGGCCCGGAAGATTCAGCAGCAGGCAGTGCAGTACGCTGCGAGACAGGGAAAACGGATCCGGCTGACATTCGGCGGCACCGGCGCGCTGGTCTCAAGCGTGGTTTCGAATGTGGTTGTTGACGCATTGCTGCATTTGATCCGTAACAGTATTGACCACGGAATTCTTCCCCTCCAAGAGCGCGTACGTAGTGGACGTCCCCCGGCGGGATCGATTCGTGTCGAGGTGCACGCACGCGGCGATCTCGTGCGCCTTCGCGTTGCCGACGACGGCGTTGGCGTAGACGAGCGCGCTGCACGAGCGGCAGCAGGGGTCGGCGGCGACGTTGACCTGGTGCAGATCCTGACGAGACCCGGCTTTACCTCCAAAGCGGAACCGACTGAAGGTTCCGGCCGCGGTGTCGGACTCGATGCGGTGCTCCATACTACCAAGCGCCTGCTTCGCGGTGCGCTCTCTTTACGGAACAAGCCTGGGTCTGGTCTTTCCGTCACGATGAGTTTTCCGAGGCGGGCCGAACTGTTGCCGGTTATGCTCGTAATGCACGGCCGGGCCAACTTTGCGATACCGACTTCCGTCCTTCTCGGCAGAGAGTCGCTGACCGTCGATCTCGTAAAGCGAGACAGCTTCGGATCGACCTACTACCAAATCGAGGCCCATACGATACCGGTTCTCACGCCCTCCGGCCGGACTCCCCGGCTCGAGCGGTTCGATAACTCCGCGCAACTGCTGTTGGTGCGGGGCATGAGAGGCCGGCTCGCACTTGCCGTTGACTCGGTGATTGGCGAAGAAACCGTGGTCAAGGACTCGCAAAGCGCCAACATGGTGTACTCTCGTCTTCTCGACGGTGATGCGCAACTTCTGCTTCCAGGGCTGCTCATCGATTAGGTCGGCGACGATTGCGCCTGTCTCGATGCTCCAGTAGAATGACCGGAAACAAGGAGCACCAATGGCCTACTTTACAGAAATTCCGACCATTCCCTACGAGGGAGCCGACTCAAAGAATCCACTTGCATTCAAGTTCTACGACCCGGACGAGACAGTGGGTGGAAAGCCGATGCGAGAACACCTCCGATTCGCGCTTGCCTACTGGCACTCGATGAACAATCGCATGTCCGACCCGTTTGGTGTCGGAACAGCCATCCGACCCTGGGATTCGATCTCCGACCCGATGGAGCAGTCTAAGGCGAAGATGGAAGCGCTGTTCGAAATGGCAGAAAAGCTCGGCGTCGGATACTTCTGTTTTCACGACCGTGATATCGCGCCTGAGGGGGACACCCTCGCCGAAACAAACAAGAATCTCGATGTGATTGTCGAGCATACCAAGAAGCTGCTCGATAACTCTTCGGTAAAGCTCCTATGGGGCACCGCGTGTATGTTCACGCATCCGCGCTTTGTGCACGGAGCGGCAACAAGCTGCAATGCGGATGTGTTTGCCTATGCCGGTGCTCAGGTGAAGAAGGCTCTCGAGGTAACAAACTACCTCGGCGGAACCAACTACGTGTTTTGGGGCGGAAGAGAGGGCTACGAGACGCTGTTGAACACGAACCTCGGTCTCGAGTTGGACAATCTAGGACGCTTCCTCGGCATGGCCGTGGATTATGCCAAGAAGATCGGTTTTGGTGGACAGTTCCTGATCGAGCCCAAGCCGATGGAGCCCACGAAGCACCAGTACGACAGCGACGTCGCCGCGTGTCATGCGTTCTTGCAGAAGTACAAACTGACCGACCACTTCAAGATGAACATTGAGCAGAACCATGCGATTCTGGCCGGTCACACCTTTGCGCATGAGCTTCGCTATGCCCGAACCAACAATTTGCTCGGCAGTATGGACATTAACCAGGGCGACTACCTGCTCGGATGGGACACGGATCAAATGCCGACAAGCGTTATGGAAGCTACGCTTGCCATGTACGAGGTAGTTCAGAACAAGGGCCTCGGTAGCGGAGGGTTGAACTTCGATGCGCACGTTCGTCGCGGCTCGTTCCACGCCGACGATCTGTTCATCGGCCACATCGCCGGAATGGACGCGTATGCACGTGGCCTCAAGGCGGCGGTTGCGCTGTCGGAGAGCGGCGAACTCGAAGAGTTCGTTCGTGACCGCTACTCGAGCTACACAAGTGGCATCGGGAAAGAGATTGTCGAGGGCAAGGTCGGATTCGAGGAACTCGAGAAGTACGCTCTCGAGAACTCGACGATCGAGAACAAATCTGGACGTCAGGAGATGCTCGAAGCCATCATAAATCGATACATTTAGTCGCCTATGAACATGGAAGCATTCGTCCTCGGCACCAGCGGCACCATGCCCCTTCCCAGGCGGCATTTGACATCGGTGCTGCTCCGGCGCGAGGGCGAGCTGTTTCTCTTTGATTGTGGTGAAGGCACGCAGGTAAGCCTGCGTCGCCTCAACCTCAAGTGGAAGAAGATCAGCGCAATCTTTATATCACATACGCACGCCGACCACGTGACGGGGCTGCCGGGTATTCTCATGCTATCGAGCCAAGTCGAGCGTGATGAGCCGCTCTACGTGATAGGTCCGCCGAAGGTCGTAGAGTTCGTCGAGTCCAACCGTGGGATTCTCGAGATGCATATCAACTATGAGATTGTAGTGCGTGAGCTTCCCGATCCACGATCGAGGCAGATCGTGTACCAGGGTGACGGCTTCTCGGTGCGCACCGTCCCGTTGGTGCACTCGCGGCCGTGCGTCGGGTATGTGCTCGAGGAGGATCCGCGTCCGGGGATGTTTCATCCGGATCGTGCGGTGGATGCCGGGGTTCCCCGCGGCCCGCTGTGGGGGCGGCTGCAGCGCGGCGAGACGGTGGCGCTCGACGATGGCCGCGAGGTACGTCCCGAGGCCGTGATGGGCGCGACGCGTAAGGGCCGAAAGTTCAGCTATGTGACGGACACGCTTCCCCTGACCACCATTGCGCCTGAGGTCGCCAACTCGGATCTCTTTATCTGCGAGGGAATGTTCGAGAGCGCACTCGCAGAGACCGCGCATAGCAAAAAGCATATGACAGCGCGGGAGGCCGCTCAGATTGCCGCGGAAGCCGGTGGAGTCAAGAGGATGGGCCTCATTCACTACAGCCCGCGTTACACCGAACACGACTTGAAACGATTGCTCGATGAGGCGCAAGAGGTCTTTCCCTACGCATTTCTCACTCGGGACCGCCAACAACTCGACATACCCTACGAGGACGAAGCCGAAACATGATCGAGGTTGAATCCGTTTCGAAGTCGTTTGGGAGTCTGCGCGCCGTCGAGGAAGTCTCGTTTGCGGTGCGACCGGGGAGCGTGTTGGGTCTACTTGGACCCAATGGCGCGGGAAAGACAACGATCCTCAGGATGATCGTGGGAGTCTTGACCCCGGACTCGGGAAGCGTACGGATAAATGGTCACGATCTCGACCACGAGCGCATTGACGCCCAGATACGTATCGGATACCTGCCGGAGAACGCACCACTTTATTCCTCGAACACGACGATTGAGCATCTTCGTTTCGCGGCGCGCGTGCACGGTCTGTTCGGACGCGCGGTCAAGATCGCCGTTGAGAGAGTCGCCGAGGTTTGCGGAGTCGAGGCGGTTGGGCATCGGCTCGTTGGGCAGCTCTCGCGAGGGTACCGTCAGCGGGTAGGGTTGGCGGCGGCATTGGTACATGACCCACCGGTTTTGGTTCTTGACGAACCCACAACCGGTCTTGATCCGAATCAGATCGAGGAGTTCCGCGGAATCGTTCGAAGGGCCGCGAAAACCAAGGCAATTGTATTCTCGACCCACATACTGCAAGAGGTCGAGGCGATCTGCGATGAAATTCTCGTCGTCAATCATGGTGTTGAGGCTGCCTATGGAACGCCGGCAAAAATCCACGAAGCGTTATCCGCCGGCGAGTCGGTGCGCGTAACGGTCGCGCATGCCCCCGGCGACGAGGCGCGGCGTGCACTCGACGAGCTCGGAACATCAACCATCACGCAGAGTGACTCCGGTGACTACGCGATTCGGGTACAACTCCGTCCGCGGCGCTCGTCGAGGGACGTCTACGCATGGGCTGTACAGTTTGGGCTCCCGCTATCCTCGCTCGAGCAAGAGCGTGATTCTCTCGAGACCCTTTTTGCAAAACTGACACGAGACAACGAACGAGGAGGAGACGCTTGAGGCGCTTTTTCGCATTAGTCGGGAAGGAAGGGCGTGCGCTTCTCGTGTCGCCGATTGCCTCGGTTAGCGTTGCCCTTTTTCTCGCATTCTCAGCGGGTTGGTTCTTCTACGTTTCCGACTTCTTCGAGCGCAACGTCGCAAGCCTACGCGACTACTTCTCAGTCATGCCATTTGTTCTGGTTGTGATTGTTTACGCACTCACGATGC
>JBMCTC010000025.1:0-21765 GCA_048624115.1 Spirochaetota bacterium
TAGCTCTTGCGCAACCGTCTGTTCATCAAAGGCGTAAATGAGCGAGAGAGTATCGCCGAGTACCGGTTGACCGGCGTAGTAGTACGTCAAGTCTCCGATGCGGACGCGACCGGACGCACCGTCGTTTCTCGCGAGAAGTGCCAGATCGTCGGCGGCACCCTCGATCGACTCAGAGAGCACAACCGAGTCTTGGTGTTCATGGTCTGCGAGCACGATAATCCCCGGAGGGCCGGGGATACGACCAATCTGTTTGATCACGTCGCTTGGAACACTGATGATAACCATACCGCCTCGGCTGCCGCGTCTCGTGCGGCTCAGCCTCATCGCAAGGGTGAGCACCTCCGGCGCCGCGCTGTCGCCGGGCGTGGCGTAATTCGGCTCAATCCCTCGCCAGACGATGCGGGGTGCCGTACTCGCTTGCATCTGTTCGCTTGCTGCTGCCAGGTAACGGCGCGGCTCGGCCCCAATAAAATCGTAGTTTGTGAACTGTGCTCCACCGGGAGTCAGAACGGTCACGTAGCTCTCAGTTCCGATGAGATTGACTGAAAGGTTCTCGAGAAACGAGTCAATGCCGGCAAAAATGCGTTGACGCTCAAGCCGTTGCTCGCTCGAGAGCTCGCTCTGCGCGTTCTGCACGTCAATGTCGCGCATCCACTGCTGCAACTGTCCCGATTGCATCGTAAAGAAGGCCGTCGCCACCAATCGGTTTGCAAACGCCTCGAGTCGCTCGGCGGCGAGCACGAGGGCGTAGCTTCGACTCGCTCCGACCTGCTCGACGAGAATGCGCCGTGCCTGACTCAGCCCAAAGTAGGTAGACGCAACAAGCGGAAGCAGCACGATCAGAACCAGCATGAGAATCAGCTTCTGGTAGATGGAGAACGAGCGACGCATGACGATCATGCTACTCGCAGACTCGCTAATCAGTCAAGAAAAGAGAGAAAGTGAGCAACAGAAGAGATATCGAGATCTCCGGTGCGGGCCTACAATCGCGTCAGATGGAAACAACATCCACCGTTAAGGAAAACACCAAACCGGCCCGGCGCGCATCGATTAGTCGCGGCGCACGCGGCCCAATCCCAGGCGCCGGGTTCCCCGTGCGTCCGAAGCGTCTCTTCTCCATGAGCGGGAGCCGAATGGCCGGCAGCCGTCGGTTCGGCGATCTTAGTCCGGCGCTGCTCTTTATCCTTCCGAGCTTTGCAGGCTTCTTTATCTTTGTCCTCTTCCCCGTGCTCGCCTCATTTGGCCTGAGCTTTACAAAGTGGAACCTGCTCTCCGGTCTCGGAGGAATAGAGTTTGTCGGGGTCCGCAACTTCGTGCGACTCTTTCGTGACAACACCTTCCTCACGAGCCTGCGCAACAACCTCGTGTTCACCGCTACCACCGTCCCGATCACGATGGCGATCGGCCTGGTCATCGGCGTTGCAATCAACGAGTGGGCATACTTCAAGAACTCGCTGAAAGTGGCGATTTTCGTTCCGTACATCTCGAGCATCGTCGCGGTCTCGGTCGTCTGGATGGTCATCCTGCACCCGACCATCGGGCCTGTGAATCAGCTCTTGATGTCGATGGGAGTGGAGAACCCGCCGCGCTGGTTCGTCTCGATTGACTGGGCACTCCCCTCGATCATCGTGATGACCATCTGGCAGAACCTCGGCTACAACGTCCTGATCTACATCGCCGCGCTGAGCGCGATAAATCCGTCGCTCTACGAGGCGGGGCGAATCGATGGAGCGAATCCGATTCAAGAGTTCTTTCGCATCACGATTCCGATGGTCTCGCCCACGAGCTTCTTCCTGCTCATTACCAACGTGATTGGCTCGTTCCGAGTGTTTGACCAGATCAGCGTGATCACCGACGGGGGGCCGGGTGATGCGACCAACGTGCTTGCCTACTACATGTATCAGATGGCATTCGAGCAGTACCGAATGGGGTACGCGAGCTCGGTGGCGTGGGTCCTCTTCGTGGTGATCTTTGCGATCACGATGTTCCAAAAGCGAATGCAAAAGACGGTGGTCTACGAATGAAATCGACTTTGCTTCCCTATCTGACAAAAGACTCCTCGGTCGTGGGAGACAAGCGATGGTCACACGTCGGGTCGCGACTCATCGTCACGGTGATACTCGTGGTGCTCGCGCTCACCACCCTCGCTCCGCTATTCTGGATGGTCTCGGCATCACTCAAGATAGAGGCCGACGTCTTCCGATTTCCAATCGAGTGGATACCGAGCCGATGGAACGCGGTAGAGAACTACACGGCGGTCTGGGAGGAATCCAACTTCGCCCTCTACTACTGGAACTCGATCAAGGTCGCCGTTCTCGGGACGCTGCTACTCCTGGGAACCGCCTCGCTTGCAGCCTACGCATTCTCGAAAATGCACTATCCCGGCCGCGAGTTCCTCTTCTGGCTCTACATCGCCTCAATGATGATACCGATCCAGGTCACACTCGTGCCGCGCTTTATGATCGTTCGCTGGCTCGGCCTCTACGACAGCCACGCGGCGCTCATTCTTATGGGTGCATTCAGCGCCTACGCCGTGTTCTTGCTCCGGCAGAATATGAAGGCAATCCCGGATTCCCTCTGTGAGTCCGCGCAGATCGACGGCGCGAAGCACTTCCAGGTCTACTGGCACATCGTGCTTCCGGTCGTCAAACCGGCTCTGGCAGTCCAGGCAATTCTCAAGTTCATCTGGACCTGGAACAACTATCAGATGCCGCTCATTTTCCTAAAGAGCGAGGAGCTCTTTACTATCCAGCTCGGCCTCAGCCGCTTTGCCGATGAGTCCGGGACCATCTTCTCGCTCGTCATGGCGGGGTCGGTGTCAGCGATCTTGCCGCTTTTGATTGTGTTTATGCTTGGTCAACGCTACATCCTCAAAGGGATCACCGTTGGCAGTGTAAAAGGTTAGCTCCGGGGTATCCGGAGGACATTTCACAAGGAGGGAAAGAATGAAACGAATCCTACTCGTTCTTCTCATCACAACCTTCATCGCCGGCGTCGCCTTTGCGGCAGGTCAGGGTGAAGAGGCCGCCTCAGACGAGCCGGTAGAGCTGCTCTATTACGTCCAGATTCCGGACGATGCAGATCCGGCAATCGAGCAGGTCATTGCCGAGTACGAGAGCCGGAACCCCAACGTGACGGTTGCCTACGAGCACCTGAGCGACGGCTCCGCCGATGAGTACCTGCAGCGACTCGACCTGCTCATGCTCTCAGGAGAGAAGGTTGACATCGTCACCCAGCCGGGCCCAACCCCACACTTCGAGCGCGCCTCGCAGGGTATGCTCGCACCTCTCGACGACTACATCGAAGCGGAAGGCATCAACTTCGACGACATCTACTCGGTACGCCACGAGATTGACGGCCAGATCTACGGCCTGCCGGCATTCGTCGCGACGTGGTATGTCCTGATCAACAAGGACCATCTGGACGAGGCCGGTCTCGAAGTACCTCCCGCCGACTGGACCTGGGAAGACTACGGCGAGTACGCCGAGGCACTGACTACCACCGTCGACGGCCAGACCCGCTACGGCTCGCACATGGTCGAGTGGCCCATGCTCAACTACGCAGGCATGTGGAGCGCGAAAGACGACAACCCGCTCTTCTACGAAGACGGAACTCCGGCGATTGACCACGAAGCGTTCAAGGGCTTTGTCCGCTTCCGCGCCGAACTCGAGGCAGATGGATACCAGATGCCATACGACCTCGTCCAGGCAGAGAACATGCATTACCTCGGCGGCTTCTTTAACGAGCGCTTCAGCATGCAGCCGATCGGTTCGTGGACCGTTAATGCGATCCGCCGACTCGACCGCTTCCCCCACGACTTCGTCGCAACCTTCGCTCCAATGCCACGCTGGGACGAGAGCATTACGCCTCAGACCACCTTCAGCGAGAACGCCTACTACGCGATCGCAGAGAACTCAGAGCACAAGGGCGAGGCCTACGAGTTCATCCGCCTGATTACCACCTACGGACAGCCGCTGATCGCGAAGGGCTTCTCCGCAGAGAAGGGCGCCGACAACTCGGCAGTCCTCGAAGTCATGATGCAGGGCCAACACCAGCTCTACGACTTGGACCAGCTCAAGTTCGTCATCAACAACCGCGTCGACAATCCGACCACCTACTACCCCGAGTACCACGCGGCGGCAGAGGAAGTCATGAACACCGAGACGCAGAAGTACCTCTTTGGCGGCTACAGCTACGAAGAGTGGCTTGAGAACCTCACCGAGGCACTCGAGGACGTTATCGCCAACTACTAAGCGCATTGGGTGCCCATCGGGCCCTCACTACCAACTCGCTTCCGGGCGGCCGTAAGGCCGCCCTTTTCTTATCCTCATATCAGAATGGAACAAGCGGGAGGATGGTTTTGCGGGGCTCGCCGCGGGCGACCGGTGGTGTCTGTGTGCGCTGCGATGGAAGGAGGCGCTCGAGGCGGGCTCGCTCCGTGAGCTCGATGCTTACTCGGCGTGACACTCCAATCGCGATTCTGGTAGAGTCGGGCCATGAGTTCTCAACTGGTGGTCACGGCGGTCGGTAGCGATCGTGTCGGCATTGTCGATGATATCTCGCAGATCCTGCTCGAGTTTGACTGCAATATAGAAGAGAGTCGAATGACGCTTCTCGGTGGTGAGTTTGCCATGATGCTCTTGGTCTCGGGAGCCGAGGAGGCGGTTGGGGCTGTGGCGACGGCGTTGCCTGAGTGTGGCGAGCGGCTCGGTCTCGACTTCTTTGTCAAAAAGACCTACGAGGCCGCGACGACCGGGGCGGGAATCCCGTATCAGCTTGACTGTGTGTCGCTTGATACGCCGGGCATTGTGCACGTCGTAACGGGGCTCCTACGCGAACGAGGCATCAGCATTGACGATCTCGAGACCGAGACCACGGGTGCCCCTTTTACGGGCGCGCCGCTCTTTCGCATGCGCGTGACCTGCATCATCCCAAAATCGGTGAGCGTCGGGAAGCTTCGGAGCGAGTTGCAGGAGATTGCCGAGTCTCACGATCTCGATATCTCGGTACAGCCGCTCGTGGCGGGTAAGGAGTAGGAGCGCTCCACTATGTGCCGCCGCCGAAGGCCCCGGCAATCGAGCCGATCGACCCGACGGGCGCCATCGGCAGGCCGAGGCGCGTGCTTGCAAGGCCGTCCGAGAGAATCGTGATCGTCGTCTCACGATCTTTGCGCCTTACGAAGCGCCCCGGCGTGTCAATCTCACCAAAGACTGGAGGGCTTGAATGTTTCTTCCATTTTAGAGTATGCTTCGGCTATGGCAGAGGTAGCAAGTTCGCTGCAACTCGTGACGTTTTTTCTCGGGGCCGATCAGTATGGGCTTGACATCATGGATGTTGAGGGAATCGTCACGATCGAAGAGATTCGTCCGATTCCCAACGCGCCGTCCTACGTGGAGGGCATCTTTAACCTTCGCGGCGAGATTATCCCGGTGATCAATCTGCACCGTCGCTTTCACATCCCTAAGGCGAATCTCAGCGAAGAGGATAAGCTCCTGAGCGGCTTTGTGATCATCAACGTAGGCGGGCGTCATCTCGCCATAATTATCGATAAGGTCTCGCGCGTGGTCACGGTAGAGAGCGGCAGCATTCAGCCGCCGCCGCAGGTGATCTCGGGAATTGGCGCAGAGTATATTCGCGGGGTTGTCAATCAGGACGATAAGTACTTGATTATCCTGAATGTTGACAGACTCTTTGACCCAAAGGAACTCAAGCAACTCGACGGCCTACATCGGTAGCGCCCTATGATTCCGATCTCACGCCCAAGCATCCGTCGCAAAGACATGGATGCGGTTCTCACGTGCCTCGTGACCGACAGTCTCGGTCCCGGATCGGCGGCCGAGAGTCTCGCGAAAGAGGTAGCGGCGTATCTCAAGCTTGCGGGCGGTGTGGCGCTTCGTGAGCGCACCCGTGCCCTCGATCTCGCAGTTCGTCGGCTCGGTCTCGAGCCCGGCGCGAAGGTGTTGCTCGATCCGCTTGTCCCACATAGCTATCACGCCACGCTCCTCGCTGCCGGATTCATACCGGAGTACGTCGATGTGAGCCCGTCGGGCCCGGTGATTGACGCTGCGGCGGTAGAGGCCAAGGCGGAGCAGGCTGCTGCGGTGATTACAAGTACGCACCTGGGGTTCGTTCCCGAACTCGAGCGCATTGCGGCAACCGGCCTCACCGTAATCGAGGATATCTCGCAGGGCATAGGCGCGCACACCGGCAACCAATCGGTGGGCGCGTTTGGGCGATTCGTGCTCTTGGCGCTCGAGCCTGCCGGTATTATCACTGCAGGTGGCGGCACGCTCCTGCTCACCAGCATCAAGAAGGAGCGAGCGGCGCTCTCGAGGGAGACCGAGGCGCTTGCCCCGGAGGCGCTCCTTCCCGACATGAACGCGGCGCTTGGCGTGACCCAGATCAAAGAGATCGAGAAATTCGTGACGCGTAGAGCCGAGATTGCGGCAGTGTATCAGCGGGCGCTTGCTCGCGGAAAGCACCGCGCCCCGACCCAGTCGGGTGACGCCGAGTCGGTCTTCTATAGCTTTCCAATTATGGTTGACGGAAGCACGGCGGACGTAATCTCATATGCGAAGAGCAAGCTCGTCGAGTGTGTTCCCGCGTTCTCGGGAACGGTGCTTGATCAGTACGGCCTTGCTCCCGGTAGCGAGCAGGCGACCGAGTCGGCCTCTGTAGAGATGGAGGAGACCGAGCAGACCTACTCCACCGAGGAGTACCCGGGGTCGCAGCTGCTCACGACAGCCGATTTTCCCGAAGCGCGAAAGGCGATGCTGCGGTGTGTCATCTTCCCGCTCTATCCGAGTCTCACCACGAAAGAGGTTTCAGCGATCGAAAGAGTGATTATTACGCTTCCTTAGTCAAGCTTTACAGCGTTTCTGGGCGTAAGTATAGTAAGGAGCAAAGGATGCCCAGATTGGACCGAGAAGTCCATAATGTTTTAGTTATCGCAAATCTCCATAAAGCTCGGGCAGGTGATGCTGCGGACTCCGTCGCGAGGGCGCTCGAGTCGCGGGGCGTTTCCACCCACGTCTTCAAGTTCGAGGGAAAGCCCGATGGTCCGCCCGAAGGCGAGTACGATCTGGCCTTCTCGCTCGGCGGCGACGGCACGGTACTCTACGCTTCGCGCATTCTCTCTCACAAGGGCACGCCGATTATTGGCGTGAACATGGGCGACTTTGGCTTCTTGACCGAGATCACCGAGGACGAGTGGCTCGAAGCGTTCGAGAACTATCGCGCCGGAAAGCTCGCAATTGCCGAGCGGATTATCCAGCTGGTCAGAGTATTTCGCAATGGAACGCAGATTGCCGATTTTGTCGGACTCAACGACGCGGTCATCACTGCGGCGGGTATTGCCAAGATTATCCGCCTGACCGTGGGTTTGCAAAACGTGAGCCTCGGCCACTACCGCGCAGACGGTATTATCGTCGCGACACCAACCGGCTCGACTGCCCACAGCGCCGCGGCCGGCGGGCCGATTCTCGATCCGCGCGTGGACGCGATGATCATCAACCCGATCTGCCCCTTTACCCTTTCCCATCGACCGATCGTGGTTCCCGGCAGCGAGACTATCGAAATCGGGGTCGATGAACAACAACGGACCGAAGTGCTCATGACCGTCGATGGTCAAATCGTCATGCCCCTCGAGCCCGGCGACCGGGTCGTCATCGGTCGGGCCGATTACTGCGCTCGAATTGTTCGTGCACTCAAGCGCGACTTCTACGACGTGCTTCGCGGAAAGTTAAAGTGGTCCGGCGAGCCCGGCCCCTCTACCGAGGAGGAGCTGTAGATGCTCGAAGAGCTCTCGATCCAAAACTACGCACTCATCGACAGGCTTACCGTCCAGTTCACGCCCGGCATGAACGTGCTCTCCGGTGAAACCGGCGCCGGCAAGTCGATCCTCGTTGGCTCGCTCTCGCTCCTGCACGGGGCGCGGGCAAGCGTAGACGTGATCCGAACGGGAACCGAAGAGGCGCGGGTGGCCGGCACGTTCTCGGTGGCGGGCAATCACGAGGCATTGACCTGGCTCGAGGAACACGGCATCGAGCCTGAGGATGATGCAGTTATCATTCGCCGAACGGTAAAGAGTACCGGCCGAGGCAGCATTTACGTCCAATCGAGCCCGGTCACTCGGAAGGATCTCGCCGAGCTCACGAGCGTGATCTTCGACATTCACGGACAACACGAGCATCAATCGCTTCTGAGCGAAGACAACCACCGTCGCGTTCTCGACCGCTACGGCGGTTTCGAGGATGAAGCGCGCGCATTTACCGCCGCATTTACCGAACTGAGCTCGCTTAAAAGGCGATTTGAGACGATGGAGTCAAACGAGCGCCGGCGCGCGCGAGAGATGGATATCCTCCAGTTCGCGGTCCAGGAGATCGAAGAGGCGCGGCTGAAGCCGACCGAGGAGGAGGAACTCGACAACGAGAAGCGAGTCCTCAGTCAGCACGAGAAGCTCTTCTCCGCGCTTGATGAGCTCTACGATTCGGTCAGTGAAAACCGAGGCGGTGCGCTCAATCAATTACGGACCGCACGCGCCGCCATGGATCAGGTTACTTCGATAGACGAGGGGCTTGTAGACGCCGCACGGCGCCTCGAGGACCTCTTTTTCGAGCTCGAAGACGTTGGAGAGATCGTTCGCGACTATCGAAACGGCATCGAGTTTAGCCCCGACCGCCTCGAGCAGGTCGAGTCGAGACTGACCCAGATCCACCGCCTCGAGAAGAAGTATGGCGCGACGATTCCGGAGGTGTTGGCCTACTACGAGGAGGCGAAGGCGCAGCTCGAGGGGTTTGAGACCTGGGAAGAGGACAAGGAGCTGCTCCGTGGCGAGATCAAGGAGCGCGAGCAGGCTCTCCTCAAGCGGGCGCAGCAACTCTCTGGGAAGCGCAAAGAGGCCGCCGGGCGACTGGCAGCGCGTATTCTCGAGAGCGTGCGCCAGCTCGGCATGCCGAAGACCTCGTTCGAGGTAGCGGTTGAGCCGCGAAAGGGCGAAAACGGTCGGCCGAGCTGCGGGGCGTATGGGCTCGACGTGATCTCGTTTTTGATCTCGCCAAATCCTGGTGAGCCGATGAAGCCGCTCGCCGAGATCGCATCGGGAGGCGAGATCTCTCGCGTCATGCTTGCCCTCAAGCGAGCGCTTGCCGAAAACGACCACATCGCGAGCATGGTGTTCGACGAGATCGATACCGGCATCGGCGGCGAGGTAGCCGTTTCAGTGGGTGAACACCTCTACGAGTTGAGTCGAGAGAAGCAAGTCCTTTGTATTACACACCTTGCATCGATTGCCGCTCGCGCGGATACTCATATCACCGTGCAGAAACGAGAGCGAAACGGCCGAACCGTCACCGACATTGCCCGCGTCGAGGGTGACTCCCGGGTCGACGAGATCTCGCGGATGCTCGCAGGCGATCGCACCGGAAGCGCGTCGCGCAATCACGCGCTCGAGCTTCTGCAAAAATCGATGAGCCGAGGGGGGTAGGGATATGGCCAAAGTCTCTCAGGAGGCGAAGCAACGCTATGCCGATCGAGTGAAGGAGTACAAGCTTCAGATCGAGGCCATACAAAAACGGGAACAGGCCGCGCTCGCGACAATCGAGGCCAATCCTACGGGTGCCGGCTACACGCGTCTTGCCCTCGCAGACGAGCGCCTCAGTCTTGCCGCGCTCTACCTGCTGCTCAACAGAATCTCGCTCAGCATGCTTTCGCTCAAGAATGATGCGTTCCTAAACGAGGCGCGTCGCTCGTGCTACACAAGCGTGATCTACATCGAAGAGGTTACGAGCGATCTCATCGATGCGCCGTTCTCCGACTATGGCGACCGCCTTGGCGAGATTGAGGACTACCCGGTTCCCGATCGCTACAAGCTCATGCAAAAGCTCGGTTTTACCATTCAGTCGGTAGAGGAAGACTATGGTGAGAACAACAAGTGGCGCTGGTCGTTTGTGGAACTCGAGGGCAGGTTTGCCGTCGTTGCTAAGAACATCATGGACATGAAGGGGCTTATTGCCGGCCTCGATCCTCGCGCGCCGGCATATGAGGAACGGCAGGCGCATCTCCGGCTCGTCAAAGAACTGCTTCAGACCTCTGCAGACCGCTATCGAGAGCGGTACGAGCTTGCCACGAATCGGATCGATGACTTCAAGCGCGCGGTGGACTTTTTGCTCTCCCTCAAGCGGATCCACGCGATGCTCGGCGAGACGCAACAGGCCGATGCCACGAAGCGAAAGGCCGACGTCTGGAAGGCAAAGATGGACGATGACGAGAAACGGGCCGAATCAAAACGCGCCCGCCCTGCTCAGTCGTGAGGGCGTAGTTCGTGAAGGGCGTCGAATGGAAAGACCTCTTCCATCGTGTGCTCCTCTACGTTGCCGTCCTTGTCAATAAAGAGGATGGGCGCCTTTCGAGGTAAGAACTCGCTCAGAACCTGTCTGCACGCGCCGCACGGCGATATCGGGTAAGCCGCGTCCGGCGAGAAGACCGCAATCGCGGCAAACTCTTGTTTGCCGGCGCTTACCGCTGCGGTAATGGCGCTGCGCTCTGCGCAGATTCCGAGTCCGTAAGAGCGATTCTCTACGTTTACTCCGCGAAAGACGGTTCCGTCGGCCGCCAACAGCGCCGCCCCAACCCGAAACTGCGAGTAGGGCGCGTAGCTATGAGCCGACGCCGCCTTTGCTTCTCGAACCAGCATCTCTCTGTCCATGATTCATCCTTTGTTGACAGCCTTGAGCGGTATGGTATAGATTCGCACCCGTTGAGATGAAACGATCCCTCAGGCGGTTCCTGCTCATTCTCGCTGCTCTCCTAATCTACCTGCTGCTGTTTCCGGAGCCAACCCACCGTGAGCTCACCGTACAGGCACAGTGGGGCGTTGCCCCGCTCGAACTCGCCGCTACTGAAACCACGGGCGAAGGTGACCTCATTCCGTTTGAGTTTCAAAGCGAGTTTGGCTATCTCAGCGCGGCGGGGACGCTTGCCTATCGGGGGAGCTCGGCGTATCAGGTGTCGCTTGGGAGTCGGCAGTTTGTGAGCTATGACCAGCGGCCTCGAAGCCTGGTCGTTCAAGATTCACGTGGCGATTTTCTCTTCACGGTTGATACGCCCGGTTACCCCTTGGTTAACGATGGCCAAATCCTCGTGATTGCTCCCGACGGCGTGACGCTGAGCAGTGTGTTGCCGGATGGACAGTGGCAATGGCAGCAGACGCTACCCTCGAACATCACGGCGCTTCGGGCACGAGGCGGATTGACCGTCGCCGGAGTCTTAGGCGGCTCGGTCCACGCGATTGACTCGCAGGGGCGTGCATTGCTGGTCGACGCCGCCTCGGTAGACACGAGCGGAGTCGTGCAAAATGTTGCGGTCAGTTCCGACGGGCGGGCATTTGCAACCACCTCGAGTCCCGAGTTTCTCTTGGCCGCCGAGAGTGTTGCCGAGATGTCCCTTGCCCTCTACCAAGTATCCGAGGAACGGGCGGTGCCGGTTTTGCGTCGCCGGTACCTGCGAAATGCACGCGCTCTGCCGGCAATCTATTTGGCCGAGAGCGATCCGCTCCTCATTTATACGACCCAGCGTCCGCGGGAGCGAGCCGAGGGTGTTTCTCGAACCTTTGTCGAGGAGACCATCATTGCGAATTTAGAGACGGGAACGGAGGTCCGAGTACAGACCGTCAACCCTGTCGGAGCAATCGAGGAGCAAGCAGGACATGGTCTTTACTGGCTTCTCGCTCGGTCAACGCAACCAGATCCAGGTCGAGGGTTTCGCTATGCGAATGAGCTTGCGAGCGTCGATGCCTCGGGAGTTCGGCCGATCTCGCTTGAGATGGCGGCCGATGTGGCGGATCTGCAGATCGTTGGCGATCTGCTGATAGCGCAGGTCGACGACCGCCTCTTAGCGTTTTCGATCGAGGAGCGCTAATGCGATACGTGTTTGCTTCCCTCTTTATTCTGGCCTCGATTGCAACACTCGCCTGGGAGTGGCCGGTTCCCCTGCTGGAGATCCAGGGCACGTTCGGGCAGCAGGTCCCTGGGGGCGTGTTGCGCGGCATGGAGATTGGCGGGGGGGCCCAACCTGTCTTTCCGGTGGAGCGCGGCGTTGTAGTTTTCGTTCACCGGGCAACCGGCTCGTTTCCGAGTCCACTTGGCTCCTACGTAGTTGTCGAGCACGAGCAGGCGTTTCGGTCGATCTACGCCCACCTCAGCCCCGAGTCTCTCCCGCCGGTCGGTCGCGAGGTGACGCCGGAAACTCAGATCGCGGTCGCCGGCGAGAGCGGGTATATCGACGGGCGCGCGCTCAGGCTCTACCTCTACGACAGTCGCAACCGCGTCTTTGTTAACCCGTTACTCCTGCTTCCCGACCTCGAGGACCGGGCTCCGCCGCAGATCGTATCGGTCTTCGCGCAGGGCGAACGGGGGCTCTTCTCGCTCACCGGTTCCGATATACTCCCCGCCGGCCGATACGTGATCTCGGCGCGAATCATCGACACGCTTGCCCGGGGGCGAAGGTCCGCTGTTCTCGCGCCCTACGAGATCGCGGTATTTGTGGATGGGCAAGAGCGCTTTCGAGCGAGTGCAGACGGAATCAGCTATGCCACCGGCGAGCTCGCGATTGCGCCCGCGGGAAACGGGCGGGAGCTCTACGGCGCAGAGGGGCTCTGGGTACTCGGCGAGGTGACGGTCGAGGGCAGGAGAACCGAGGTAGAGATCGTTGCCCGAGACTTTGCGGGAAACGAGACGGTCGTCTCGTTTGACATCGCAGCAGGAGTTCCAGATTGTACTCCGTAGGTCTCGCCTAGGATGGCCGCAACGCGCCTCCCGACGCGTGCAATCTGAGAGGTACGATCGTGAAGACCTTTAGCAAAACACCCGGCGCGCATGAGCGCCATCGACCTATTTCGTGCATCGTGTGCGGGGGTGACAAACCACGTCCCCATTGGGAGTGCGGCACCTTTCGCTTTGTGCGTTGCTCGTTGTGTGGCCATATTTATCAGAATCCCCAGCCCACGCCTGAGGATCTTGTCGATCGCTACGATGAGGAGTACAGCTCCTACGAGGTAGAGAACAGCGAGAACTTCCTCAACCTCATGCTCCAAGGACTCTCAGATGTCTCGTTCTTCTCGCGAATGGAAGAGGCCGGAGTCGAGCGTTCGCTGCTCGACGTGGGGTGTGCCACCGGCGCGCTGCTCGAGTACGCGCAGGGTATCGGCTACGGAGTCCAAGGCGTCGAGGTCTGCGTGCCGGCTGCGGAGTATGGTCGGGAGAGGCGAGGGGTACCGATCGAGGTCGGGACGCTCGACGCGGTATCGCTAGACCGTCAGTTTGGGGCGGTTCATTTTTCTCACGTGATCGAGCATGTACCCGACCCGCGCTCCTTCCTCTCCCAGGTGCGGGAAGCGCTTGTCGAGCGCGGGTTTGTGGTGGTGGTGACCCCAAACACGGCCGGGCTTCAGGCACGGCTGTTTGCCAACACCTGGCGAAGCGCGATAGCCGATCACATGCATTTGTTCTCCAAGCGCAACTTGCGACGGGTGCTTCGCGAAGAGGGTTTCGAAGTAGTTTCGAGCAAGACGTGGGGCGGACTCGGTATTGGTACTGCCGCGAGGTGGATCAAGCGCCCCGTTGATGTGCTTGCGAAGCGGTGGGGGTTTGGTGATGTGATGCTCTTCCTCTGCCGCAAGGCGTAAGTGGGCTCTCCACACGCGCCATCCTCACGCAATCTTGACACTGGACGGCGCTCTTCCTATTGTGCAGAGGCATGCATCGACATTCACTGTCAGATGCCTCGTTCGAGGCGCTCCTTAGACTCGCGGATACGTATGGCGCTGACGTCGCGGAAAACGTCACGCGAGACGAGCTCGAGGAGTCGGTTGCCGAGGCCATCGACGAGTGGAAAGCTGAGCACCGGCAGCTCAATAGCCACTCGGTGCGCGTGGAAGAGACAAAATACGAGACCCAGGCGACCGGTGAGCTCGACATGCCCGCAGATGAGATCGAGTTGCCGGAGAGCTACAACGAGACCCGCGTCGTGCTGATGCTGCGCGATCCGAGTTGGGCATACGCCTACTGGGACCTCGCAAAGGCCGATCGAGCGCGGTTCGAACGTGCCGAAGGCTTTGAGGGGTTGCTGTTGCGAGTATTCAACATGGATGAGCCCGACACGCCGCTTGCAAAGGCGCGTGCGCGGTTTGAGATTCCGGTGACACTTCTGGACAATCGATGGTACTTCAACCTCCCCGACCAGGAGACGCTCTACCGAATTGTGCTAGTAGCCGTGGATGACGGGAAAGAGGAGCAACTGGCGGCGTCGAACACGATTACCGTGCCTCGAGGCATGATCGCAGAGGATCGAGGAGAAGAAAGGGGCGAAGAGCCCATGAATCAGATTCTGGCGCAAACCGGGATTCAGCACCTCGACGTGGTAACGAGCGGCAAGCAGATTCCTCAACGAGTTCTGAGCCTGATTGACGATGAGTCACTCTTTACCTGATTGTAGAAGCGATGAATATGGATAGCGGCAAAGTCGTTCTGCTCTTACATGCACACCTCCCCTTTGTCCGACACCCCGAAAACGAGGGCTTTCTCGAGGAGAACTGGCTCTTCGAGGCGATTTCCGAGACCTATCTCCCGCTGCTTCGTATGCTAAACCGCCTCGAGCAGGATCAGGTCGGCTCCAAGCTGACGTTTTCGATCTCGCCCACTCTCGCAGCTATGCTGCAGGACGAGTGGCTTCAGCAGCGGTACGTGGCATACTGCGAGCGAATGATCGAGCTCTCGCACCGGGAGCTCGATCGAACGCGATCCGACCCTGCATTTCATGGCGTTGCTTCGATGTACGCGAAGCTCCACGAGTCGAACCTGAGAGACTTCACCGAACAGTACGAGCGTGACCTCATTCGAGCATTCGACTACTTCTACAAACGGGGCAAGATCGAGATCATGGCCACCGCCGCCACGCACGCCTATTTGCCGCTCTACATGCAGCACCCCCCCGCAGTTCGCGCTCAGGTTCAGGTTGGCGTAGAAGAGCACGCACGTGTTTTTGGGAAACCCGCCCGCGGCTTTTGGCTACCGGAGTGTGGCTACGCCCCGGGGCTCGAAGAGTACCTAGACGATCAGGGGATTCGTTACTTCATGGTTGCGACGCACGGAATGGTGTTTGGACAACACAGACCAGAGGCGGGCGTCTACGCACCAACCGCATGTGAGAATGGGCTTGCAGTGTTTGGTCGGGATCACGCGGCTACCAATGCCGTGTGGAGCGCAGAGGACGGCTATCCGGGTGATGTGACCTATCGAGACTTCTATCGCGACATTGGCCACGATCTTCCGCTCGAGTATATCGGCCCCTTTCTCCCCGACGGCCGAATCCGAATGAACACCGGCTTCAAGTACCATGCCGTGACCGGCAAGACCGACCGAAAGGTTCCCTACGACCCGTTGGCCGCCTCGCGAACGGTGCTCGAACACGCCGATAACTTTGTCTACAACATCAAGAAACGGGTCGCCCGGCTTGCCGGTCTGATGGATACCGCGCCGGTGGTCACCTGTCCGTTCGATGCTGAGCTCTTCGGGCATTGGTGGTTTGAGGGACCCCAGTGGATTGAGGCGGTGGTACGGCGCTTGGATCAAGAAGAGTCGCTCGAACTGATTACTCCACACTCCTATCTCAAGGAGTACCCTCCTACACAGGTGAGTAATCCCGCGTTTTCGAGTTGGGGTACGAAGGGCTACTCCGAAGTCTGGCTCGACAGCAGCAACGACTGGGTATGTCGCCACGTACACAAAGCCGTCGAGCGTATGAGCGAGCTGGTCGCGAGGTTCCCGAACGAGTCGGGGCTCAAGCAACGAGCGTTGAACCAGGCGGCTCGAGAGACGCTGCTCGCCCAGGCGTCCGACTGGCCCTTTATCATGCGGGCAGGGACTGCGGTGCCGTATGCCGTTCGTCGCGTCAAGGACCACGTGGCCAATGTCTCACACGTGTACGACAGTTTGGGCCGGGGCGCGATTGGAACCGAGTGGCTTACGCGCGTAGAGCGGCAGCACAACCTCTTCCCGAGCATCGACTATCGTGTCCTGAGTTGGGACAAGCCAAAGAGCGCCTTTACCATCTCAGTGCCGGCAATTTCTTCCTAAACCGCCCCAAAAAGCAGCGAAAAGCTCTCAGATCTCTCTACTACTTAACAAGTTTATAGTAGCTCATCTCCCTGCGATAAAACTTGCGGAATTATTCTGTCTACCTTCGTTGACATCAATCCTGTGCGTCGTAGAATGTGTATGAGAGTGGGAAAAAGTGGGAGAAGAGGTTCAAGCGTGGTGATGTCGTGGTGAAACAGAGATGAATACTGGAGAGTTTCACATATCGCTTGACGAGAAGGGACGGCTCCTGGTGCCTGCGAAGATCCGGAACGAAGTTCGGGGCAGCGCGCTGGTTGTAACGAGAGGCATTGACCGGTGCCTCTGGCTCTTCTCCCCCGATGAGTGGCGGGACTTCTCGGCCAAACTCATGGGCGCCTCGTCGCCACTCTCGAAGCGCGGTCGCCTGTTGCAACGCAGAATCGTTGCGCCGGCTCAAGAGGTGGAGCTGGACAAGGCTGGTCGCTTGAACATTCCGAAATCGCTTCAGGAGTCTGCCGACCTGAAGCGCGAGACCACTCTATTGGTAATGGAGCGGTACATGGAGATCTGGGACGCAGAGGCGTACCAGCAGTACGAGGCAGAGAGTGAAGCTGAACTGCAGGAGGCGGCCGAAGAACTGGGAGGACTCGTCTCCTTCTAATGGAGGGTCAAAATGGAACCAGTGCACCTGCCGGTGCTGCTCAAGGAGGTAGTAGAATACCTCAGTCCGCAGACCGACGGCGCGCTTCTGGTCGATGGGACCCTTGGAGAAGGCGGGCATTCGGTTGCTTTCCTGCAGTCTTTCCCCGCGTTGCGGGTTATCGGCGTTGACGCCGATCACATCATGGTGGAGCGTGCACGCGAGCGCCTCAAGGCATATGCGCAGAGGGTCGAGTTTGTGAACGATTGGTTTGATGCATACCTCGAGCGCACCGACGAATGTCCCGATCGCGTGCTTCTCGATCTCGGCATTTCCACCTTTCACCTCGGCGGGGCTGCACGAGGGTTTTCGTTCAAGGGCGATGAACCGCTTGATATGCGGCTCTCCCGCTCCGGCGAGCGAACCGCCGCCGACATTGTGAACACTACCGACGAGAGCGATCTGGCCGACATCATTTACCAATACGGGGAAGAGCGTCTGAGCCGCCGGATCGCCCGATCGATCGTCGAGACGCGTCGTACCAAGGCGATCGAGACAACCGGCGAGCTCGAGAAGAGCATTTGGCGCGCGGTTCCGGCAAGCTACCGCCACGGAAGGATTCATCCCGCGACGAGAACGTTTCAAGCGCTCCGGATTGCGGTAAACGACGAGCTCTCGCGGGTCGAGCGTGCGTTGCCTGCCGCGGCGAACAAGCTCGCACCCGGCGGCAGGCTCGGCGTCATCTCGTTTCACTCGCTCGAAGACAGGATCGTAAAGCACACCTTTCGCTCACTTGCTGAGCGCGACGAGTTTCGCGTCGTTACCAAGAAGCCAATCATTCCCACCGAAGATGAGCAGCGAGAGAATCCCGCCTCGCGAAGCGCAAAACTTCGCGTGCTCGAGCGGAGGCAATCCGCGTGAAAAAGAGTCTCATCGCGATTCTCATCGTCCTGATTCCAGTGCTCCTCTTTGCAAATGTCTACCAGGCGTTTCGCTACAGTCGTCTCGAGCGGGAGATCTCCGAGCTCGCGGTACGGCAACGCGAGCTTCTCGAAGAAAACAAGCAGACCATACTCGCAATCTCACTTCTCACGAGTCCGGAACGAATCGCTGAGCTCGCGGAGGAGCATCTCGGTCTCGAGCGCTTAGACCCGCAGCGGATTCTGCTGCTCCAAACCCCGACGGGCGAGGATCGCGAATGAAGGGGATCCCTCTCGAGCGCATCGAGCGCTGGCTCAGGCGATTTGGCGCGCTTTCCGAGGAGCCTGTCGTGATCGGCACGCCCCTTGCCCGCGAGGTAGAAGGCGCCGCGGTTGATTCACGCCGCGCTCGCCCCGGGTCACTCTTTGTGGCGCTTCCCGGTGAGCGTACCGATGGTCACAACTTCGTAGATCATGCGGTTCAGAACGGGGCTGTTGCCGCGATCGTGCACGACGAACGGGTCCCGATGCTGCGACGCACCGTATTTGGGAGCGTCACGCTCTATCCGGTCGACGACCCGCTTGCAACAATGCAGTCGCTCGCTCAGGTGTGGCGTAAACAGTTCCCCAACGTAAAACGGGTGGGGATTACCGGAAGTAACGGAAAAACGACAACAAAAGAGATGCTTACCGCCGTCTTGAGCCAGATCGGCAAGACGATGCATACCCGAGGAAACTACAACTCCGACATCGGTCTGCCGATGGAGCTGCTTCGGTTGAGATCCGGCCACGAGTTCGCGGTGCTCGAGATGGGCATGAATCGCCCAGGTGAGATCGCGCTTCTTGCCTCGCTCGGTGAGCCCGATATCGCGGTGATCACCAACATCGGCACCGCCCACATCGGAATGATCGGCTCGCAAGAGGGTATCGCGCGTGAGAAGAAGGAGATCTTCTCTCAATTCACTGGAAAACAGGTGGCGCTCATTCCCGCAAAGGACCAGTTTGCCGACTTTCTATCCGACTCGGTCAATGGTCGGGTCGTGAGGTACTCGCGTACGAGCGCGGGGATTACCGACGTGGTTCTCGAAGGCGTGCGCGGAAGCAAAATTCAAACGGAGCAGGGAACGATCCGACTACGACTTCCCGGCCGTCAGATGATTGACAACGCCGCGGCGGTCATGAGCGTTGCCAACGAGCTCTCCATTCCCTTTGAGGCGGTAAAGGCGGGCCTTGAGTCGGTGCGGCCTGTATTTGGAAGAGCCGAGGTCTTTCACGGCGAGATTACCGTAATTCAGGACTGTTACAACGCCAACCCCGAGTCGATGCACGCCGCACTCGATTTGCTGCACGAGACGCCCGCGAAGGGAAGGCGGATTGCCGTGCTCGGGGCAATGAAGGAGCTCGGTGATGCGACGGCCGAGGCGCATGCAGCGCTTGCTCGGCGCGCGGCCTCGCTCGAGTTTGACGAAGTTCATCTCGTTGGAGATGAGTTCTTTGATGCACTCAGCAAGGGTGAGAGCGCGCCCGTCTCGATGGGCGCGGCGATCTACCGATACGAAGAGTGGGACCGGGTGGT
The DNA here is from genome assembly GCA_048624115.1 of Spirochaetota bacterium. Taxonomy (GTDB): domain Bacteria; phylum Spirochaetota; class Spirochaetia; order DSM-27196; family SLST01; genus SLST01. The sequence continues at coordinate 19,249 of JBMCTC010000025.1, forward strand.
TGCCGCACTCTCCTCGGTTGCGCCCGGGGATATCGTGCTTCTCAAAGGATCAAGATCGGTCGCCCTCGAACGGCTCACGCCGCGGTTGGTTTCTCGGGAGGAACTCGTATGAGCGAACGGTTTGCGCTCGAGCGAATCCCAAAGAAAAATGACGTAAAGATGGCGCTCTTGCTCGTGCTCATTGTAGGCGTCGGATATGCCGTCCTCTTTTCTGCCTCGTACAATTGGGCCGAGAAGCTCTACGGCGACCCGTTTCGTCTTGTACGTCGGCAGATCTTTTGGGTTGGGCTCGGATCGGTTGCTTGCTTTGTCGCCTATCGGTTCCCGCTCGATCTCCTTCGAAGGCTCGTCCCCGCGCTCTTGCTTGGCGGCGTTGGTCTCATGCTGCTCACCTTTGTGCCCGGCTTGAGCGAAGAGTACCTCGGCGCACGCCGGTGGATCTACGTGTTTGGGACGAGTTTCCAGCCGTCGGAGTTCGTACGCGTTGTACTCGTTATCTACCTCGCTCACATTCTGAGTCGGAAACGAAATCAGCTTGACGATACGCTCAATAATGTCGTGCCGCCGCTGATCGTCGTGTTGCTCTTTGCAGGACTGATCTACATTCAAAACGACTTTTCCACCGCAGTGTTCGTGACGAGCGTCGCACTCGCAATCTTTTTTGTCGCGGGAGTACGGCTACGCTTCTTTGTCGGGCTCTGTATTTTGACGGCGCCACTTGCGACGGTGCTGCTGCTTACCCGAGAACACAGGGTGTTACGCATTCTTGCGTTCCTTGACCCCGAGCTCGACCGATTTGGCTCCGGCTACCAGGTCCTCGCTGCACAACGCGGGCTGGCAAACGGCGGCCTCTGGGGCCGTGGTATCGGCCAGAGTGTTCAAAAGTACGGAGCGCTTCCGGAGCCGCACTCCGACTTTGTGTTTGCCGTGCTCGGCGAAGAGTCCGGCTTTCTCGGCATTATCGCGATCGTGTTGTTGTTCGCGATCTTTGCCTTCAAGGGTTATCAAATTGCGATGACCGCAAAGGACTCGTATCTCTCGCTGCTCTCCTTTGGCGTAACGAGCATGATTGTATTTCAGGCGCTCTTGAATATGGCTGTTGTCTGTGGGCTTGTTCCGGCTACCGGCATACCGCTTCCGTTCTTCTCACACGGCGGAACCGCCGTGTTTATGACGCTTATCATGGTAGGGCTGCTGTTAAATGTAGCACGCGACGGGCGCGGCGAGGAGCGGGCCGAGCTGCGGCGTGAGTCCGAGGTGATCTATGGCTGACGTTGTGGCAGGGGAGCGCTACGCGGAGCCTGAACGCGACGAGCGGCGGCAGCAGGTTGCGCACAAGGCGCTGCTGACGATTATCGTGGCGCTGGTGCTCGTTATTATTTTGCAAGTTGTCTACCATCTTGTGATCGCGCCGCGACTCTCGATTGCCGAGATTGAACTGCACAACGGCCTGAGTCTTCCCGACGACGAGCTCTTGCAACTCGCGGGGGTTCGTCTCGGAATGACCTATTTCCAGGCACGACCCGATGAGATTGGACTGCGCATCGAGCGCCATCCCGAGGTCCAAAGCGCCTCTGTCGAGCGGGTGTTCCCCAACCGCCTCGTGGTGTCGGCCACGCGCCGGCGCCCGCTTGCCGCCGCGGTCGTGCAGACTGCGAGCGGCGCAAAAACCCTGGTCTTTGACGAACAGGGTGTGGTGTTTCAAATCGGGGCCGGCGCCCTTGCCCAGAAGCTCCCAGTGCTTTCCGGGCTTCGGTTCCCCGAGGCGGCGCTCGGGCTCGAACTCCCACCGGTTCTGACCTCGTTTCTCTCGCAGCTTCGCTCGATGCAGCAAAACCATCCCGAGCTTCACGCCCTGTTTAGCGAGTATCGCGTGGTCCGTCTCAACAATCATGCGTTCGAGGTTGTGCTCTACCCGATGCACTTCACGGTTCCGGTGCGTATCGGTACAAGCATCGACCGTGAGATGGTAGAGTATATCTTGATGATGCTCGATTTGCTGCGCGCTCAGGGGGAACTCGACAACGTTGTGGAACTCGACTTCCGCGGTCGGGACGGAGTTGTTGTCTACGAGGAGGCAGCCGGTGGCAGATAGCCCTACCATCGCGGCCCTCGACATCGGGACTACCACCGTTACCTGCGTAATTGCCGAGTATAACGACGACGATGAGCTTGAGATCATCGGGCTCGGTTCGGCTCCTTCGAGCGGATTGCGCCGTGGGGTCGTCATCAACATCGAAGCGACGCTGCGCAGTGTCGCCCAGGCGGTCGAGGCGGCTGAGCAGATGGCAGGTCGCGAGGTTACCTCGGTGGTGACGGGGATCGCCGGAAGCCACATCGAAGGAATCAACTCGCGGGGCGTGGTCGCGGTTACCGGGAAGGGCCGCGAGATTACCGAACTGGACGTCGATCGGGTCATTGATGCAGCAAAGGCGGTCGTGATCCCAATGGACCGTGAGGTCATTCACGTCATTCCGCAAGAGTTTATCGTAGACGAGCAGGGCGGTATCAAGAATC
>JBMCTC010000026.1:0-20982 GCA_048624115.1 Spirochaetota bacterium
GCACCATCGTTTTCTGCCCGTCGATACGTGGCACGATCCAACAAAACGAGCGGTACGGAGGCGTCTTTCGTCGATCGCAGGCGAACTCGCAGATGGGTCCCCCGGTTACGAGCTTGCGTGCTTGAGTGCCCTATCGGGTCTTCTCACAACACTTGTTCGGGAGGCATCGACGTCGGACCAGAGTACAGCTCCGCCCTCTGCTCCGTCTCCTCGTGCCCTGGACCATCCTATCTGGTTCGAGCGTGTACGATCGATTATCACCTACCTGCAGGAGCGATACGATCACCCGATATCGCTGGACGATCTTGCCGCTCATGTGGGACTCAGCCGGTACTACGTGTCTCATTTGGTCAAAGAGGCAACCGGCCTCTCGTTACAGGAAAACCTCGGCCTGATTCGGACAAACCGGGCAATCCACCTCATGTTTACGACCGATGAGAGGCTGGTGGATATCGCACTCGATGCCGGATTCTCACACCTGAAGTACTTCACCAAGTATTTCAAGAAACTCTATGGGTGCGCACCGAGCGAGGTCCGCGAACGCGACGATTGGCGAAACTCCGTACTCGACGCGGGAGCAGGTTCCGCTCGTTCGCCCTCGCCCGAACTCGTGGTTGCCTTAGGTGAACTCGCTTAACCCTACTCCAGCGCAGCAGCGGGCTTGTCATGATTTGCATTTACGCCCCGAGCCTGCGAAATTGCTATCTTGAGAACATGGGATCAATTCTAAAGTACGTATGTATCCTCGCATCTTTGCTGTCGCTCGGAGTATCAATCGGAGCCCAAGATTGGGATGAGCGAATGGACCGAATCGATGAGCTTCACTTTGCGGAACGTCACAGTGAAGCCCTTGATGTCGCTGAACAATCGCTCGAGAATGCTCGAAGTGAGGATGAACGAGCTGCCGCCCTGTGGCGGCTGGCTCGAGCACGTCTGAACCGAGTCGATTTGGGGCTCTACGCCGGCACGGTCAGCGAAGACGAGGCTCGGGAGGCACTCGAACGCGGGGTCGAAGAGGCGCGCGAGGCGGTGGAGATCGATGGAGAGCTCGCACGTGCCTTCTTCTGGCGGGGGGCGAATCGTGCGAAGAACGGCGAGCTCCGGGGCGTGCTAAACTCGCTGTTCATGGCCGGCGACGTTCGGGACGACGCTCTGCGAGCGATCGAACTCGATCCAACGTACTCAAACAGCTACTACATGCTCGGTCAGCTGTACCGCCGGGTGCCTGGTTCTCCAATCTCATTCGGCGATCGGCAAGAGGCGGTCTCCTACAGTCGTGAGGCTGTCAGAAGACACGAAGAAGAGCTTGATTCCGACGCGGTTCCTGTTCGATTCTGGGACTACTACGTCAAGCTTGCAGACCACCTCCGCGCTCGCGGCTGGTCTGCATCTCGCCGATCCCGATCCGACTCCGACGCCGACGCCGATATCTCAGATCGAGAGGAAGCCGAAGAGTTGCTCGAGTATGTTATTTCGAATCTCGAAATGTTGGACAGCCGAACTATTCGGCAGGATCGAACGCTGGAGGAAGCTCGGGCAATGGCAGAGTGACCAAAGCCCATTCGGGGAAACCGCTCACCAAATGCGCGGACTCCGAGGCCGACCCGTCCACCGCCCTACCGGGTGAGAAGAGAGCCTACACGTCCCATAATCCGAACCGCCACCCGACGCGGAACGAGGTGGCCAAGCGCCCAGCGGCCGAGCTTGTTTAGGACTCCCGGAACGTAGGTACCCCCTCGCGGGAGGCGGCGAAGTGCCCCGCTTACGACTTTCTCGGGCGCCATGACGATTGGGCCGAGCTTTTTTGCCCCTTCCGTGCCCCCGGCCAAAAAGCCCGGCGTGGCAACCGCACCCGGAGCGCAAACGAGCACATCGACTCCCTGTTCTCTCAGCTCACCCCACATCGACTCGCCCAAAACGAGCAGGAACGCCTTTGTTGCAGCGTAGGTAGCTATCTTAGGGCTTCCTTGCATGCCGGCGAGCGACGACATAATAACGATGCCGCCGCGGCGATGCTGTGCCAGACGATTGCCAAAGCAATGCACCGCCCGAAGCGAGGCCGCGCAGTTGAGGGTCACGGCGAGTTCCAGCTTGGTTCGCTCATCGTCTAACAGCGGTCCCGTCGGGGCCAGCGCGGCATTTATGACCACGAGTCCGACCTCGATGTGGCTCGTGTCTTTTGAAAGCTCCTCGATTGCGTCCGGAGCGCTCAGATCCTTTGCGATTACCAGCGCTTCTGCGCCTCTGTCTTCGAGATCAGCGGCAACTTCCTCGAGAGGCTGCTTGCTTCGGGCAACCAGCACCACATTCAGTCCACGAACCGCCAACTCTCGAGCATACGCTTTGCCGAGTCCCCGTGATGCTCCAAGCACCACCGCCCACGGTCCATACTTCGCCAAAAACTCTGCGTTTCTCATGTAACCTCGCTCGGAACATACTCTTCCAAGACTCACCCCGGCCACACGTGCTCGACTGGAGATCTGGATTCGGAGTAGGCTGGCCGAATGGAGTTCAGAACCATTCGACGCGAAGAGGCGTCGGAGCATATCCGACTCATGCAGTACGCGTTCGGCGGCTACACGACCGAGGAGATCAAGGAAGAGGCTGTCGAGAACGTACCGATTGACACGATCCTTGCTGCATTCGATTCCACCACCCTGGCTTCCGGTATCACCGTTCACCCCTTCAAGCACTCTATTCGTGGCGCCAGTGTCTCCATGGCCGGGATCGGCGGCGTGGCCACACGACCTGAGTATCGCGGCAAGGGGCTTGTTCGCAAGCTTCTGCGAAAGGGCTTTGAACGAATGCGTGCATCAGGCCAGGCTGTGTCGATGCTGCGGCCCTTCCGTGAGCGTTTCTACGAGCAGTTTGGCTATGTGAGGAGCAACGGTGCCATCGACTACCGGATTAGCTGCCGTTCGTTCGCCCAGTTCGCGGGAAAGCAGGGCGAGATAGAGGCTTGCGACATTCGAGACCCCACAACACGAGTTCGCTATTTTGAGGCGCTTCAGAAACGCTTCTCGGATGTCCACGGACGAGTGCTATTCGAGGAACTTGATGACAAGCGGTTTGCCAAGAGGTTCGCGAACCGGGTAGCACTCTTTGCAACGAGAGCCGGCGAGGTCGAGGCGATCGCAACCTATACAAAAGAGGGATTCCTGAGCGAAGGCAAGCTTGAAGTCGCGGATTTTCTCTGGCGGGACGCGGACGCTCGAGAGCAACTCTTTGCATATTTCGCCTTGCACCGCGACCAGATCTCGACCATCACGATCACGCTTCCCTACGATACCAACATTCATGCGATGATTCCCGGGATCGAAGATCGGGTGGAAGCTACCTACCGGGGTGCGCCGTGGATGGTGAGGATCATCGAGCCGATGCAGGCATTTAATGGGATTCCTGCTCGAGGAGAGTTCGAAATCGTAGTTGGCGTGAGCGATCCGATCTGTGAGTCGAACAACGGCGCCATTCGCCTCGAAGCAAGGGACGGGACGATCGCAGCGAGCGCTACCAAGGCAAAAGCCGACGTCGACCTGACCATAGAGGCGGCAAGTTCGCTTCTTTACGGAACCCTTTCGCCCGAGTTGTTCTACCGGGAGCACCAACCCGACATCCACAACGAGCCGGCCTGGGACGCCCTAATGCAAGCGCTTCCCCCAAGAACACTATTCAACGACTACTGGTTTTAGGAACACCCCGCAACCCGCCACCGAACACCCGCCACCCAAAGACGACAAAAAAGGCCGCACCAAGCGGTGCGGCCCAGTCAAACCAAATTGCGATCTGGTTTATGGATTTGCGTTCGGGTTGTTGGTTTCCTTGCGGAAGTTGCCAACGAACTCAGCACGCTCCATCCAGCGATCGATATCCTCACGAATATCGTCTTCGATCGCTTCCTCGTACTCTTCCCAAACCTGGTCAAACTCACCAGCATCGGCAAGGATCAGACGTGGATACCAGCGCCGTCGGAACTCATCCCAGTTCTCGTAGGCAACACCAACCTCGTCTTCACGAGAGATGTTCCATGTCCAGCCGTGGCTGGGGAACTGGGCTACTTCCCATACCTCACCCGGAGCATCGACACCGTATGCGTCGATGTACTCTTTCCAGAGCGGATCATTCTGGAATTGGAAACCAAAAATCTCGGGGTCGTAGTCGGGATGCTCGACATTGCCGTCGTCCAGCTGGAAGAGCGAGCTGTGATACGGCAGGTGTCGGCTGCCGGTAATGCGCATATGCCAACGATCGCGGTCGGCACCTGACAGGGTATGCCAGTTCTCAAGCTGCTCATCGGTCATGAAGAACTTGCCGTCCTCACCGACCTCGTAGTGAACGCCCTCGAGACCCCAGTGGCGCATCGCAATTACTTCATCATCGAGCCACTCTTCTACGAAAACCTGCCACACGAGATCGGGATTCGGCGCAGACGGCATAATCGCGAATCCACCGATTATCCCCTGACCCCGGGTTCGCAGGCGATGCGGAGGAACGCCATCGTCATCAAATGTAACCGGGACCGGAACCCATGAGTGATCGAGGAGTCCCTGCTCGCGCAATGCCTCCCGCGGGGCTCCAAGCTGATACGAATAACCATATCCACCGAGGTAGCGTCCCTCAGCCAGCTTGGCCTGATACTGATCCTGGCTGTGAACAAAGCTCTCTTCGTCGAGAAGACCATCGGTGAACAGATCGTTCAGCGCGCTCAGGAAGCGTCGTTGCTCGGGTGTTCCGGTCACAATCTGGGGAACCCAGCGGCCGTTGTCGTCGTCAAACCAGAAACCACCGCCGTCGACCTTGCCCTGAAGCTCCGCCGGAGGGTTGGTCAGCGTATCGAGCTGCCAGCCGTTATTCTGGAAGATATAGGAGATGGTCGGCTGCCCCTGCGTCTCGGGGAACTCTTCTGCGAATCCGCGAAGTGCGTCTACGTACTCATCCCACGTGAAGTGATCGGGAAAGCCTGCCCAGCGAAGCACGCGGAGCTGCATCCACCAACCACCACCGGGAGGATTGGCTGTGGGCTCTTCAGGAACGCCGTTTGAGAGATACGGAACAACGCCGTCTTCTCGAGCGAAGTGCGCATCGATGTAATCCTGCGGATACGAAGTTGGAAGCTCCTCGCTGTTGCGGATGTAGTCTGCGAGGTCGACGTACGCCTCTGCCTCTACAAACATTTCCATCTCCTGGCTTCCGGCGGCGATCGCATCGGGAAGATCGCCGGAAGCGAGGATGACGCCGGCTCGCTGATCTGCCTCACCGACGGTGTACTCCCACTCGATGTCGGCACTCAGAAGCTGCGAGTACTCGGGCCAAACCGCCGTTTCCTCGAGGGGGACCTCAGGGGGTGACTGGGGAACCCAGATGGTAAGCGTTGGTCGCTCGCCCGTGTCGTCAGCCTCTTGCTGTCCACCGGCAAATGCAAAGCCGGCTACGAGAGCAAGTAGCAAAACGCTTAGTAAAAGACGTTTCATAGATACTCCTTTAGTGTTTTTGTGGACCCGCCGACGGCGGATCTTTTCCACTGGCCTGATTATAGGCTCAGCTTTTTTGCGCGCGAAACGTAACAAAGTTCGAAAAACAACCCGTGATTATTCGAAATCAGCAGGAAAACCCGTACGCACTCATTTGAGAGTGGCAATGCAAGGGCTGCCGAAGCGCTCCGGACATTGACGAGTAACGGATCGTCTGGATGGACGAGGGGTCGCCGTGGGCGGTTTTTTCGCTTGATGAGATAGTCTACAACGCAGATGTCAGCGATTTCCTGGATTCGACCGGCGCGTGAGAACTCTATAAGCGTAACGCGAAGCCGATTGTAGCTCATTACCGCGGTGAGCCGACGAAGCCCGTAGGAGGTGCAGTTTATCGGGAAGCTACCTCGAGCACGTTATCGCGCGACTTACCGGTACAGACAGCCGCGACGGTTGCGCCGGTCTCCTTCTCGATCAGGGCAACGAGGTCGGTGACACTGCCCGGGAGCTTTGCCGGATCGGTGACGCCTGAAACCGGCTGCTCGAAGCCAGGCAGTTCTTCGAAAACCGGCCTCACGAGCGAGAGCTCACGAGCGCCCGGGGGGAAGTTCGTCCCACGCTTGCCGTTTGACTCGTAGGCGGTGCAGACTCGGATCGGATCGATACCGTGTAGGAAGGCAAGACCGGTGAGCACGAGTTCGGTAATCCCGTTTATGGCAACCGTGTGCTTGAGCGCCACCAGGTCGAGCCAGCCAATTCGTCTCGGGCGGCCCGTCGAGGTCCCGTACTCGTGCGCGCGATCGCGAATTGTGTCGGCAATCTCACCCTCGAGCTCGGTCGGGAAGGGGCCGGCCCCAACTCGGCTCATGTAGGTCTTTGCGACGCCGATGCTGTTGGTCAGGTTGAGATTCCCAATACCGGTAGAGACGGGTATCGCAGGGGTAATGCAGTTACTCGACGTGACAAATGGAAAGGTACCAAAGTCGATGTCGAGGAGTGTTGCGTTTGCGCCCTCGAAGAGAAGGCGCTTTCCATCAGCGATCTCGTCGCGGAGCGCCACGGTTGTGTCGGTAATGTAGGGTTTGAGCTTCTCTCCGATCTCGCCCACCGAGTCGAGCATCTCCTGCACATCGATATCCTTGAACTCGACGCCGGCCTCCTCTGCGAGGACCCGGAGCATCCGGTTCTTGAATGGAACGATCTTCTTTATCAGGCGGCTCGTGAGGTTCGCATCGACCAAATCTGCCGTACGAATAGCGAGTGAACGAAGTGCGCGATCGGAGTAGCAGGGGCCAATGCCGCGTTTTGTGGTACCGAGGAGCGATCCGTCGCTCGACTCGGCATGCGCCATAGCCGCGTCAAGGAGTTCATCTTCCATCTTGTGGTAGGGCAGGACGAGGTGGCAGCGGTTTGAGATGACGAGGTTCCGCGGCCCGATTTCCACGCCGCCGTCGCGAAGGGAGTCCATCTCGTGAACAAGCGCGAACGGATCAATAACGACGCCATTCGCGATGAAGTTGCGATTTCCGCCGTGCAGAATCCCGGAAGGAACCAAGTGCAGCGCGTACTTCTTGCCGCCCACAACCACCGTGTGGCCGGCATTCGCTCCGCCATTGTAGCGAACGACCGCATTGTGGGTCGAGGCAAGCACATCGACGATCTGCCCCTTGCCCTCATCTCCAAACTGTATTCCCGTGATCGCCGTATGACCGGCCTTCCCTGCAAGCATTGTTCGACCCTACACCGAACAGGCGGCTTCTGCAATTGCCGCTCGCGACTCGCGCTTGGGCCTCGGGCAATCGGAGACAAACGTGACTTAATCAGTTATGATTTGATTGCGGTCGACCGCAAAGGAGAGCATATGGACTTCAGCGTCTTTTTGGTAAACATCTGGGCGGTTCTGGTCTCGGGAGTAGCCTACTTTGCGATCGGAGCCTTCTGGTACGGTGCGTTTAGCAAGCCGTGGATGGCGGGCATCGGAAAGACGGCCGAGGAGCTCCAATCGCAAGCCTCGGACTACATTGTCTCACTGATATGCGAGATCGGAATCGCGTTTGCTGTGGCAATCGGACTCAACGCGTTCGGCGCCGCATCGATCCTCGACGCGATCTTTGTGGCCACCCTCCTCTGGTTCGGCTTCTCGCTCCTGCCGACCATTGTTCACTACGCCTACGAGGATAAGACCTTCTCCCTGCTTGCGATCAATAAGGGATACGACCTGGTCGGGATGATAGTCGCGAGCATCATCCTGGCGGTGTGGTAGGGGGCGGAGGCAACACCCGCCTCTCAACGGCGTGTCAAGACTAAGGTTGCAAGCGTACGTACGTTGCGTTATCATGTACGTCATGAAGGTGTCGGCGACTGAGCTTCGACAGAACCTGTATCAGATTATCGACAGCGTGATTGCCACCGGGGAATCGGTGGAGGTGGTCAGAAAGACCGGCAGTGTTCACATTGTGCCGTTGGAACGGCGCTCGATATGGGACTCGCTCGAGGTCCACGATGTCGAGTCCGGAGAGATCGAAGTTGATTGGACACGCAACTGGGACGGTGAGCGTGAGGTTGAGGGCGAATGATCCTGCACCTCGACACGCATGTCGTAGTCTGGCTTTACGCCGGCGACCGGTCTCGGTTTCCGCACAGAGCGCTTGCGGCGCTTGACCACGGGCGGCTCGTCTACTCACCGGCCGTCCGGCTCGAACTCGCTTTCTTGCACGAGATCAATCGCATCCGGGTCGGGGCCGTAGAGATTCTCTCGTACCTTCGTGACAGAATCGGTTTGGTCCCGGACGACATACCCTACCTGGTCGCCGTCGGGGCGGCTGAGTCGTTGAGCTGGACCCGCGACCCGTTTGACCGCCTCATTACCGGCTCGGCATCCGCCGGTTCCCAACCGCTCCTCACCAGAGATACGCTAATTCGCGCAAACTACCCTGGGGCCGTCTGGGACGACAAGTAGCCGCGGAAGGCCGATACCGATCATTGGTCTTGATTCCCCTCGAGCGGAAGCGAGATCTCAAACGTGGTGATGGGCTCGCGGGTAAGCTGTATCGAGCCGTGCATCTGGGCGACGAGTTGCGTGACAAGCTTTAGGCCAAGAGAGTTGGCCGTCTCGAGGTTGAGACCGGGCGGGAAGGCGCGTCCGTTATTTCGGACCGTGAGGATCTGATGTCTCGCACTCTCTTCGAAACCCACGTTGAGCCTGGGAGGCTCGATTGAGGGATCAAATCCGTGCTTCACTGCATTGATCACGAGTTCGTTTACGATGAGCCCGATCACCACGGCGCGCTTCGCGCTGAGTTGGATGTCGTCGACCGCAAACGCAGTCTCCGGCGGCACTTCGCAGGTGGTCTCGACAACCGCACTCACTACATTCTGTAGGTACTCGCGAGCGGCGACGTCCGCGCTGCCTGCCACTCGACTAAGTTGATCGTGAACCTTACCGATTGCGGCGATCTGAGTTCGAACGTCGGAGAGATCGACCGCATTTCCGGTATCGTGCTCTTTGAGCTGGAGAAGACCGGAGACCATCGCGAGGTTGTTCTTGACGCGGTGGTTCATCTCGGCAAAGAGCCGATCTCGTTCGGCGACGGCGGCTTGCAGATCGTCGGTTCTTTCCTGCACTTTTTTCTGCAGAGTGAGCGTCCACGTCATGGTACCGGCGGCAAAAAGCAGCAAGACCGCCACGGCGATACTGCTCGCAAGAGCGATTCGCTCACGCCGCACGGTGAGGGCCCGATCGGGATCAAAGATGAGCGCGTCCGTGTCGAGCGGCCCGTCAATCGCTCCGAGGCGGGTGAGCGTCTCGTGCATCTGCAGCCAACGTTGACGGTTCATGTGGCCGAGCTCGACCTCGGGGTATCGCGCGAGACGACGAGTTGCTTCTGCCTGCCAGCGATTGAGGCCCTCCGGATCATCCACCGGATCTCCCACCCTTTCCACTGTAGAGATCCGGGCAATAATCTCCTCCACGTTGTCGAAGGCGTACTTCCAGCCCCGAAGCGAGGCGTCGCGGAAGCGAGCCACCAGGTCGGGATCGCTCCGAGCGAGCTCGGCTCGGGTGAAAAGTGAGTCGCCGTAGAAGCCTACCCCGTGTGCCGAGGGACGAAGCTCCACGTAGTCGAGCCCCTGGGTCTGAAAGATCCAGGGGGCCGATGTTCGATAGCCGGCGAGCACGTCCGCCTGGCCTTCGAGCAACTGGCTAATGCCCGGACGAAGCGGAACCGTTGCGCCCGCATCAGGATCGAGTCCCTCGTGAAGCAGCATCGCCTGCACCTCGAACTCTATTAAATCGTCCGGAATAACGGCGAAGGTGAGGGAAAGCAGATCGTCGGGGGAGCTGAGTTCGGTACCCTCGAGCGCATAGAGGGCCGCGGCGCTCTCTTGAAAGATGGACGCGACAATCGTCAGCTCCGCACCGGTAGTGTGTTCAAACAAAATGTCGGCCGCCCCGATACCAAACTCCGCCTCTCGCGCCGCGACGACATCGGTGGCGCGAAGAATCCGGCCGTCCTGGAGGGCGCTTCGGATCTGGACGTCGAGGCCCGCCTCTTCGTAGTAGCCTTGCCAGAGCGCCGCGTAGTATCCGGCGAACTGGAACTGAGGCGCCCAGCGAAGCTGGAGCGTCACCGGATCGGTCGCTGACACGGCGAAGGAGGTGATACAAAAAAGAATGGAAAGCCCGATGCGGCAGAGCGAGCGCCGTGGAACGCCGGCCATGATAGGGGATCATACGTCTCTTTTGGGGACGGCGCAAGCCACGAAGAGGCACCAAAAACGTATTGCGCAAAAGGGCAAAGGGTCGGACAGCTTACAACGAAGCGTGAGTGATCGGAGAGGCCGCGTAGCGGGTCGCCGCGTCCCGCGCGGCGACCGAAGGCGTGAGCCGGAGCCTCGCAGAGCACGACCCCGGCGCGAAGCGTCGGGGGCACGCCCAGATCAGGCTATGCGCGGTCGGCGCTGATATCCGCCTTCTGCAGGCGGCGGGAGTTGGTCACGACGTTGATCGAGCTAAACGCCATCGCGATCTCGGCAAGGACCGGATGAAGGGCGCCGGCCATCGCGAGGGGAATCATGACGACGTTGTAGAAGAAGGCCCAGAAGAGATTCTGGCGGATCTTGCGGAAGGTCGCCTGACTGAGCTTGACCGCCTTAACGACCGCGCTGAGTTCACCCTGAACCAGGACGATGTCGCCGGCTTCGATCGCCACGTCTGTTCCCGTCCCAATGGCAATGCCGACATCCGCCTGCGTTAACGCAGGTGCATCGTTAATACCGTCGCCGACCATCGCCACCGATTGGCCCTCGGCCTGCAGTCGCGCGACCTCCGCTGATTTGTCACCCGGTAGAACGTTAGCAATGACTCGGTCAATGCCCACCTCGCCGGCGATCGCCGCGGCGGTGTGCTCGTTGTCGCCGGTGAGCATCGCCGTCGTGTAGCCGAGCTCGTGCAGCACCTTGATCGCGTGAACGCTGTCGCTCTTGACGGTGTCTGCCACCGCGATGAGCCCGACCGCTTCGCCGTCCTGGACGACCCACATGACGGTCTTTGCCTGCTGCTCGAGTTCGCGCTTTTTGGACTCGAGTGTGTTTTCGCTCCCTTCTGCTTTTTCCCCGGTGGGGTTTTCGCTCCCTTCTGCTTTCTCACCGGTGGGGTTTTCGCTCCCTTCTGCTTTCTCCCCGGCCCCGGCCCCGGCGCCACCGCGCTGTGCTGCTGAACCCCCGGCCAGCAACGCCGCGGTTCCAACCGCCACGCTCGTCCCGTCGAGCATCCCTCTGACGCCCGAGCCGCTGACCGCTTCAAACCCGATCACTTTTTCAGGCTTGAGGCCTCGCGAGGCGCCCTCGTTCACGATTGCGCGTGCAAGCGGGTGCTCGCTGTTGGCTTCAAGGGCAAGCGCCACGCGCAGGACCTGCGACTCGTCGGCGTTAGGTGCGGCAACGACGTCGGTGACTTTGGGTTTTCCTTCGGTGATCGTGCCGGTCTTGTCAAAGACAATGACGTTTACATCTTTGAGCACCTGAATCGCTGCTCCCTTCCGGATGAGTACGCCGTTCTCCGCGCCCATGCCGGATCCGACCATCAGCGCGGTCGGCGTTGCAAGACCGAGCGCACACGGGCAGGCAATAACAAGGACGGCAATTGCCGCGTAGAGCGCGAGCGCGCCCTGCCCCATCGTCTGGTCGACCCACGGCAGGAACTGCCCGAGCCACGCCGCGACGCCTGCGAAGAACTCGGGGAAGACGAGCCATGCGCCAAAGGTGGCCGCCGCAATGACGAGAACGACCGGAACAAAGACCGCGGTGATTTTGTCTGCAAGCGCCTGTATGGGAACCTTCGAGCCCTGCGCCTCCTCTACCATGCGGATGACCTGGCTCAAGAAGGTGTCTGAGCCGATGCGCGTCGCCCGCACACGAAGGACGCCGTTTTGGTTGACGGTTGCTCCGATGACCTCGCTGTTCTCGCTCTTTTCTACCGGCATCGACTCGCCGGTCGCGAGCGACTCGTCTACGCTGCTCGATCCTGAGACAACCACACCATCTGTTGGAATCTTCTCGCCGGGGCGAACGATCATGACGTCGCCTATCTGAAGGCTGCTCACGGGAATGCTTGTCTCTTCGCCGTCACGCTCGACGCGCGCTTCCTTCGCCTCGAGTGTCAGAAGCTTCTTGATTGCCTGCGAGGCGCGACCCTTGGACTTTGTCTCGATGAACCGCCCCGTGAGGTGGAATGCCATGATCATGCCGGCGACACCGCCGAAGTTGGCGAACGCCGGTGCAAGGCCAAATCGGTGGAGCACCGCGATGATGCCGGTTGCAAATGCGGCAAGCGTTCCCATCGCGATGAGCACGTCCATGTTTGGTGCGAGATGGGTTGCGCTCTTAAAGGCGCTTCGGAAGGTGTCCCGACCGGGGATAAAGAGTACCGCCGCGCTCAAGACCACCATGCCGATTGTGTAGGTCGTCATGCCGAGGAGCGCGAAGCCAAGGAACATATGGGGAATCATCCAGAGGATGATGGGGATCGTGCCGCCCCAGGCGAGCCACATCTTGCGGCGCGCGGTGCGTACCTTGCGCTCGTCCTTGGAGAGTTCATCCTCGATCACCTGGTTGTCGGGCGCGCCGGGGGTTTGGCTTCCCGGGGCGGGGGTTTGGCTTCCCGGGGCGCCCGGGTGGGAGGCGCCGGCGGCACCAGATCCGCGCCCATCGTCTGCCCGCAGCTTGGCGACGTAACCGGCCGACTCAACCGCTTTGGCAAGCTCCTCTGCAGAGGTCGTACCGTCTTTGTAACGGATTTGGGCTGTCTCTGTTGCGAGGTTCACGGCGGCGTACTCGACGCCGGGCGCCTTCTGAAGCGCGCGCTCCACCGCAGAGGAGCAGCTTGCACAGTGCATGCCTTCTATGTCGAGCGTGGTTACGAGTTCGGCAGGCGCCACGGTCGCGGTCGTTGCACCACCACCGTGCGGTTCGGCGCGACGCACCGGGGTGTAGCCGGCATCTTCGATCGCCTTGTAAATTACATCGTCGTTAATCTCGCCCTCATCGTACTCGACGTTCGCTGCCTCGGTGGCGAGGTTCACCGTCGCCACCTTGATGCCGGGAATCCTCCCGAGCGCTCGCTCTACCGCCGACGAGCAGCTCGCGCAGTGCATGCCCTCGATGTCGATCTTCTTTTTTGCCATAGCCGCTCCTATCCGTGCTTCCGGAACTTGCCGATGACCTCGATGAGCTCATCAAGCTTTTCTTGCTTTGCAGTTTCATCGTCGCCCTGAATAGCCTCGACCATGCAGGTGTTGAGGTGGCTTTGCATCACCATGTCCTCTACCCCCCGAAGGGCGCTGACGACCGCACTGACCTGCGTCATTACGTCGACGCAATAACGATCCTCGGCGATCATGCGCCGGATTCCAGCGACCTGACCCTCGATGCGCTTCAGTCGATTCTCGACCTTCTGCTTGTTCTTTTCGTCCAGCATTCGTGTCTCCGAGACACAATATAGCATACCCTGGTAGGGTATTCAAGTGGTTGTGAGAAGGGCCCGGCGGCCGGAAATCAGTCGGCATCGAGGCCGGATGCGCCTTCTGTCGATGGGAAGACCTGGAGCCCTGCGAGCTCGGCAAGGAGACGTTGACGTTTGTCAAAGCTCACGAAGTGATCTGGTGCAAGTTGCAGCGCGCAGGCTACGTGAAAAATGTCCATTGTCCGACATCCAATCTCGACGGTGTGGGACGAAAGCTTGGTAAACTCGGCGAGGAGCGCAACCTGATCAAGCTCGGGCGCCCAGTACTGCCCACGCCGCAACCGGTCGTTGAAGCTTGCAAGAAGCCTGTCTGCCTCACCGTGTGACAGTTCGCCCCAGAACTCTTTCAATCGGAGGGCGTTCGTCAACTCGGCACGCAGCAGATCCCAAACGGGAAGGGGATCGGACTGGTCACGCACCACTCCGTCTACGATCTCAGATCCGTCTTCGAGAATGTAGAGCTTGAGGAAGGCGCTTGTGTCCAGATAGATCACCAGCCACCCTCGCGGTCGGCTCGAATGACCTCTTCGGACCTCTTCCCACGGCCGGCAACTGCGGTGGCAAGGTGGTCATCCCAGACAGCGACTGCTCGGGGTTTCGGAGGTACGATAAGCGCAGCCGGCTTCCCTCTGTTGAGCACCTCAAATGTCTCTCCGTGGCGAAGCTGTTCTTCCACCTGGGCCCAATGTGCCTTCAGGTCGCGGACCGATATGCTTTTCATGCTCCAAGCATACTTGTGAGTTGCGATCGTGTAAATATAAAGAGTCTCATTTTGTACACCTAAAGCATGCCGCACCGCAACCAGGGGTCATGCTATAGTCGTGCCACTTATGACCAGCAAGAACTCACGCCCCCCGTCGGAGATATCTCGGGCTCTTACTGTGGGCCCTTATTGGCCAGGCATCACTCTTTGCCATCGAGGTGCCGGAGGAAGTCGATCTCGGCCGGGTCGAAACAGGCAGCGTCCAGAGAGGCGACTTTTCAATCACGAACTCTCTCGCCGAGCCGGTTGCGGTCTCGCTGCTCTCGAGTGATCCGGCGCTCGTGCTCTCTGCCAGCGAGATAGTCGTGCCTGCCGGCGGTTCGGTGAACGTCGCGTTTGAGCTCACGATACCCGAGCGGCAAACGGGCGAGCTTATCCGGATTGTCACCGTGCTGGCAGATGAGTGGGAGCCGGACCAAGCACTCGCAGTCGTGATCCGCTGGCAGGGCCCTCCAGCGCCCGATGTCACAGTCGCCGAGAACGCCCCGCACATCGACATCTATATGGATGTTACCTGTCCGAAGTGCCGGGCAATCGTAGAAGAGACGATACTGGCCGCCTTTGGTGAAACGCCGTACGCACTTCAAGAGTTCGATGTCCTCGTGCCCGAGAATATGAGTGCATTGTTGGAACGCCTTGATTCGCGCGGCGCATCGCTCGCCGAACTCCCGGTCGCCTTTGTGGATATGCGAAGCCTCGCCGCCTCGCCGGATGCCGCCCCAGTGATACTCCAGGGCTTTGAGGGCATTGAGCGTGGCGTGTGGGTGCTCGCGACAAGCGAGGGGCGTGAGGTTGATGTATCCCAGTTCGCTGGGCAGGCACGTCCTTCCGAGCAGAACGGCGGAGCGACGGCCGAGGTTTCCGACGCGCTCACAATCGGGGCAATCATCGGCGCGGGACTCCTTGACGGAATAAACCCGTGCGCATTCTCCACAATGCTCTTTCCAATTAGCATGCTCGCGGTGGCCGGGCGCACCAAGCGGGAGATTCTAATCATCGGCATTGTCTACTCGCTCACGGTCTTCTTTGGCTACGTCCTGGCAGGCTTCGGGCTCTTCGCAGGCGTGCGCTCGCTTATGGTCTTTCCCACGCTCGTCGCGGTCATGCGTTGGACACTCTTTGGACTCTTGCTCGTCCTCGCGGCGCTCTCGGTGCGCGATGCGGTGCTCGCAGGTCAGGGTCGCGCCTCCGAGATGACGCTCCAACTCCCCGACAAGTTCAAGCGCCGCGTTCACAGCGTCGTTCGCTCAGGCACTCGCAAGGCGAGCCTCGTGGGCGGCACGATCCTGCTCGGCATCGGCGTGACCATCTTCGAGTTCTCCTGCACCGGGCAAGTCTACGTC
Source organism: Spirochaetota bacterium (assembly GCA_048624115.1). GTDB lineage: Bacteria > Spirochaetota > Spirochaetia > DSM-27196 > SLST01 > SLST01. The sequence continues at coordinate 15,592 of JBMCTC010000026.1, forward strand.
CCGGTGATCATGCATCTCGCGCGCACGGGCTCCGGCAGTACCGTTGGACTGCTCCTGCTCTACAATCTCGCCTTTATCCTACCGCTCCTGATCGTCTTTGCCCTCGCCTACGCCGGCGTCTCGATGAAGAAGCTCGGCACGGCGTTTGGCGACCGGCTCGTTCTCGTCAAGCTCGGCCTCGCGGTGGTGTTTGCTGGGTTTGCGGTGCTGACGGTGGTGGTGTAGAGGATCGCCTTGACTGCGTATATACGAAGGGATATCGTATATACATGGCGATAAGCATCCGCAACAAGCGAGCAGAAGAGTTGGCCAGGGAAGCGGCCCAAGCAACGGGCAAGTCGATGACCGACATCATTATTGAGGCGCTCGAGGACAAGCTTGCGAGTCTCCGGCGTCCGCCCGGTGGTGACGCTGCGCTCTCACGAGTGATGGAGATCGCCAAGCGTTGCGCGCAGCTCCCGACAATAGATACTCGCCCTGAGGACGTCATTCTCGGGTACGAAGAGAGCGGGTTCCCCGGTGGTAATTGACACTTCGGCCGTTGTTGCCGTATTGCTCGATGAACCGGAGGGAGAGTCATTTGCGCGGGCCATGCTTGCCGCCCCGCGGCGGTACATGAGCGCGTTTTCTGAACTGGAGACGGCAATCGTCATTAGCGCTCGAAAGGGAGCCGCCGGCAAACGCGAGTGGGATCTGCTTGCCCATGAAGTAGGCATCGACGTGATTCCGTTTGATTCCGCACAACAGCAACTGGCCCTCGAAGCCTGGAACACCTACGGAAAGGGCCACCACGAGGCAGCCCTGAACATCGGCGACTGCTGCTCATACGCGCTCGCGGTTCGACTTGGAGAACCGCTTCTCTTCAAGGGAAACGACTTCGCACAGACCGACATTACGCCGGTGGCGTTTGCGTGAGCGCTGATGACGGTGCTCGCTACGTCGCAAACATCTCGTGGCGAATTTGGTTCTCCGGGATATCCGTCTCCTTGAGGGCAGCCTCGAGCTTGGTGATCATTACCGGGGGCCCGCAGATCAGGATCTGGTAGTCGCGGAGCTCGCGGGGCAAGTGGCGTCGCAAGATGTCTACGGTCACGAAGCCCTTCTCTCCTTCGAACTCCGGCTCTTGATTCAAGACGTGCACGACGTGTACGTGCTCGAGTGCATCGACCTCATCGCGAAAGGTGATCTCTTCGAAGTGCTCGTTCGCGAAAAAGAGATGCGCCTCGCGGTCTCTGGTGCGTTCGAGCTCGCGCCACACTCGCCGAAACGGCGTAATGCCAATCCCGCCTGCTATCATGACAAGCGGGAGATCGCTCGCCAGGGCACCGCGAGTAAACACTCCGTAGGGTCCATCGAGCAGAAACATCGCACCTGGCGCAACGTTTTGTAGTCGCGTGGTTTGAGAACCTTCCTGGGTGGCCGTAATGCTGAGAACCCGAGAGTGCTCGTCAAAGCTCGAAACGGTGTAGGGATGCGCGTTCTTCTTGACAGACTCCCGCATGTACACGAACTGCCCGGACCTCGGCTCGAGGGCGCCGTCTCCGGGTTCGAGAACAACCTCGGTGGTCTCCTTGGCCACCTCCCGAGCCTGTGACACTCGGTAGCGGGCAGAAAAGGCGCCAAGCTTGTGCGCTACGCGGTAGATGTAGAGGACAACCATGACCGCCGCAAGAAACCACCAATAGTAGTTGAGCCCCGTGCCTCCTACAGTCTGGCCGAGCGCAAAGCTATGGAGAAAGAGAAACGGCGGAACGAGGTAGGCAGATAGGTGGGTATAGAGCCATCGATAGAAGCCCATCTTCTGCCGGAAGAACGCGCTCGATATCGTGATGAACGCGATCAGTCCCAAGAGCACAATCCCCAACAGCACAAACTGAGAAAACCCGCTGTCGAGCTGCAGGTCGTAGATGTTGGTTCCTCGTAACTCGAGGTAGTAGAGGCCGATAAAGACCGGATGCAAGAGGATGATCGGCACACCATACATCCCGAGCGCCTTGTGTAGATCGACTACCCAGGATAGGTCCGGAAAGATCGAGGAGACAACTCCCCGAAAGCCGAGGAAGAACTGCCATATCATAAACATGCTTCCGATAAACGCTCCGATCTTGGCCAACACCTTGTAGAGGTTTACCAGGAAGGTCGCATCATCGAGCTCGACAAAGAACAAGGGGAGGATCGACGTCACCGCGATAATAAGACCAAGGGTGATCTTTGCCCGCGTGAGGTTGCTCTTCGGAATGGTATTTCTGTCCGACCAGAGGGGGAGGTGTGCCACAGCTAAACAGTGTGTCACTACCGGCGCGTTGACTATCGCACGAGGTGGGGATGGGACCGCAATTGACACGCCTTTCACTCCCAGGTATGCCTTTGGAATCATGAACGCAACACCTGCTCGAAACATGCCCCAACAGATCACGGTTTGGCCGGATGAGTCAAAGCCCCTCGCCTCAGACGATGATGGACCCTTCCCGACCCTGACCTGTTACATGCCGAGCGAAGAGTTCGCGACCGGGCAAGTTGTGCTCATCCTACCCGGCGGCGGGTATGGGAGTCTCAGCAGCGCGAAAGAAGGGCATCGTCCGGCGCAGTTGCTTTGCGCGCACGGAGTCGGTGCCGCGGTGCTCGAGTACCGGCACGCTCCCCAGCGATATCCGGTTCCACTTCTCGACGCCCAGCGCGCGCTACGACACCTTCGGGCCGTCGGGCACCGAACGCTCGGCAAATCCCCCAAGACGGGCGCCCTTGGTTTCTCCGCCGGCGGCCACCTCGCGGGCCTGCTTGCAACGAGCGATCCGCTTCCCGGTGCCGCAGTCGGAGACGAGATCGACGAGCTCTCGTGCAAGCCCGACTTCGCCGCCCTTATCTATCCTGTGGTTTCGCTCTCCGAGTCCTTTGCGCATGCCGGGTCGAGAGACAACCTGCTCGGCTCTCCAGGATCGGGGCCGACCGGTGCGGCGCGTGGGTCAGCAACCGGCGCGGCGGCTGCGTCAGCAAATGACGCGGCTTCGGGTGCAACCGACGCGGCGTCTGCAGCACCCACCGCGGCCGAGCTCTCGATCGAGCAGCGCGTGACAAAAGCGACCCCACCAATGTTCATCGCGCACAGCCAGGACGACGGCGGGGTTCCCGTAGAAAACGCGTTTGCTCTCGCACGCGCTCTGACCGAGCATAACGTTGCGGTGGAGCTTCACGTGTTTGCAACCGGCGGCCACGGGTACGGGCTTGCGACCAATCACCCGTGGGGCAGATTGATGCTCGACTGGGTTGCGCGGCAGTAGGTCCCGCCGCGACAGCTCGGTTCAGTCAAAACACCCGGATAGCGTCACGCACTCGTCGGGTAGTTTCATCCGCGCCTCGATAAGGGCATCGACGACGCTCGGGTCGGCGAGGGTGCTCGTGTCGCCGAGGCTGTCGGTCTGCCGCTCGGCGATCTTTCGAAGGATGCGGCGCATGATCTTGCCCGAGCGGGTTTTGGGCAAGCCGGCGGTAATAAGGATGTGATCCGGGGTAGCGATTGGGCCGATCCGGTGGCGAACCTCGCCGCGCAGTTCGCCGACGAGCTCGACGTCGGCCTCCCACCCCTCGGCAATAACAACGTAGGCAAAGATGCCCTGTCCCTTTATCTCATGCGGGAAGCCGACGACCGCCGCCTCGGCGCAGGCGGGGTGGTTCACGAGTGCCGACTCGACCTCGGCAGTACCCATGCGATGGCCGCTCACGTTAATGACATCGTCTACGCGCCCGGTAATCCAGTAGTAGCCGTCCTCGTCTCGACGACAGCCGTCCCCGGTAAAGTAGTAGCCCTTGTAGGGGGCGAGGTAGGTCTGCAGAAATCGAGGATGGTCGTCCTGGATCGTACGAGCCATGCTCGGCCACGCGCGTTTGATCGCGAGCAGTCCTGAGATACCGTTTCCCTCGATCTCGTTGCCATGCTCGTCGAGTACGACCGGCTCGATACCAAAGAAGGGAAAGGTTGCAGAGCCGGGCTTGGCCGCTGTAGCAGCAGGAAGCGGCGTGATCATGATTCCACCCGTCTCGGTCTGCCACCACGTGTCGACGATCGCACATCGCTTCTCGCCGACGACCTCGTGGTACCAGTTCCACGTGTCGGGATTAATCGGCTCGCCGACGGTTCCGAGAATGCGAAGGCTCGAGCGGTCGTACTTGGTTACCCACTCGTTCCCCTCGCGAGCAACTGCGCGAAGAGCAGTTGGGGCGGTGTAGAATTGCGTGATCTTGTGCCGCGCTACCATGTCCCAGTAGCGACCTGGGTCGGGATAGAGCGGTGTCGATTCAAACATGACGGAGGTCGCACCGTTGGCAAGCGGCCCGTACACGACGTAGCTGTGCCCGGTAATCCAGCCGACATCGGCAACACAGGCGTAGACATCGCCCTCACGATAGTCAAAAACGTACTCGTGCGTGAGCGAGGTGTAGAGTAGATAGCCTGCGGTCGTGTGCGCGATGCCCTTTGGCCGTCCGGTGCTTCCCGACGTGTAGAGCAAAAAGAGCGTGTCCTCGGCATCCATCGACTCCGGCGGGCAGTAGGGGCGCTGGACCGCCATCGCCTCGTCGAGGTCAACATCTCGCGGCTCGAAGAACGGCACCTTCGCCCCGGTGCGCTTCACCATCAGCACGTGCTTCACGCTCGGGCATGCCATGACCGCCTCGTCTACCGTGCGCTTGAGCGGAATCACCTTACCACCGCGGAGCCCCTGATCTGCCGTGATAACCGCGACCGCCTCGGCATCCTGGATCCGATCGCGAAGCGCCTCGGCACTGAAGCCTGCAAACACCACCGTGTGAATCGCCCCGATCCGCGCACAGGCAAGCATCGCAATTGCCGCCTCGGGGATCATCGGCAGGTAGATGGCAACCCGATCGCCCTTGCGGACGCCGTAGCGGTTGAGCGCGTTCGCCATCTGAGAGACGAGGCGAGCAAGCTCACGATAGCTGATCTTGCGCGTTTGGTCGGGAGCATCACCTTCCCAGAGGATCGCCGTCTGATCGCCTCGTGTGGCCACGTGCCGATCGACGCAGTTGTAAGCCACGTTGAGCTTCCCGCCGAGAAACCAGGCTATCGTTCCGCTCGGAAGGTCGTTGTCCATGACCGTGTGGAAGTCCTGATCCCAACTGAGCCGCGTTCGCGCCTGCTCTGCCCAGAACCCTTCAGGATCGCTGACGCTCTCTTTGTAGAGCCTCTCGTACGCTCCAAACGACGAAACCTGCGAATCAGCCACCCACGAATACTCCGGCACGACTCGCTTCTCTTCTGCCATCTGACCCTCCTGGGTGATTAGTATTGAATGACTTACTGCATCGGTCAACAATTTTGTAGTGTCACACACCTTGGGGAAGTGAAGCAAATCAACGATAAGCGGCGTATAGACT
>JBMCTC010000027.1:0-20678 GCA_048624115.1 Spirochaetota bacterium
GTTCAAAAGCGCTACGTGTGGGGCGATGAGCTCACGCCGGACGGAGAGCACCGATGCAACATCTGGCAGGGCGTCTTCCCGCGTGTCAACACGCACGAAGACGGCTATACCGGCACCTGTCCCGTAGATGAGTACGCGCCAAATGGCTACGGCCTGTACGGTATGGCGGGCAACGTCTGGGAGTGGTGTCAAGATTGGTGGAGCGCCACCTACCACCGCTCGTCGCCGCGCGCTAATCCGGTGGGACCGCCCTCTGGAACCGCCCGCGTCATGCGTGGTGGTAGTTACCTCTGCCACGACTCGTACTGCAATCGATACCGTGTCGCGGCAAGAACATCCAACACCCCCGACAGCTCGACTGGAAATCTCGGCTTCCGTTGTGCCGTATCGATCGAGGAGGAGTAAGTGATTGTGCGAATAATCACCGTGCGCGTGAAGCACGGACGTGAAAGGACCTTCGAGAGCGCAACCGAGGCAAATCACACAGCTTCGCTCAAGGAGCCGGGCGTACTACGGTTCGGGCGGCCTCGAGCCCGGACAACGCTGCTCCCTCGACGCGATTTCCCGAAAATGCATCTCCTGCAAGGATGATACGCCCGTTTCCCTCGAGCCGGTGCGCTCCCTCCTCGCGAGCCGACCGAGCACGGCTGTAGCGCCACTTTTTCAGTTGAGGATCGCGGATAGGGTGCCCGAGCATGCGCTCTGCCTCGAGAACCATCGACTTGAGAATCTCTTCATCGGGTAGATCGTAGCGGCTCTCGCTCCAATCGGATGCGAAGTGCGCGGTCACCGATCCGGTTCGCTCGCTCACCCCCTTCTGCGCGTTATCGGCAATCCACTCGATTGATTCGTTCACGTAACGGACCGCTCCGGGGGCGGGTAGCGAGAGATCGTCGACAAAACCGAGGAGCACAAGACACGGATCGTAGGATATCCTGGCAAGCTCATCTCGTTCGGAGGAAAGGAGATCGATGCCTCCGGCCTCGAGCAGTGCAAGTGATTGCGGAACCGGTGGGGTCACCACCGCCACGTCTGCGATATACGCACGGCCGGCTTCCGCAACGACGCGTACGCCGGCTGCTGCAGATTCGATAGCCGTTGCCTTCACTCCGAGACGGACATCGAGCGTTTTGCCCGAGCTCGCGATGTGCTTTGGAATAGCGGTCATACCCGGTTTTCCGCGGTAGCGCGGATGCCCGTCTCGTGCCGGCATGTGCGATCCGCCAACCCCGTCGCTGCCGGTCAAAAGACTTCCGTCACCGGTCTTTCCATCGGCAAAACCGTGCGACCAGAGCGCAGCGACGCCCTGCTCGAGCCATTCGTCTACGAGGTTCTGAAACCGCGGCGAGCGAACGGTGAGAAACTGCGCACCATGATCGAAGCTGCCTCCCGCATGTCGCCGCGTTGCCATCCGGCCGCCGACGCCGCGCCCCTTGTCAAGAACAATGACGTCGATTCCTTGCTCCACAAGCGTCCGGGCTGCGAGCAACCCACTCATTCCAGCCCCAATCACGATTACATCACATCTCGTCTTCACGCTCCCAAAGTACTCGGTAGCCCGGCGCTTGACCAGCTGTCGTTGACCATGCCCGCGCGGAGGGCTATCGTGGTTGTGTGAGCACCAAACCTCCATACGATTCACTCTACGCCCACGGATTCGTCCGGGCCGCAACAGCCGTAACTTCGGTGAAGATCGGCAATGTCTCGGCCAACGTGCACAACACGGTAGAACTCGCCCGCGAGGCGGCAAAGCGGAGTGTGCTTCTCACGGTTTTTCCGGAGCTCGGCTTGACCGGGTACTCAAATGACGACCTCTTTCATCAGGAGGCACTCATAGACGCAGCCGTTACTGGTCTCGCCGAGCTCGCACATCAGAGTGAGCAGATCGAGACGATTATGGTTGTTGGGTTACCGCTCCGCGTTGACGCGAAGCTCTTCAACGTAGCGGTGGTGCTCTATCGGGGGCGTATCCTCGGAGCAACGCCCAAGAGTTATCTGCCTAACTACCGAGAGTTCTACGAGAAGCGGCAGTTCGCCTCCGGTTATGACATTACCGGTCGCATGATCCGATTGGCCGGCCAGGAGGTGCCCTTTGGCATCGACCTACTCTACGAGGTTGCAAACGTAGACGACCTGTGTTTTCACACCGAGATCTGCGAAGATATCTGGGTGCCCTCGCCGCCGAGTACAGGTGCGGCACTTGCAGGCGCGACGGTGCTGCTCAACCTTTCGGCAAGTAACGTCACCATCGGTAAATCGGAGTATCGCCACTCGATGGGCGCAGACCAGAGCGGGCGGTGCATTGCGGCTTATCTCTACACGGCGGCGGGCTACGGAGAGTCTACAACCGATCTTGCCTGGGACGGCGATGCCCACATCCACGAGAACGGGCGCCTCCTCGCGAGGTCCGAGCGCTTTTCGCTCGAGCCGCAACTGATCACAGCGGATCTGCATCTGCGCGCACTCGTGCAGGACCGCATGCGCATGACGAGCTTCATCGACAATGCTCAGCGCAGTGGTGCTGCCGACCGCTTTCGCCGCGTACGCTTCGATGCCGAGATGCCGAGCGGGAACGTCGCGCTCGAGCGGGACGTTCCTCGGTTTCCCTATGTTCCTGCAAATCCCGACCGCCGCGACGAGCGCTGTTTTGAGGCGTACAACATCCAGGTGCAGGGGCTTGTAGCTCGACTCACCCAAACATCGATCAAGAACATGGTGATCGGCATCTCAGGCGGACTCGACTCCACCCAGGCGCTTATCGTTGCGTGCAACGCGGCCGACCTCGTCGGTATTCCCCGCGGCAACATTCTCTCGTATACGATGCCCGGATTTGCGACGAGCGAGCGAACACGCACCAACGCGTGGGCCTTGATGCGCTCGCTCGGCGTGAGCGCCGAAGAGATCGACATTCGACCTTCGTGCATGCAAATGCTTCGCGACATCGGACATCCCTATGCCGAGGGCAAGGAGGTGTACGACGTGACGTTCGAAAACGTACAGGCGGGTGAGCGCACGAGTCATCTCTTTCGAATTGCAAACCATAAAGGCGGCTTTGTCGTGGGAACCGGAGACCTGAGCGAGCTGGCACTTGGCTGGGCAACCTACGGTGTCGGTGACCACATGTCGCATTACGCGGTAAACGCGAGTGTCCCAAAGACGCTTATCCAGCACCTCATTCGTTGGGTCGCCGAGTCCAAGCGATTTGGGAACGAGACTTCCGAGGTACTCAGGCAGATCCTCGATACCGAGATCAGCCCCGAGTTGGTACCCGCAGCACAGGATAAGGGAACCGATCAACCGGCGCAGCTCAGCGAGGCGAGCATCGGTCCGTATGAGCTCCAGGACTTTCATCTCTACCATGTGACACGGTTTGGGCTTGCACCATCCGACGTCGCCTATCTCGCCGAATGCGCGTGGCGCAACCGGGAGCACGGGTTCTGGCCTCCAGACGTCCCAATTGCCAAGCGCAATCAGTACAATCGGACAGAGATTGTCCGGTGGCTTAGCGTGTTCCTCAGACGCTTCTTTGGCTCTACACAGTTTAAGCGCTCGTGCATCCCAAACGCTCCGAAAGTGGGCTCAGGCGGGTCGCTCTCTCCCCGAGGCGATTGGCGAGCACCAAGCGACTCGTACCCCGATCTCTGGCTCGATGAGCTCGAACAAAATGTTCCGCTCGAGTAGGAAAGCCGGCGTACGATTGCGCCGGCGGATTGGCGGGTCCAAGACCCGCTTGTTACTTCGCCGGAACAGCAGCCTCGTAGAACGCGCGCATATCCGCGGCAAAGGCCTTTCGCGACTCGTCCCATGCGTAGAACATGTGGCCGCCGGCATAGTGCTTGAGCGAGAGGTTTTCTCGTGCCGTTGGTGAGCTCTTCATAAGCGAGGCAATCCGATTCGAGGAGAAGTAGGGGGTCACGAGATCGTAGATTCCGTGTGTGATGCGCACTTTAAGATACGGGTTGAGACTCATTCCATACCGAAGGTCGTCGGTCGCCCCGATTTGGCTCTCGAGGGCGTGGCGCTCCATATCGACCTGCCAACCCTGGTTTACTTCCATACTCAGCAGATGGTACTCGCGATCGGTCTCGAGGCCGAGGCGATCGCGTAGCTGAGCATTGATCCCTGCGGCAAAAATGCGCTCGATCGAGCGAAGCGTCGGATCGGCGCCCTCGAACGAGTTGCGATCGGGAAACGGATCGGTCGCGGTGATCGTCGCGTCGTAGAGACCGCAGACAACGCCCTGATCACGGAGAAGCTCGCGGCTGAAGCGATGTGCATCGACTCTCCCTCCGGTCAGCTCAATTACGTCCTTTGAGAGTCCGGTTAGCTTGCTCATCGTAGAAAGCACCTGGTCTCGCTTCGAGTCGCTCATCGTATCTCCCTTGATCAGGAGCTCTGGTAGCCGCTCGGTCGCAAAACGCTCGGCCTCGGTGAGAATCTCGTCGCGGCTTGCGTCTGCCTTGAGCGAAGATCTGCCGTGGTGTGCGGCGGCGGCAACCAGGCTCGGGACAATGTCGACCCAGGGCAACACGTCGTAGTCAGATGCATCGAGCAGCGCAAACTCAAGTGCGGGCGAGATCAAGACGGCTCCATTGAGACCGACCCCATAGCGCTCTTGCAAGAGGCGGGTCAATTTGGCGGCGCGGAAGCCGCCGTAGCTCTCGCCGGCTACGAAAATCGGGCTCTCCCAACGCTTACGATCACTCAAAAATCGTGTGATGAATTCGCCGAGCGTAGAGAGGTCCTTCTGGATCTTCCAGAATTGCTTCTCTCCCGGCTCCTTTGTCTCTTCCTTCTCTTCACGCTCGTCCTCTTTGATCGCTCGGCTAAAACCGGTACCCACCGGATCTACAAAGACCAAATCGGTAAATGAGAGCCAGCTCTCCTCGTTGTTGGTCAGGGAAACCGGCGGTGCCGGCGGTGTGGCGTCTTGCGCGAAGACAACACGACGTGGACCGATCGCTCCGACGTGCAAGTACGCCGAGGCAGCACCCGGCCCGCCGTTGAACACAAAGGTCAGAGGTCGATTCTTCGCGGCATCGGGGTCTGCATCGGTATCGGCGGAGCGGTAGTAGACGTGAAAGAGCTCGGCAACCGGCTTCTCGCGATCGCGCACGACGAGCCATCCGGCATCCGCTGCGTAGGCTATTTCCCGGCCGTCGATCTTGATCGAGTGTGCGCTCTGCGCACCCTTTGGCACTTGATAACGCTGTTTTTCTTCGCTCATTGCGACTCCTTTATGCTATATTGTCCATGGTTACAGCAATCGTACCAAACTACATCATTGGAGTATCTATGGCAGCATCCGCAAAGAAAGTTCGTGACGATATTGACAACGCGATCAAGAATTCAGAAGAGGTGAAACCCGGCAACTACGTCACTGTGAAAGTAGAGAAGCAGGGAATGTTCGGAAAACCCTTTATTCAACTGACCGGCCGCTGCACGTCCGAAAAGGACAAGACCAAAATTGAAGAGATCGCCCGCGCAGCTTCGAACGACATCAAGGTCGAAAGCTCACTGCGCGTGAGCACCGTCAGCTAGAAGCTGCTGAATCGGTGAGCTCCTCTGCGAGGAGCTCCCACTCTTCTGCAAGTGGGATTTCCGGCATTGCACGGCCGGCCCTTCGATACCAGTACCCTGCATTTGATAGGTCACCCTCCTTCCGATGCAAGTAGGCGTGCACTGCGCTTCCCTGCACCGAAGGGATATTCTGGGCGATCGAATGAGCAGCATCCCAGTCTCCCTGGTAGTCTTCGAAGAGCGATCGCAATAGTGGTACCGTATCTCTATCGATCGAGCCGGCGTCGCAGGCTCGTTGAAACTCGTCACGCGTCATGCCTGTAGTGTACCCTTTTGGTCAAAAGCTGTGCAGGTCGTTCCGTCATGCGAAGTGAGGTGAAGGTGTCTGAGAAACTATCGATCGATGATGTGGCCGCGGCTGCGCGGGTGCTCGCGTTCGACATGACCGAGGTCGAGCGAGCACAGGTCCTCAAATCTCTCCAAGAGCGACTGCCGGTCCTCAGATCGCGCAGGGAACGCCGACTATCGAATGGCGTTCCCCCGGCAACCCTCTTTGCTCCATGGCTTCTCGCACCTGAGCATTCGCGACTTGCCAAGGCGGGTACGGAAAATCGACGTGCCGCCAAACCTTCAGAGAAATCGATCCCACCGCCAACCCGGCGGCCACCTGACGACGATGAGTTGCTCTTCTCGAGTATCGAGGAGCTCGCCGGGTGGTTGCGCGACGGATCGGTCACTTCGAAACGTCTTGCGAAAGTCGCGCTCGAGCGCCTCGAGGGGGCGAACTCCGCGCTGCACTGCGTCGTAACCGAGACAAGAGCGCTCGCGCTCGAGCAAGCAGCCCGGGCAGATGAAGAGCTCCGCGGGGGAGCCGACCGAGGGCTCCTACACGGCATTCCCTACGGCATGAAGGACATTGTGGATACCGCAGGCGTTGCGACTACCTGGGGAGCGACTCCCTATCGCGACCGAGTGGCCGACGAGGATGCCACGGTCACGCGTCTACTGGCGGAGGCGGGGGCGGTGTTGGTAGCCAAGCTGAGTTGCGGCGCGTTAGCGTATGGCGATCTTTGGTTTCGCGAGCGAACTCGCAATCCTTGGAACATCGAGCGGGGATCAAGCGGCTCGAGCGCCGGAAGCGCGGCAGCAGTAGCCGCCGGATTGGTGCCGTTTGCAATAGGAAGTGAAACCTACGGCTCCATCGTAAGCCCGTCGATGGAGTGTGGCACGGTTGGACTGCGCCCGACGTTCGGGACGGTCTCGCGGACCGGGGCGATGGCGCTCTCGTTCGGCTTTGACAAGCTTGGCCCGATCACAAGACGGGCGCAGGATGCGCTTGCGGTGCTTCAAGTAATTGGGCAAGGCGACCCGCAAGACCCAGACAGCGTGCTATCTCAGCTCTACCGCGAGCAGGTTGGAGGAGTGCTTGCCGCAGGCAGGGACGGACCGCTCGATCAAGTGGTGATCGGCTTTGACGAGTCCACGCTCGATGGTCCAGGTTTCTACGGTCGCGGACAGGAGATCTTGAACCAACTGGAACGGTGCGGTGCCACCCTCACGCAAGTCACAATGCCCGCGATGGACGCCGGCGACCTCATGACCGCAATGCTCGCAGAAGCTGCTTCGCACCACGAAGAGCTTACCTTGAGTAACCGTGACGACGAGCTACGGTGGCAGGACGACGACGCTTGGCCGAATGTTTTTCGCTCGATTCGGTTTCTCAGCGCGGTGGACTACGTGCAGATGCAGCGCTTACGTACTCAGGTCGTACGGGCGGTGGCCGCACAGCTCGAACAGATCGATGCCTATATCGCGCCGAGCTTTGCCGGCGACCTTGTTGCACTGACCAATCTAAGCGGCCATCCCGCGATCGTAGTGCCGATTGGCCTCGGCGAGGCGGAGACTCCACAAGCAGTCAGCGTGTGCGGTCCCTGGTTTGGGGAGGCAACAATGAGTCGGGTCGCGACGGCGATCGAGGAAGCGTCGACCTATCTCGATAAGCGCCCGCCCGTCGGCAAAAGCTAATTGGAGTCGCTCTGCTCCGGCTGACGCTGCGGCGAAGCCTCGGCGTCATCGAGCTTGAGAGTAATGAGAAAGCGAGTCCCCGGGCCGTCCATTGGAGCAATGGAGGCCGACCCGTCAAACCGATCAACGAGCAGCGAAAGGGTGTAGAGGCCGATGCCGATGCGTCCCTCTTCCCGCTTTGTCGTCTGAAAAGGCTCAAACACCAACTGCCGACGGCTCGGTGGGATTCCAATGCCGGTGTCGCGATAATCGATCTCGAGTTGTTGATTGACCACCGTGACGGTTGTTTGGACGTGTCCGGGTTCGCCACCAGGGTAGGCGTGCGAGAGCGTGTTTCCCGCGAGGATGGCGAAAATCTCATCCAATATGTGGGGGTTCAGGCGTACATTCACGTCGGGTGCGGCCACGTCGTAAGAGAGACCGGCGGCATCCAGGCGAGCGCCGATCGAGGCCCAACTGAGGCTCACATACTCGCGGAGATTCACGTCAGTGCGATTGTTCAAGAGCTGATCCGAGAGTACGTCCCGAACCGAGCGTACCAACCGAACGGCCCGTTCAACATTGTGCTCCACGATTTGCGACGACTCAAGGAATGTCGCGGCCTGTGATGCACTCAACGGGGCGGCTCGCGAACTCTCCCGCAACAACTCCCGCAACTCTGAGGTCAAGAAGCTCGCCGCGGTGCGCGCCACGCCAAGGGGCGTGTTGAGTTCGTGTGCCATGCCCGAGAGCATGCGACTCAGCGAGGCTAGTTTCTCTGCCCGGACCAGACGAGCCTGCGACTCGCGCAGTTCCGAGGTTCGCCGCGCGACCTTGTTCTCGAGACTATTGTTAAGGTCACGTAGTTCCGCATTTGCACGACGAAGGCGCCTTGTGAGCGAGCGAATGACGGTGAGCGACGCAATTGCAGCGATTACGAGAACGACCGCGGCGACAAGCAACCATTCCGGGACATATGGGTCCGGCGCGGTCGCGATACCATAATGTCGCGTGAGGGTCTGGTAATAGAAGGAGTAGGGATCGGATTTCCAGCGCGCCAGTTGCGCCTCGAGAAGCGCGATCACCTCCGGATGGTTCCCCTTGGCTGCCGCAAACGAACCTGCTCGCGAGTTTAGGATAATGTCGGTCCGGGCCACATTGGGGTACGCAGAAATCCTCAGTGCATTATAGATCACCGCGCCGTCGACTTGACCGGCATTTACCGTAGACAGAACAGCCCCGTAGGAGGAGAACGGCAGCAACTCGACCTGAATTCCGAGCCGAGTTGCGAATTGGCGAAACGCGTCAGCGTTTTGGTCGCCTTCAAGCACCGCAAGCCGCGCACCATCGAGATCCAGTGCCGCCTCGTACGCCTTCTGTCGGTGCGCCACAACTTGGGTCCAGGTGGAGAAGACAGATTCCTCAACGTAGTCAAGGACCGCACGACGCTCCTCGATGTAGGCAACCGCGATCAGTATGTCGATTTCGCCGTCAATTGCCCGGTTGTAGTTTTCGGGGAAGCTCCCGTCAACGTAGGTAATCTCAATGGCATGAATTCGGCAAAACTCTTCGATGAGATCGATAAAGAGTCCGGTCCGATTACCCTCAGCATCTCGATACGAGTTCGGGAAGATCTCCGGTACGAAAGAGACACGAAGTCGGTCAGGGATGTCCGCAAAGGAGAGGGCGGCAGTCAAGAGGAGGGCAAGCATGCATAGCGTTCTTCCTCTCATTTGGCTGAGGCTTTCGCGGCTTGAATGTCGCGAAATGCTCGCAGGCCGAGCACAACGACATCACGAAGATCCTCGTGCCGCAGTTCCTCTTTTCGGGTAAACCCATTCACATCATACTCGCGGATTACGGCCGAATCATCCTCGTACCCCGCCTGGCCGGTGCGCACAATGATCCTCGTATCGTGGTTCCCGAGCCCCTCGCGAATGACCGAAACTGCGTCGAGTCCGGCCGTCATTGTTTCCATCACAACGTCAAGAAGCAGCACGGCCACATCACTCCGTTTTTGCAGAATCTCTATTGTCTCGGCCGCCGATTTCGCCTTCATGAGCTCTACCGGTTTGCCCTCAAATGACAGGTCCTTCAACACGAGCTTGGTGACGACGTGAACCATTTCATCATCATCCGATACGAGGACAAGCCATTTGTCTGCAGTGGGCGAAGAAGTAGTCAATGAGTGATTGTGCAACAAACTCGTATCTGGCATTTTTTACAATTCAGTTCCTAATAGCAGTATAGTCCAAAAGGGACATTTTTCCAGACACACTGACTGATCGACTCATCCACCTTGCAGCACGCCCGGAGAAGGGGCATGATGGCATATGCGTCCTCTCGTTTTTGTGCTCATGTGCCTCGCCTGCTTCTCCACACATAGCCAAGAAGCGGTTCGGCTGCAACGTGTTCCGGTAGAGATGCCTCCCGGCGAAGGGGAGCTCGAAGGTATGGCGCTGGTCGAGACGGAGTCAGGGAGTGTGCTCGTCACAGAGATGCGTGTCCAAGGGGTTCGCGCGTTCTACATGTTTGTCTGGACCGGGGATCGCCTTCAGTCGCAGGCGATCGGGCCACGCACAATTCCCGCGCAGTTCGAACCGCCGCCAACACACCAATCAACTTCGAGAACTATCGCCGGCCGATCAGGACGCTACTGGCAAGTCGCCGGTTCAGAGCTGCAACGGGACCCGAATCAGCGATACTGGGTATCGGCACCTCGGTTGTCCGAACTCACCTACGCAGAGATAGACGCCGGCGGCTATCAACTATCTCCTGATCTCGATAGTCCGCTCGCACTCGGAGTCACCGTTGAGCGTCCCTCCGGCTCGGCGCAACGCTTGTGCGTGCTCGAACCAAACATCCTTGCGGTTGAGGACAGACTCACCACACTCGGAGCTTCATGGATTCGTCCCGTCGACGAACGCTTCTTGGTGGTACCCGTCGGAACCTCTTCATCTGGCGGGGCAGGCCGCGCTGCAATTTGGCTCTACGATGAAGACTTCGGACTCCAGTCGGCAACGGATTTCGACGTGGCGTACGACCCAAATCGACTCCCGGTCGTACGCCAAGTGGATCTCACCGGCGACGGCATTGAGGAGCTCGTGGTCGCGAGTACCGCATCCGGCGCGTCTCCTTTCGTGGTCTATCAGCTCGATCGCTCAGCAGCAGGCCCCCGACTTCTGAGCTTTCGCTTATGTGGCTCGCGCATCCAGGGCGAGGACGTCGCGAGGCTTCAGCGAGCGCTCGAGGGTGCCGGCTACTCCGTGGGTCCGCATGGAGCTGATGGATGGTATGGGCCGGACACACGTGCCGCAGTCATCCGTTACCAACGCGAAATCGGCGTCGTTCCAACTGGGATATTCGATATGGCCGAGCCACTTCCATAGAAACTGCGGTACAGAATGTGATCCGTGAGCGATTGCTCCCTAGAAGCCCGGCAACGGCAGCCGCTCTCGAATCGCATCCTCGGCCCGGTCTCGCACCGTATCTTCCGCCTGTTGCCTGATTGACTCTACCGCTTGAGTCGCCGCCCGGCGTGCTGCTTGCGCGGCCTGCTCGCGGTCCCTGGCCAGTTCGAGCAACTCTGAAGCCGAAGTCTCGACGTCTACGACGCCCCCGACCGCCCGTGCTGCCTCCTCGAGATACGGGTCTAGATACGCCTCGAGTTCTGAACGAATCCGTCGCTCCGCTGCGGCAAGCGCCTCCGTGACTCGCTCTCGCGCAACCTCGGCCAGTGCCTCATCGAGATTAGTCGTGCTCTCCTGTAAACTCAAAGAACCGTCTTCGTCGAATCGAAACGCCACAGTGATCTCGATCACATCGCGCGCTGCGAGGATCTCTCGTACCAACGAGCCGATCGTGCTCTCGGCGCTATCGCCTTCGAGCGTAACCTTAGTGAGGAGCACCGTAGCCGAGCCGCTGGTGTCCTGCGAGACGACGTAATTCGCCGCGATTTCTGCGTCTGCGAGAAGCTCGTTGAAACCGAGGGAATCAAGCCCCTCGGAGAACGCGACCGGCAGGTCCGTCACGGTGAAGTTTACGGCAAGCGCAGTGGGAGCATCGTCCCTTCCATCGAAGAGGGCGCCGACCGAGATGCTGCGATCTGGAGAGACCGAGGAAAAATCAATCGTAGTCGGGGCATTGTTGATTGATTGGTCGCTCGAGATCTGTGAGACCGAAGCCTCAATCTCCGAGTCGCCGGTGGAGGAAAAGAATCCATCTTGAAGGAGAAAGGTCGGGTATTGCACCGTCGGAAAGGTCACCACACGCCCGATTCGCTGCGAGGTAGTCTCGTCCTCGCTTTCTCGAATCGCCGCGACCCGCTGCAGGTAGCCGTAACCGGCCTCGATGCGTCCGTACCAACTGCCGAGGGCATCTCGAAGGAAGGGTTCGGCAACGCTTGCAACTAGCTCGCCGCCTGAGCTCGGTACGTCAGGCAAAAGCGCGATGAGCTGGTCGAAGTCATCCTCGACAGAAGACGGGAGCGCACGAACGTTTGATGAGATCTGACCGGCCTGGCTCTCGATTGAGGCGTACTCACCTTCGATCTCCTGACGCAGTGCGTTTGCGTCGCGATAGACCCGGTTTGCCTCCTCGACAAAACCCAGCGCTTCTTCGAGGCTATCGACGTCGCTGAAGTCGCGAGCGGCGAACTGCTCGACCTCTGCAAACGTCGCGGTTGCACGCTCGGATAGTTGCTCAAGCCTCGCCCGAGTTTCCGCGACAAAAGACTCGCTCTGCTCGATGAGCTCGTCGACGCGGTCCGGAGTCGTTAACGCGGCCAGATTCGCCTCGACAAACTCTTCTGCATCGATATCGGCGGGAAGCCCAAACGCCTCGGGTGAGAGGAGCTGATCGACCAGCGACTCGTCTTCTTCGTAGGCCTCTGCCTGCGCCCGGCGCGCGGCCGGCAAGGCGCCGCTGCGCTCACGAGGTGTGGCGAAAGCCAACGCACTCACGGTGATATCCTCGATTACGACGTTTCCTGAAGCCAGCTGCCAGAGATTGAGGTCAAAGCGCCCGGTGGCCATCTCAAAGAGATTGGTCATAGGCGCGTCGCGGTCCGCGACGGTCAGCCGCTCGAACGAGACACTGCCGGAAAGCGGCCGAAAGCGGAATCCGTCGAAATCGGACTCGGCGACAAACACAGCCTCGAGCAGCCGTTCGGCACCTCGTTGCACAAGCATATCTTTGAAGATCAGCGAGAAGGCGAGGGCGAGACCTACGACCACGAGCAAGAGCGCCACCTTTCCGCGGCTCACAGCCCCTTTGTTCTTCTTTGCCTGCTTTACCAACGATGAGAGGCGTCGCCGCTCTTTGTCGTCCAGCTCGCGAGCAAGTACGATCTGACCCTCGTCATTCGTCTTGGTTATCTCGTCCAAGAACGTTCGGTCGGGCTTGAGATAGATCTTGCTCGCAAGGCGTCGCTCGTACCTCTTTTTGTCGATGGGCTTTCGGAACAGTTTTGGAAGCTTATTTTGTGCCATGGGTGTCTCTATGCGCTCTTTGGCCAGTAACGACGGACTTGCTGAGTCGCCGAAGCCAGCTTTTGAATGAGCGGAATCTGCGTGAATCGCTTCACAAGTTTGCTCTGCATAAACGTTGCGTGAACGTGATCTCGATAGAGCCGGACGAGTTGGGTGAAAAGCAACGTCGCCGGAAGATACGCGATGAGCCCGACGGCCAGCCCCCCCATAACGAGTGTGTTGTTAAACTGTGTCCACGGAACGACCGGCGTGGCATACGCTCCCGTAAACTGGTCGAAGAGTGCCGGACGGGTGAGTATCCAGTACCCGAGTCGGCTGAGCGCCGGATCGACGAGCGGGATAAAAATCGAAAACACGAAGAGCGAGACGATTGTCAAGCCCAGGTTGATCTTGAGGAAAAAGGCGAGGGCGAACAAAAGGTAGAAGAGGAGATTGCCGCCGGGGATAAGCGCAAGCAGCAATCCAAAGGCAATCCCCGCACCAACTTCGCCGGCCCTTGAGTTCGAGTTTAGCAGCGCCAATACTTGTGCAATTGTTCGTATTATCATCTTCTACTTCGTCTCTTGATGGTACACCTTTGGCGGATAAATCTCAGCGCTGTAGAGATTAACCTGTAGACCGCCGTTCCACGTCTGCGCGCGAACATTGGTCCGCAGTCCAAACTGCTTGGCCACCGATTTCTCTGAAGCGAGGAAGTTCGCGCTCCACCCTCCGTAGCTCTGCTTAAGGTGGTCGGCCCACGCCCGCATGAGTTCTCCAGGGCTCGAATCTCCCAACCGCTCACCGTACGGTGGATTTGTCACGATTGTCCCAGGACCATCGGGAGCAACTCTCGTCACAGCGTCTGCCACCTCAATTCTCAGGAGATCTTTCACTCCCGCGCGTGAGGCGTTCGCGCGCGCGAAGGCAGCACTCTCCGGATCTCGATCCGAGGCAGTGATCGTCGGCACAGGTCGATGTGGCATCGCGCGCAACGATGTGCAGACCTCGCGCACGGTTTGCTCGGAAACGCTCGGCCAGCTCGAGAACGCGTGTTTCTTGCGAAGCGTGCCGGGCGCGATTCCCGCTGCCATCAGCGCCGCCTCGATCGCGATTGTTCCCGATCCGCAGAAGGGATCGAGAAACGGAGTGCGCGCGTCCCAGCGCGCGACGTAGAGCAGAGCCGCGGCAAGGTTCTCCCGAAGAGGCGCCTCACCTGCGTCGAGACGGTAACCGCGCTCGTGCAGCGGGGATACCGAGCTATCCAGGGACAACTCGGCGCGACCTTTGTGCAAAAAAAGGGCCAGCGCTACGTCGGGATGCCGCTTTTCGATAATCGAGCGTCGGCTCGCTTTCGCGCGTTGGGAGTCGGTGACCGCGTCCTTTACGCGCAGGGATGCAAAGCGAGTATCGGACAGAGCCCTGTCTCGAGAAAATGCTGAGACGCGGAACGTCTGGTCTGCCGGTATGATCGATCGCCAGTTGAGCTGCCGCGCGAGGCGATAGAGCTCGTCGTATGAGCCCACGCGACCTTCGATCAGCGGGACGAGCACCCGACTCGCGGTACGCAGGACGAGGTTTGCCCGAATCATCTCATTATGACCACCGGTGAACGAAACGGCGCCGTTTGCCGTCGCCAGAGGCGCAAAGCCTTCTTTTAGCAGTTCGTCCCAAAGAACGTCTTCGATACCACCGGGACAGGTCGCGGTGAGCACTCCGGTTCCGGGCCACTTCATAATCACTCCCTCATCCGACGCTTCCCGAGCGGTACGCCACGCCCCGGATCGCGTCGGCAACCTCACGGCGTGCCGTCTGCCGGTCTCGGATTGTGAGCTTTGCGGATACCCGCACACTGTCAATTTCTTCAGCGAGCATCTCCTGCGCGCGTTTGCTCACGTGACGATTTACGAATGCGTAGTACTCGTCAGGTACACCAACGAGCGCGGTCGCCAACGTCCGTGGCGGCACGCTCCTGAGTACCTGTTCCGCCGCGATTGGCGGGAGTGCAGTCAACGTCTCAAACGAGAACATCTCATGCGCGAGCTCGTCGGCAACCTCGGCTGGGAGCCGAGCGAGGAGCTCGTTTTGCCGCTCGATCGATAGCCGGCGGGCAAGGTGGGCGGCAGCCGACAGCGCGGGGCGCTCGCGCTTGCCGAGCGTTTTTGCGTTGGTACTCGGAATCGCACGTTCCACCGCACGAGCAGCCTTTTCCGCCAACTGTTGTAGCGCCTCTTTGCTCTGCTGCCGGTGAACCTGATCGATCTTCAGAAGCTTGACGATAAGTCGCGGATCAACCGCCTCACCCGCCTCTTGTCCGGCCAATGGGTTGCTCATCTATGCGTCGGTATCGATAATGCGGCCGCGTTTGGCTCGCTCGACAGGATCGCCGTCCTCGTCATATCGAATCGACTCTTCTTTGTGTTCGGGCGAGTCGTGGGATTCAGCATTTGCGCTATTCGACCGCTGTCGCTTTCGATCCCTCCGCGATTGTCTGCGCTGATTCGAGCCGTTCTCGTGTATCTCGACACCGTTGCTGCCTTCGTCTTCCTGGGCTTGCTTCGCTCCATCAGCTGCCTCGGCCCGACTGGGCGCGGAAACCTCGGGTTCGGTGTCGCGTCGCGATCGCTCCCAATCGGGCACCGCATTGAGGTTGATATCGATCATGCTTTCAAGATACCGGAGCTAATCGGACCGATCAAACTGCGATCGCGCCGCATCATGGAGTAAGTGTCGAAGGACCCTCGAGCCGCTTCCACGCCGCGAGGTATCGGTTCAGGCGGTTTACGTCTTCGGGAGTGACCTCGGGAAGTCTCGCAATGTTCATGTTGTCCTGCAGATCCAACAGCTTGACCGCGCGCGCCAGCCGGTCAGAGGCTGCTCGCTCGACAAACTCCTCGTATGGTTCGTCGGTAGAGCGCTCCGGTGCAATATCGCGCGTGCGTCGCGTCATACAATCCACCGCATGCGTGACCTCCTCCGGGAACGCCTCCCTGATCGTCCTCATCGTAACGCCGTTCTCTCCGCCGTCCTCTACGCAATCGTGCAGAATTGCCACGATTTGCTCGTCCGGGTCCTGCGTTCGCCCCATCATACGCAGCGGATGCGTGATATACGGACCCCCAGCGCGGTCGGTCTGGCCGTGATGTGCTTTCATTGCTATAGTAAGGGCTCTGTACAACAGCTCTTCTCGGGTACTCACCCACCAAAGGTACAGAAAAAGCCGGAGTGGCGGAATTGGTAGACGCAGGGGACTTAAAATCCCCTGACCGCAAGGTCGTCCGGGTTCGAGTCCCGGCTTCGGTATGTGGTGCAAACGAGGTTTACGATGCCTCGAAGTAGCGGCGCAGTTCAGGGATGTCGCTGGATTCGGCCTCGCGCATGGGGCCCTCGAAGAGTATCTCTCCCTTATGCAAGAAAAACACACGGTCGGCAACGCGGCGCACACTTGAGATATCGTGGGAGATCACGATCATCGTCATGCCGAGTGCGTCTTTGAGCTGGATAAGAAGTTTGTCCAGAGACTCCGAGGTGAGCGGATCGAGTCCCGAAGACGGCTCGTCGCAGAGCAAGAGTTCGGGGTCGAGCGCAAGGGCGCGGGCGAGTGACGCCCGCTTGCGCATGCCGCCTGAGAGCTCGTTGGGCAGGATGTGAGCGGCTTTCTCGAGACCAACGAGCCGCAGCTTCGACATGACCATGTGATCCATGAGGTGATCGGGGAGATCGGTGTGTTGCTCGATCGGCACACGCGTATTCGAAGCTACGGATATCGAGTTCAGAAGCGCGCCCTCTTGAAAGAGCATTCCCAGCCGCGTCCGTATCTCGTCAAACTCGGCATCGGGGAGCGAATTGAGCTCACGACCGAAGATTTCGACGCGGCCGCTCTGAATAGGCATGAGCCCAAGAATGTGCTTGAGAATCGTTGTCTTGCCTGAGCCACTCGCCCCGAGGATCACCGAGATCTCTCCAGTACGAAACCGAGCGCTCACTCCTCGCAGTACCTGATTGCTTCCGAATCGAGCGTCGAGGTGTTCTACCGTTACTATCGTCTCCTGCATATCACACCAAGTAGAGAAGGCTGAAGATTGCGTTGAGCACAATCACTGCGAAGATCGACGCGACCACGCTCTTGGTTGTCGAACGGCCAACGCCCTCCGATCCGCCGGAAGAGGTGAGTCCGTAGTAGCTTGCCGTGAGAACGATCGCGGCTCCGAAGAAGAGACTCTTAGCCAAGCCGACGAATATGTCGATGCCACTGAGAATTTCGAACAGGCGATTGAGAAATGCGGTGCCCGTCAGATCGAGACTGAGCGCAGCTATGCCGAGCCCGCCTCCGATTCCAACAAGCATCGAGAGACCGGTGAGCAATGGAATCGTGAGCATCATCCCGAGCATCATCGGGACGATGACGTATTTGACCGGATCAAGTGCCATGACGGTGAGTGCATCAAGCTCTTCGGTAACCCGCATCGTGGCGAGTTGCGCGGCAATCGCCGAACCGCTTCTGCCCGCGACGATGATCGCGGTGAACAACGGGCCTGTCTCTCGGGTGATCGAAATCGCGAGCAGATCAACCACAAACAGGCCGGCACCAAATCGGCGTAACTGCGCCGCCGACTGGAGGACTACGATTACCCCGATAATCAGCGAGAGAAAGCCGACAATCGGCACCGCCTGAACGCCGATGCGATCACACTGGTCCGCGACTGAGCCGCGACGCCGCGACTTGCGGTCAAACGGCGAGGTCAACGTCGCAAAGGTGATATCCGCAGAGAGTTGAATGAGCCATCCTGCCGCGGAAATGCCATCCCAGAGCACGCCGCCGAGTCGTGCGAGCCACGGCTCCCGCTCAGGCGTCTCTATCTCAGCAGCTCGGGCGTCACTGAACAACTCGAGTGATCGCTGCACCTTCAAATTTGCGCCATAGTACTCCGGCGGCTGCGTTTGTAAGCGTCTGATGTGCTCGAGAAAGGCTACGCCCGAGTTGTCCGCTCTTCCGACCTTCGACAGGTCAATCGTGGCGATATTCGCCGACCCGCCTCGCGCGTACTCGCGATAAAGCGCCGAAACCGTAGCTCGAGTGAGATCCTCCTCGATGTACAGCGTCCCGTCCCGCACTCTCATAGACGAATCAGATAGTTCAGCCTTACAAAGAGTCCGTGATCTTGAACGAAGTATGCCTCTCCGTCCAGAGTTTCCGCGTTCTGAAGCAGGAATCGATAGTAGATTGAGACGTTGTTGATGAGGACGACGTTGACTACGTTTTCCCATTGCAATGAGACATCTGCAGCCCCATCGAACGGCACAAACAACTCCGCGTTGGATGAAATTGAGGTGTTGAGCGGTAGGAGAAAGGTCGCAAACGCCGATACCTCGAACCCCGTATCGGTCTCTGTTTCAAGAGCCTCGTACACTGTGTAGGTAGTGCCTCCGATATCCGTCGTTCCGTTCTCTGCAAACGTTTCCCAGTTGATCGTCTGATTCGCCCCGATCCCTCCTCGAAACTGAAGGTCGATCCGCCGCGTGCGAAGGGCGGTTATGTTGAGTCCAAAGCCTTCTTCAAGCGTGGGTGGAAAAAACGGCGGCGAAAGCTGCACGCGCTCTGCCCCTTGCTGTTGCTCCACAATTTCACCATCCTCTCGCTTGACATAATCGATCGGGTCTTCCGGCACGACTTGTTCGCCGACGAGGGTCGTGTCCACATCGACACGAGCGTAGAGGCCATACGTCTCGGTGAATGAGTAGAGCAGTGTGTTGCTCAATCGGAAGTCGTCCGAGCTCACACGAAGCGGTTCATCCCCCGCAGCGTTGAAGCTCATCGCCAAGGTGTTCGACAGCTCGTACCGCAGCGAACCGAGCTCGTAGGCGAGGGCAGTATCTATCTCAGAGTCCAGGAAGTAGATGAGCTCGAAATCTTCGGGCGTACTCTCGTTCGTCGAGGTAAACGAAAAGCTCGCATTGAGCGCACTGCTCAGCGATAATGGGCTGTCGTCCTCCTGCAGGACGTCGATGTCAACATCGCCGGCTCCGATCATCGATACAATGTTTTCTGTATCATCCCCACCGACGACGATGGTGAGCTGTTCGTACTGACCGGCGTCGAGGTTTAGGGTCACAAAGTCGCGAAGTGTATTAAACGGTCGGTTGTTGATAATGACCTTATACTCGCCTGGATCGAGGATCCACACCGTCTGGGAGAGTACAAACGGCTCGCCACGCGAGATGCGCCCGCCCAAGCTCTCGCCGGTATCTGCCTCGTAGAGATCGTAGCGGAGGCGGACAGGCTCGCGACTCTCTTCTATGATATTGACCGTCATCGCGGCCCATGTAGGTTCGACAACCGTCTGTTGCCGTGACACAACCTCGATTTGGTCGATACGCATCCGAGCCTCGTCGGGGCCCGATCCGAGAAGAACGTCGTAAAGGCCAATTTCGAGCGAAACCGGTTCTCCGAATTGAGCGCTCGCGACAACGTCTCCCTGGTCGTCGAGAACGGTAAAGAACGGCTGATTCTCGTTGTCGCTGAGCGCGGGTAAGATCAACACGCCCATCTCGCTTCCCTGTTCCCCGTCCTCGGAATCATCTGCGATCTCACGCTCAGCTGTCGCTGCTTGCTCACTCGGTTGGGTGCTCCGAAGCTGTTCTTCACCGGTCTCGAGAAACGTCACAACCTTCCGGAGAAACTCATCCAGCTCGTCGAGAAGAATGGTGTTTGCCTCGTTCACGAAGAGCGCAACGTCACCGCCAAATATAGGTTGCTGAACATTGCCGCGGTGTTGGACGACAGCCCGCGCCTCTGAGACGTCCCAAAACGTGTAGTCGAGCCGAACGAGTGCTTGCTCCGTACCGCGATAGTTCACGTACTCGATCGCACTCAAATCCGAGCGAATCTCATAGTCCGACTCTTCTCGGGCGTATTCACGCTGGGTACGAGCAAAGAGATTATATGCGTCGACCCGTCGATCGATAAGCTCGGCCAGCGTCTCGGAGAGCTCCACTCCCCAGAGTCTGTTGTCCAAGTAGGTGAACTCCGGACCCAACCCTCGTTGCACGATCTGGGGCCTCGTATATGCCTGTGAGATCTCGCTGTCGAGAATATGCACACTCACCGGATACGGTTGGCCCTGAACGAGCTCAGGCTCTTCCGTGCTCGGAATGTAATCGAGCGTGTAGAAAAATCGCGGATTGGCCGGTCTGCTCACACAGGAGAGTAAGGTTGCGAACAGAATGAGAATACCAATGATGCGCGCGGATCGCGCCGTTACGAGTCGCTTCACTATCGCTCCTCCGGCAGAATGAGAAGAGAGGGGTCGCTGTTGATTTGAAATGCGAAATTGTTCAAGAGCCGAAGCGTGTCGTTGAGCGTGTCGATTGCCTCTTCTATCTCCGGGCCGCTTCGCCGAACAAGCAACTCCATATCCCCGGATACCTCGCCAACCGAGGCGACCACTCCGTCAATCTCACCGGTGGCATCTGCGAGTCCCGCCGCGGCAGCATCGAGTTCCCGCAGCAAGCTAGAGACGGCCCCCTCATTGTCAGAAAGCATTGTGTCGAGCTGCGCAAGGATGCTTCCAACGCTATCGCTGTCGATTCTTTCGAGAACGTCCGCGATATCCGAGAGCACCCCCTCAATCCCATCGAGAATGTCTGTAACTGAGTCGGTGACCTGTCCCACCGTCGATTCAGACG
>JBMCTC010000028.1:0-19882 GCA_048624115.1 Spirochaetota bacterium
AACTGAGAACGAAGAGGGATCGCCCGAGTCGATGTTCATACGGCCGCCCATAGTTGTCGCGAGCTGCCCGACGAAGGCCAGTCCAAACCCGCCGCTTGCGGGCTCAACGCGCCCCGCGCCTACTCCACTCGTTCGTCTGTTTTCGAGCCGCACGAGCAATCCCTTTTTCTCGAGTGGCTCGACATGGACAACGATCTTCGCGTCGGGGTCGTCCGTCCCGTACTTCACGGCGTTGAAGAGCAACTCATTTATGATGATGCCCACGCTCACCGCGTCGGCGCTCGAGAGCTCGACCTCGCTCGGCCGGTAGTCAACGAGCCGCCGTCCGTTGTCCCGACGGAGATCGTTCTCAACGGGGCTAATGATCTCCTGAAGATAGGCGTCGAGTGAGATGAGCCTGTTCTCTGAAGGCGCAATGAGATGTCGATGGGTGCTCAGCACTGCCACGAGTCGTTGCCGATCGCGCTGCAATGCTTCTTTGGTCTCTTCGGACTCGGCCTCGAGGATCTCATAGTCAATGAGACCGAGCAGCATAATTGCCTCGTTCTTCACGCGGTGATGGACTTCCCTGATCATGCTCTCGCGGAGCGCGACCTCGCGGTCTGCTCGCCGTGTCTCGAGGTACGTTGTGAGGCTCAAGAGGACAATGACGAGGTAGGCAACGACAATCCCGGATCCCGCAGCTGCGTTCTGCGCGAGCGCATCCCAATAGCGCAGGCAAATGGCCGCGGCAGCCAGCGCACTCAAGACAATGGGAATGAGCACCTGGTAGAGTCGGCACGCGAAGAGAGCCGCGAACTGCACCGCGATAATAAAGAGAAGCGGAAGGTAGAGCAGGTGCGACAAGAGCACTGCGTCCAGAAACAAGTGTGCGATTTGTGCGGCAAACGTGATTACGATAACGGGCAACAGGCCAAAGTCGATCGCGTTCCGGGGCTGACCACGGAGCAGGAACCCGGCTGTCGCTCCGAAGAAGATGGTCAAGAGTGTGTTCTGAGCGAGGAAGACCGTGACGCCGGTGGAGATGTTGATGAGCGCGTAGATCGTGCAGAGGATCGAGCCTGCGATGGAGATGCGGAAGAGCGCGACGAGCCTATGCGCGGCCGGCACCACCAAACCCGCGGCGCGGAGGGCGCCATAGCTCACGGTCGCCGGGCTACGCAGAGACACGCTCACTCCGAGCGTAGGAGTGCAAAGAGAGTTGGCTATCGTGGGCGGGGCTTTGGTTCATTGTTATTTATTTTAATATCGTTTTTGGAGTTATTCAATCTAATTCGAAAGGCGGTGCGAAAAAAGGATTCAGACGCTCTTGATATGGATTTGTTCTGCAGCTATATTACCACCGGTAATTACCGGTGGTAATCGCAGAATGGAGGTTTCGTGGCACTTACACGGAATGATCTCGTTGGCACATTGCTCGAGATGATTGACGCGGGGAATGCATTTGGAAAGCTCAACATGCGAAAGCTTGCGCGCCAGGTCGGTTGCGCGCACACAAACATCTACAACTACTTCGCGACGTGGGAGGAGCTCGAGTGGTTTGCGCTGGCGGAAACGCTCGACCGCCTCCTGCGACAGTTGCCCGATGGCCTCGCCGCAGGCAATACAGAGCGCGTGCCCCGCGTCGCCTACCCCTTTCGCTACCGCTTTGCGTGGCTCGACCCGATCACCGGCACGCCGCCCCCGGAAGTAGATGCCGTACTCGCAAAGCCCGGACTGGCATTTCTGCGGTGGCTCGAGGCTGCTCTCGAACGGGATGCACCCGAGCTCGGTGCGCAGGCGCGGTCGATTGGAGGCTACCTGCACGCCTACATGCACGGCGAGCTTGCGTTTCAAGCAACGGGGCGCGTGCGAGGCGTGACGCCGACGGCACAGGAGTTGATTGCCCGAACCGCGGGACTCTACTACGCGGTTATAGAACAGAAGAAAAAGGAGAACGTATGAACGCACATCACAAGCTACGAGTAATGCAAGGTCTCTCAGGCTTCGTCGCTCTGGCGGCGCTTGCAGCGGCACTCGCAGGAGTCCTGACGAGCGGTGGGCCGGATCCGTACTCGTTTATCACCCTTCGGGGGGAGCGGGTCCTTATCTACGGAACCGGCCTCTACCGAGACATGTCGGCAGACGTCGCGATTCAAGGTATCGCCCAGGACTGGGTAACCATCTTCCTCGCGGTACCGGCACTTCTCGCGTCGGCGGTGCTGCTTCCTCGCGCCCGTCGCGGCGGGCGACTCATTCACGCGGGTGTCACGGCGTACTTCCTCGTTGGGTACACGATGTACCTCGGCATGGCGATGTACAACTCGATGTTCCTCGTGTACGTGCTTGTTGCCGGCGGATCGCTGCTCCTGCTCCTAATGGAGTTGAGCGAGCTGAGTCGTGCAGAAGCCGCGCAGCCGACGCGCACCGTTCGGGTGAAGCTACCGGGAGTCTTTCTGATCGTAAACGGAGCAAACATTGCACTGCTCTGGTTGAGCGTAGTAGTTCCTCCACTGTTGTCGGGGGAACTCTATCCGGCAGAGCTGGCACACTACACGACGATGATCGTCCAGGGTTTTGACCTGGCTTACTTCCTGCCGCTCTCAATCGTCTCAGGAGCGCTTCTGCTCCGTCGACATCCGATTGGCTACTACGCAGGGCCGGTATACTTGATCTTTCTCGTCCTGCAGATGACAAACCTCACCGCGAAGCTCACGGCAATGGGGCTCGCGGGTGACGAGATCATGCCGGGAATCGTGATTATACCCGCGACGCTACTCGTGGCGCTGTTCTGCGCGGTGCGCTACTTGAGCGACCTTCGACGCGATGGGGCTGAGGGCGCGCAAGCCACGAGAGACGAGCTGGATCACTCCTTCGCTTAGTTCACCGCAAAGAGCGCTTTGCCGCGAATGAGTCGCTCGTCTATCGAGAACGGATCGTTTACGCTCGAGTAGACGAGACTGTAGGGATCGAGATCAAAGAGCCGGCGGCCGACCGGCTGCGGGTTCCACTGTCGCGAGTCGAGCGAGTTGTAGCGATTGTCACCAAGGAAAAAGTACTCGCCCGCGGCCAGCGTGGAATCTTCCGGAAACGGTCGGAAGTTACGACGATCGAAGTAAAAGTCGATGTAGGTCCGCGCGTAATCGATTAACTCGTTGTACGAGTTGCGGTAGTCGGAGCTATCGCCGCTGGAAAGCGACTCTGCCCCGGCAACGAGAACATCGAGCAGCTTTGCCTTGAAGAGCAACTCAGCTTGGAATGCAGAGCGCTCGTAGGGCGTGAGCGCACTCACGCTGTCGGAAACCGCGTCATACGCTTCAAACGCATAGTCGCGCGCGAGCGAGACGAATTGCTCGGGATCGGTGGCGAGCAGCTGCAGGTGATCCTCAATGAGACCCTGGTTCAGCAATGATGCGCGCGCGGCGTTGCGCTGGGTTGCGATCTGAAACGGAGTGAAGTCGCCAACCGCGACGACCGAGTCTGACGCAATCGCAGTGAGGTCGGTCGCTTCGAGGCGGTTGAGCTTGGCCCGCATATCGGCCTCGTAGGTGTCCAAGAGCGCTCGCTTTTCGCGGTCCCACGCGAGCATCTGCGCGCGCGCCTCTTGGTTGACTGCCAGATACTCGAGCCGAGCCATATTGACCGCTTGCTCGTTGACGAAGTTCCACGAGTGCTGCGCATCGCCCTCGAGCACCGCAAACGCCTCGTTAACGTCGTCGCGCAGGTAGATGACATCGTCTGCCATAACGATCTGCTCACCCGGAAGCGCAATCAGGCGCTTGATAAGAGGATCGAACATAATACGTCCGTCTGCGTCAGTCTTGGGAATGTTGATCAACGAGAAACTGAGCATAAAGATGCCATTGATCAGATACTCGCGCAGAACAGCCGTCTTCGAAAGATTGTAGCGAGGATTATTGATGACGTACTGATCGAATCGATCGATGCCGCCGGTCACAGGAATCCGCACGAGCGAGAGGGGAATCTCGGGATTGGTAAACGGCTTGACCACAAAGACGCGCGATCCTACGTAGTGCTCGGGAACCATCGACTCTGAGGGAATCTGGTAGATCTGAAAGAGCAATGAGTTGATAAAGATGACAACCGTCGCGGCCCAGACAAAGGCGTCGAGCCACGAGAGGATCGATCCGCCGATTCCGCCGAGCGCGCTTCGGCTCACAAGCTTGGTGCGGTTCCTCTTCTTGACCGGCTCGAGAAGACCCATCTTGACCTTGTTGTCCTTGCTCGAGTACGGACGCTTTGCAACAATGATCGCGATCAGCAACCCGGGCACAACTACGTAGAGTACGTAATAGAGGCCGATTCCAACAACCGAGTTGCTCCAGGCGAGGATGAGTGCAATCGACTGCAGAACGAAGTTCCCGATATTGCCGTAGGTCACAAAGGCGTTGGTCACCGCGTAGTCGAGTTTGACGAACTCGCCACGAGTCGTGACTCGCTCGGCCATTTGGTAGAACACCATGAAGGTGAGCGACATGGCACCGGCGCCAACCACAATCATTACGAGGTTGAGCGACAGGAGGGCGTACAAGAACGAAACGACCGACGAAATACCAAGCAAGAGAACGGGCAGAGCAGCCGACGTCCCGATGGTTTTACGGACAATAGCGTCGGCCTCTTTGAATCGACTCATACCGGGGAATATACCAGATTCACCGGCTTTGGGTGAGCCCGTGACGGTCGAGTCGCGAAGAGGCCGCCCGAGCACCGTTTGGAGAATTTGCGAAGCGCCACTACGTTAGTCAGTATGTCCGAGGGCGCCAAGCTTCGCAGCCTCCAGCTCGCATTTGTGCTGAGTTGGAGCAGTGGCTGGATCGGGGCAGAGCTCATTTACCCACTCGCGAGTACGAGCGTTGTGCTGCTGGTGCGCTTTTCCGTAGCCGCCGTGATTCTTACCGCAATCATCGGGGTGCTGGATCTGATGCATCGACGCCGGTCTCGCAGGGAGCGTGATCCGCTGCGCGATGCTGCCTTGGTTCAAGGCCGGCAGTCGTTTGCTCGCGATGCAGCGGCGGGCTTGCTCGCGCAGGCGGTGTGGCTGTGGGCAGTTATCGAGGGGCAGCGATACGGGCTCTCGCCAGGTGCAAACGCAATCCTCAACGCCCTCCAACCGTTTGTGGCTGCGACAGTCACACATTTCGCACAGAAGAAACAGTTAGGAACTCAGTTCTGGCTCGGGCTCTTGCTCGCATTTGCCGGTGTGGTTGCGGTCGTGTTCGAGCAGACGCAGCTTGGAGGTGCGCCACTGTGGGTGTTTGTCTTCCCGCTTATCTCGATCTCGAGCATGACCGCCGCCGTACTTGTCCAAAAGCGGGGCGACGGCGTGGGCGCAAGAGACGACCGAGATAGCTCCGGCGTAACGGGGCGTCGCAGGGCGCCGGCCCCGAAACTACGTTCGCTTCGAAACCAGACGGCCGTCGCAGCGGTCGCAGCGGCGCTCCTCATGCTCGTAAACCCCGAGATCTTCATCCAATGGTCGTGGGCGACCGCCGGACTACTCCTCGCCATTGCACTCATACCGACACTCGCCGCGTACTTCCTCTTGTGGCAGCTTGTTGAAGAAACATCGCCGCATGAGGCTTCTTCGCTCTTCCTCGCAAGCCCTCCGACCACCATGCTCTTGTCGTGGATAATCCTCGGCACTTCGATCACTGCTCTGCAGATTGTGGGGGCAGCCGCGGTACTGGCGGGGCTGATTGTCGCAAATCGGAAGCGGAAGCAAACAGCGTGAAAACTCGTACGATACTTCCCCGCGCTTGGCCCGCCGCCGGTCGAGGATGGACGGCTCTACCAGGCGTGCCCGGGGCGGAAGCGGAGAAAGCTCGTGGGCCTCGATGCCGCGACAGGGGAGAGTGTATGGGAGCAGATCGGGAAGAAGGAGCCGGGCGAGGGCGAGCTTCCGGCGCGGCACCGACTGAGTTCAGGATCGTGAGCACCTGCGAGTCGCTTGTCGTGAGGCCACTCAACCACGACTCGATTTTCGAGGTGAACAAGGACGATGAGCGCCTCGTACGAGAGATTCGCGGAGCATCGGCACGCCACCGCCGCGGAAGATGGATACTCTACTGCATCGAATAGGCAAGCAGGGCCACCGCATTGAGATGGCCCTGCCGGCTGTGTGTTCGACTTATGTTGACTGCTACTTCTTGAGGCCCTTCGCTACCTTCTGAATCGCTTTCGCAACATCGGCAAGCTCATCCTCTGTGATCTGCTCGTGGATGCGGACAACGTTGCAGAGCTGCGTAAACGCCTTCTCGGCATTGGGACACATTCCCGGTTCGTAAGGTCCCTGATCGTTTCCGGCTCCTTTGAACGGCCACTGCGAGTCGCCAAAGCTCACCTGCTTGGCCAGCGCGTCGTAGAGGTAGAGCGGCTTCCCGATCCAGACGTCGCTCTTAACGCCTTCGGCGGCAAGCGCCTCTCGAAACTCGTCGCGGGTCGCGCCGAGCTCCTCCTCAACTACACGAAGCGGAAAGCCCCAGTAGCCGTGTCCAAACTCTTCGTCGGGCATGGGGGGAGGCACGACGCCCGGCAGATCCTGAAGCTGAGAGGCAAGCCAGCCGCCGGCCTTCGATCGCGCCTCGATGATACCGGGCAGCTTGTCCATCTGGGCACTCAAAACTGCGCCCTGTAGCTCGGTCATCCGGTAACAGGGAGCCATAAAGGCGTAGGTTTTTCTGTAGACGCGGTCCTTAGTCCAGTCGCAGCCTTTGTCCACAAAGAGCTCTGCGCGCTGAAGGTAGCGCTCGTTGTTCACGATGGTCGCGCCACCGTCACCGCTCGTGATGTGCTTCGACTGTTGAAAGCTAAAGCATCCAAAATCGCCCATTGTCCCGAGGAGCTTTCCCTTGTAGCGCACGTGATGTGACTCGGCACAGTCTTCGATAATCGCGATGTCTTTCCCCTTCACGATCTCTTGAATCTCTGCGAGTCTGGCCGGGCGGCCCCAAACGTGAACCACCATGATCGCCTTGGTGCGGTCGGTGATTTTCCGCTTCACGTCCTCGGGGTCGAGGTTGAAACTCTCGAGCTCGATGTCGACAAAGATCGGAATCGCGCCGCAGAGCACGATTGGGGCAATTGATCCCATATCGGTAACCGGCGGTACAATTACCTCGTCGCCGGGATTTAAGTTGAGCGCACCGAGCGCGACATGAAGCGCTGCGGTTCCCGAGGAAGAAGGCACAACGTTCTGCACGCCGTAGGTCTTTCGATATTTATCGAGGAAGTTGTAGACCTTCGATCCGCCGGCGTAGAAGAGATTGTCACTCTGCAACGCCTCGGTCACTTCCTTGAGCTCGGCCTCTGAAAAGGGCTTTCGCTGTGGCACGGGCTCTGTCCGCACCGGGGTGCCGCCGTGAATGGCGAGCTTCTCTTGATCACTCATATGGTCCTCCTGTTAGTCTCTCGTCGCGTTCGCGGCAAGCTGCGCAAAGAGCTTCCGCGCCGCGCCTTCAATAATCTGTTCTGTTTCTTCGGTAAGCATGTAGACGCCGTAGACCTTCGCCGAGAAGTCGGTCTCGTAGCCTCCCTTGCGAAACGCCTTCGCCGTGGGGAGGTAGGCGATCGCTCCATTGGCGAGTTGAACGATCGCCGTCGGCTCGAAGGGCGAGGCACTCTTGATCTGCATTCCGATCTCTACAAAAAGCTCCCCCGGTAGCGCAAGGAGCGCCGCACTCCCGAGACGCACCGCAATCATCTCCATCTCGAGATGGGTCTGGGCGGTTCCACGCTGGACGATATCGAGCGCCTCAGCCGCCCATTCGGCCTTGATCAGTGCATCCTCGATTTTGCTGTGCGGGCCGTTGCTCGCTCGAAGCCGGTCGGCCTCCGCGTACCACCTGTCACGCTCCTCGGCGAGCCAATCGGGGTCGGGGAGCTCGGCGACGGGAAGCTCGACGACGGTCGAGGCGACGTCGATTTCCTGCGCACCCGGGGTTGTCTCAGAAGGCTCGCCGCGACGGGATGGACCATCTGCAGCGCCGCGCGCGATATCGACCACGCGCTGCCCGAGATCGTTTCCGTAGCGAATCGCGAGATCGAGTTTGTGAAACTCCACCGGATTCACGTCTCCGGCAGCGCCGAGGGTGAACATCGGCTGGGCACCGGAGAGGGTAGACTGGATCCGCTTCGCGGCGTAGCCGGGAAAGTCGGCGGAGATCAGGTTGCGGTCGTTGTGGGCAGCAACGGGATGACACGAGAAATTGTAGAGGATCGCCATCGGCGAGCCATCACCGCGGCGCACCACAATTACCGGAACTCGCTCGTCCACGATGTTGCCCCGATCGCCGCGACGGTTGTCGCAGATGCCGGTTACAAGGCCCTGGTCCGACACAAGCGTAGCCGGCTCAACTGCCCCGCGAGCCCGGTGGACGGTAAGCTCAATGGACGAGAGCAGCGAGTCGATGTAGTGCGGGTCGATCTTTCCCCATCGCCGGATTGGCATTGCGCCCGGGCCGGAGTGGGTGTGCGAGCAGGAGAGAATGATCCGCTCGCGGGTCGTTCCGAGCTGGTTGGAGAGTCGGTCGCGCAGAGTGCTCGCGTACTCGGTTCCAAGACCAATGAGGTCGAGGGTAACCAAGACGAGCGGAGGCTCGCCGTCGCAAACCAACGTGAGGGCGCGGGCGTAGAGCGAGTCGGCGACGCCTCGGCTCGGGCCAAAGCACCATCCAGCAAGATCGGTTCCCACCGGAGGGGTTATTTCACTCTGAGCGACGCCGGCGCTTAGTGCCACGACTACTCCGAATGAGCCGCAGACATGCGAACCGGTGCGTGCGACTCGGCAGAGCGGTAGATCGCGTCCATGAGGGCTGCCAATCGCAGACCGTCGCGAGCATCTACATCCAACGCGGCTTTCCCGAGAATCGCGTCTACAAAGTTGTCGTCCGGGCTCGGCTCGCCGAGACCCTCAAGCACCTCGGGCTCGCCTTCGGCGCGGTAGGTTCGAATCCACTCGCCGCGCCACGCATCGACGTCGATCCGTCCACCCGAAAACACGAAGCTCGTCGCCCCGCCATCGACCGTGCAGTTGCCGCCAATCGTAATCGTTGCCATCACACCGTTCCCAAAACGAATAGTCACCGTCGAGTTGATATCTACCGGCGCGTCCAGCGAAGCCGAGAAGGCAAAGACCTCCGACGGCGCGGAGCCGACGGAAGACAGTACGCTATGCAAGAGGTGCGCGCCGCTGTCCATGAGTTGCCCACCACCCGATTCGGACGGTTTCTGCCGCCAGCTTCCAGCGGTCAGGGTTTTCCAGTTCTGGGCGATATAGCCGGTCACCAGCTCGAGATCGCCGAGCGTGCCGGCCGAAACGGCTTCGCGAACGAGGCGCATCGGCTTCGAGAAGCCGGGATTGTAGCAGACCGAAACGACGCGATCGTCGCCTGCATCGTGGAGCTCTTCAACTCGCGCAGCCAGAGCCTTCGCATCTGCGAAGCTTGTGACCATCGGTTTTTCGATGAGCACGTGACAGCCGGCGTCGAGCGCCTGCATCGCCTGTTCGAAGTGGAGATGGTGCGGCGTGGAAAGCACCACCGCGTCGAGTTCTTCCTTCGCGTAGAGCTCGTCAAGTGATGTGTAGCGCCTCGGCGCTGGTTTGTACTCGGCGAGCCGCC
Organism: Spirochaetota bacterium; assembly: GCA_048624115.1. Taxonomy (GTDB): domain Bacteria; phylum Spirochaetota; class Spirochaetia; order DSM-27196; family SLST01; genus SLST01. Next base: position 9,618 of record JBMCTC010000028.1, read on the forward strand.
GCTCGACAAGGCGGGCAATACTCGCCTCAGTGCGGCTCGCAAGAGCGACGATCTCTACATCTTCTCGGGCGGAAAGCCGGCGAGCGTGAGCCCCCGCGTATCCACCACAGCCAATCATTGCGACTCGAAGCTTCTGCATGATGATAGTATCGCATCGATTTGCTTGACGATCTACGTTGAATTGCTCACATTTCTGATACGATCCGATCACTATGAGAGCTACCCCGCGATTTGACACGCTAGCACGACACATTTTCCCCGAGCAGCGAGCCGGCGAGCTCTTTTTGTGGGAGTACCACTCGATAAACGAGGGCGGCGTCTTTTATCACTACCATCCTCAGTTTGAACTCAATCTGATCGAGACGCCCAGGGCGCGACGAGTGGTAGGTGACGACGAGCAACCGATTCGCGGATGCGAACTCGTCCTCATCAGCCCAAATCTTCCCCATCGGTGGGATCTCGAGTCGGACCATGCGAAATTCTGGGTCGTCGCCTTTTCTGTTGCTTCGCTCGGGACCGAGCTTCTCGGCAGGGTCGAGCTCGAACAGGTTCGCACCTTGCTGGCAAGCGGCGAGCGAGGAGTGGTGTTTGGAGAGGAGACCTGCCGCGCGGCAGCTCCACTGGTCAAGCAACTCGGCGAGCGCGAAGGGATCCATCGAGTCGTCACCCTGCTCGAGCTCTTTGCCCTCCTCTGCGACGACGACCAGCGGCGTCCGATTGCGAGCGCTGGCTACCACGCCTCCGGCGTCCAAGCCGACTACCAGCTCATCGCTCGGATCGTGGAACGCTTTGCCGGAGAGACGGGGCGAGTAGAGCAGAGGACACCGTCGCTCGCCGAGGCGGCCGACATGGCGCGCATGAGTGTTCCTACCTTCACTCGCTTCTTCAGGCGCATGACCGGCGACTCATTCGTTTCCTACATCAACCGAATTAGGATCGCACGCGCATGCACGCTTCTCGAAGAGACGCGCAACCCGATCGTCGAGGTTGCCGCCGAGGCGGGGTTTGGAAACCTCTCACACTTCAACCGGCAGTTTCGCTCGCACACCGGCATGCAGCCCCGCTCCTACAGATCTCGTAAGCAAAATGTGTCGCTGACACCGGAGGTTTCTCTATGAGCACGTCGATCCGACCCTTTACGGTGAGTATCCCCGACGAACAGATCACTGACCTTCGCGAGAGGCTCGCGCGTACGCGGTGGCCTGCGCCATTGAGTGAGGGGTGGGAATACGGCACGCCGGTTCGCTACCTCAGAGAGCTCTGCGACTACTGGCGCGAGAATTACGACTGGAGACGGTGGGAAGAGCGACTCAACGCGTTTCCGCACTTCGTGGCCGGTTACGACGGGATCGACCTGCACTTTATTCACCGCCCCTCTCCTCACGCGGACGCCCGGCCGCTACTCATGATTCACGGATGGCCGGGCTCGGTCTTCGAGTTTCACAAGATCATCGACGTGCTGGCGGAACCCGAACGCCACGGCGGCCGCAAGGAAGACGCCTTTCACGTAGTCTGCCCCTCGATTCCCGGTTTTGGGTTTTCTAGCGCCCCGCAATCCCCAGGCTTCGAGACACGAGCTGCGAGCAGACTCTTCTTCAGATTGATGAGCGATCTCGGCTACGAGCGCTTCTTTGTACAGGGCGGAGACCTCGGTGCAGGGATCGCGCTCAAGATGGCGAGACTCGGACAAGAGCGAATTGTGGCAGCTCACCTGAACATGGCGTTGCTCTTTGCCCCGAAGCAAGATCCGATGCGCAACGTCACCGAAGAGGAACGGAAACGCCTCGACGAGAGTCAAGACCCCGACGGAGTAGGCTACGCCGCCATTCAATCAACAAAGCCGCAATCGCTCGGCTACGGACTGACCGATTCTCCGGCCGGGCTCGCCGGTTGGATTGTCGAGAAGTTCCACGCTTGGACCGACCACAACGGCGATCTCGAGCGGGCGGTCTCCCGCGACGAGCTGCTGACGAATATTTCGATCTACTGGTTCACGGCCACGGCAACTTCATCGGCCCGCTACTACTACGAGACCGCCCACTACGACGAGGCATCGGCGAACGATCCTCAAACGGTGCCCGCTCCAATATCGTTTGCGCTCTTCCCCGCCGACCTCATGCAGCCGCCGCGGGAGTGGGCGCGACGCAAGTTCAATCTGGCGCGGTGGACGCGCATGCCTAGGGGCGGGCACTTTGCCGCCCTCGAGGAGCCGGAGCTCCTCGCGAACGACATCTGGGAATCGTTTCGCGACTCAAGCGAGTAGCGACGCACCCTCGGCATCTACGACCGTGAGAATCCGCTTTGCCACATCAAAGCGGAAGCGCGCAATCGTGACCGGCTCATTGATCACCAACTCGTAGTCGCGCCCGCGCTGCGCACCGCCTGAGCGATGATAGTCGGTGCCGGTTCCGCCGACACCCACGGCAAAGGTCCAGCGTCCTGTGTCCGGAACAACGAGCACCCGCTCGTGAATCCAGTCGCCGGTCTGGTAGAGATGGCTGAACGCATCGTAGTTGTCGCCCGGCCGCCCCCCAAAGAGCTCCTGCACCTCGCCCACCAGGATGACCGGGCCGGGAACGGTGCGTGGCACGCCGGGCACCTCCGGGGTGAGTTTGGAGCCGTAGGCACGAACGCGCTCGTGATACTCGAGAAGCCACTCGGGGTCCTCGTAGGAGAAGATCTCCTTCACCACGTCTTCGTCCGCGAAGCCGTCGGGCGTGTCGGGCAACACGCGATTTGCACGGTAGTGCCAAATGGTAGGCTCTGCCTTGGCTTTTTTGTCGTACGCGCCGTGAGTTGCCCTTACGTCAGGAGTTCCATCGGAGTCTGCCGCAATCCCCGCCTCACCAAGAAGCCGCCTGAGTACCGGCTGGAAGTAAAGATCCCGATCCGTTGCCCGACACCAGAGCGCTGCATAGCGCATGAACCGATGCCGCTCTTCCTTCGGCTGGTGGGCAAACCACGAGATATCGTCCCAGCCCCAGCGTCGCACCGCCTCGCGTGCTCCCGGCTCGTACCAGCGCTCGGGCTCGACCGAATACCCACCCCAGTTATCGACCTCGTAGAGGTAGGGCGTTGTTTCGCACTCGAAGCCGAGCGGCGAGACTCCGCCCAAGCTTCGCCCCTTTACCTGCAGCATGATTTGCTCGGGCCGATCGAGCCAGTTCGTTGCCGAGAGCGGCCTGGAATGCCAATCGAAGAGTTGCTTCCCATCTACCACGATTCCGTGCGTGTGCGCGTCGAGCAGAACCAGATGGCGTCTCGCGGCCTTCGCTGCGTATGCCCGGATCCGAGAACACAGATCGGCAAACGCTCGATAGCCGGGATCGCGGTCGGCGTACATGTGGGGCTGACCGAGGTGGATTGCCTCGTAGCCGGCGTCGATGTATCGCCGTGCTCGATAATAGAACCAGTACTTCGATTCGCGTTTTGTGATGTCAGGGCACGTTCCACCCTCACCAAAGGACCAGGCGTACTCATCCCGCCGGGCGAGATCGTGTGTCTGGTCGAAGCGGAAGCACCGCTCTTCGGGAGCATCCCCAAACTCTTCGAAGACCCACTTGGGAATCGGGATCGTATCGATGTCGGGGTAGATCGACTCAAATACGCAGGATTGGAGGATGATGCGTGGATCTGCCGCATGGACCTTTGCCGCAAACTTCCCCGCCTGCCGAAACTGCTCCTCGTCGTCCTCTGGCATCACCCAGACGTAGGCGGCGCGCCCGAGAAAGAGGGCGCCGGTCTCCGTGATCATGCGGACATCGTCGTCCCAGTTCGGAGAGCCGGCGGCCCCGTTGAATGTTACTGCCCTTTGCAGATACGCTTCGAGCGTATCCTTACTCATGGTTCGATCGAATGAATAGATATCGGAACTCATCACAATTCTCCTTCTTGGTCTTTTCTCCCCTTCGGGTTAGCTTGATCTCAGTGTAGGTCGAATGACAAACAAGCAAATGTTCTCGCTCCGACAACTCACCGTATTCTGGATCCCGCTTGCGCTCATGTGGCTCATCATGGGCATCGAACAACCCGCGATGAGTGCGGTCGTCACACGACTGCCGCGGCCTGAAGAAGGCCTCGCGGGATTCGAGGTTGCCTTTAGCATCGCAACACTCATTCACGGACCGATCGTGCAGATGCTCTCTGCGGGGACTGCGGTGGTCAGGGGTCGGCGCTCCTACGGTGAGCTACGTCGACTATTGCAGAAGCTCGTTGGATCCCTAACGCTTGTCCATGGTGCGCTGGCACTCCCCCCGGTCTTTCGGTTTATTACCGAAAACATCCTGCACATTCCGTCGACACTGACTCCAGTGGCGCAGACGGTCTTTCTGATCCTCATCCCATTAACAGCTCTTGTCGGGTTTCGGCGTTTCTACCAAGGCGCGCTGATCCAAGCCGGGCAGACCCGTGTTGTCAGTCTGACCATGGTCGTTCGCCTCGGGGTAACCCTCGCGGTCCTCGCGGTCGGTCTCGCCCTTCCGAGCATCGCACCCCAGTGGGCTCAACCGGGCTATGTCGTGGCCGCAACAGCATTTGTTGCCGGGTTATTGGCGGGGTTCCTCGCGGCTCGCACCATGTTCGTGCGTCGTCTTCTCCCCGCGCTACCCGAAACCGATGAGGAGGAGTGGTCGCAGCGCAGGCTCTGGAAGTTCTACGTGCCGTTGGCCCTTACCTCATTAATAGTCATGATCGCTCGTCCATTGACCGCCTTTGCGATTGCGCGCTCGGATTCCCCGATTGCCTCGCTTGCCGCGTGGCCGCTCGTCCAGAATTACCTATTCATATTCGGCGCAATCGGCCTCTCGTTCCAAGAGGTAGTCATTGCACGCTTTAACTCCAAGAAACCCGATCAGAACCGTTCGATCTGGATTCTCGGCGGGCTCATCGCCGGCGTGCTCTTGCTCGTCTACCTCGGCGTCTGGCTTTCGGGACTCGCCGACATCTGGTTCGGCGTCGTCATGGCTGCCCCCCCCGCGCTCTTGCCCCTCCTCCGCGTCGCGATTGTCGTGATCATTCCAGTTCCAGTGTTCGCCCTCGTACAAGCGACGCTGAACGGCATCCTGGTGTCACGGCGCACGACGGTGTTTATTACGGTCGCGACGGTTGCAAACGTGCTCGTGCAGCTTGCCATCGCTTTCTCATTGCCGCCCCTGACTGCACTCGTGGGAACGGTCGTCGCTGGATGCATGATGCTCGGTGCCAATATCTCCCAAACGGCGGTGTTGACCTATGGCGCGTTGGCTAATCGACCTCGATTGGAATAGGAACCACAATGTGTTGGTAGGCACCAAACTCGGTCCCTGGCACATCACCCTCGATCAAGCGTGACAGCAACTGCCCGGCAACTGCCCCAAAAGGCCGAACCGGCTGTAGTGCCCGGGCGACCGGCCGCTCGGGCTGCGCAGTCTCCAAGTCGCGGAAGGTCACGATCGGAACGTCCCAACGCTTCTGCTCCGTCGCTTCCACGCGTAGGAAGTTGCTGTAGAGGTTTGAGTTCGCGATGTAGAGTGCGTCAAAGCTCGGCGCATTTGTGATCATTCGTGCGAACTCTGAGATCTGATGCGAATAGACACGTGGGCTCGGGAACCGCAAGATGCGGGAGTCATCGACCTGCATATCGAGTCGGCTCGCGGCGGCGAGAAAGGCAAGCTCGCGCCCGCGTATCGCTTGGCTGTACTCGACAGTCAAACAAAGCGGCCTCTTCGAGCCGGCCTTCGCAAGTGCATCCATGAGCTGCTCTCCCGCGCCATAGACGTCGGCAGTTACGGATGAAAAACGATCGTCTGCGAGACGTCGGTCAAAGAGTACAAACGGTACTCCACGCCGCTCGATATGCTCGCAGACGAGGCGGTTTTGCTCCTCGTACTGGTGTTCACTTGGCGCGTCTATTGGAACGTAGATCAGCCCATCGATCCCCTTATCGATCAGATCATCCACGTAGTTATGCGCTTTGTCGAAGCTGTGTTCTGAGTAGCCGATTACGGCATGCATGCTTCGTGATTCCAGCGCCTGCTGCATTGCTTCGACAACCTGCGTCCAGTAGACCGAGACCTTCATGTCAAATGCAATGATACCGACCAGTCCGGTCCTGGCCCGCGTACCACCGTTCCACTGGTCTCGCGCGTTGACGAACGAGCCGGATTTGGCAACCCGCGTGATATGCCCGGACTCGACCAGATCGCTCAATGCCCGATTAATCGTTACCGGGGTTGTCGAGAACTCTTCCACGAGGGCACGAGTACTCGGAAGTCGCTGCTCGACGTGATACTCTCCCTCCTTGATCCGGCGGAGAATCTCGTCGCGAATTTCTTCGTAAAGGTATCGAGTCTGTCGATTCTCGGTTGCCATCTGGATACTCGGATAAGGAAATAATACAACGGTGCGGCCGCAAAGCGACCGCACCGAACCCTTGATCACTCGCGGGGACTACTCTCCGTAGAAGTCGCGATACCACTCGGTTGCACGGTCGGTAACAACCTGACCGCCTGCCGCATACCAGTCCTCTACGTAGGCGTCCCAGTTCGCCTGAGTCGGCTCGACCTGACCGGTGATCATCTGTCCGACAATCTCGCGGTACATCGTTGCCTGGTTTGGCAAGAAGTCGGTGTAGCCTTCGTAGATAGTGTTCGGCATGAGCATGTCCTGCGTCGGCTCAACGTTTGGCCAAACTGCGTTCATGAACTCGACCTTGAGCTCTCCGAACTGCTGCAGTGCGATGAGGTCGTCGGGCACGTCGCCGAAACCTCCGGCAAATGTGAATCGAGCTGGTGGAACCGGATTGGTAACCTCGACGTCGCCATCTTCGGTCTCGATATAGTTGAGACCCTCGATTCCGAGGACAGTGTAACGTAGGCCTTCAGGGCTAGAGCCCCACTCGACCCACTCCATGATTCGCTCGGGCTGCTCTGCATCGGTGAGCATCATAAAGCGAGGCGGTCCTACGTTGGGGAAGATATACGGCTGCTGACCGACGCCGCTCACGATAGGAGGATGCGCCATCACCGCCCAGTGCGCCTCTCCGGTCTCGTCTCCACCCTCTTCGAAAGCGAACGCAGATTTGTTGGGCACCTCATTGACGAGATGGAAGTAATGCCCGATACGACCCTCGTTGAGTTTGGCCGTCCAGTCGGCGTTTGTCTGCGCCGGCATGGAAACATCCATCAGCCCTTCTTCGTAGAGCTGGTTGATAAACTTCACCGCCTCGAACATCTCGTCGGAGACCTGGTCGGACTCGAAGATACCTTCATCCTCGTCCCAGCGCCAGTGAGGATGACCCTCAAACATCGAGACACCGTGCATTAAGAACAGGTCGTCGAACCAGCGAAAGAGTTGACGACCAGAGACGGGGATCTCATCGTTTGGATCGCCGTTCCCGTTCGCGTCTTGGTCGCGGAACGCGCGATAGACCTCGAGCAGCTCTTCCTTTGTAGTCGGGACATCGAGGCCGACTCGATCGAGCCAATCCTGACGAATGAACCCGGCGCGAACGGTAACCTTCGGACTCGGTTGTGGGATGTAGTAGATCTGTCCGCCCTGTTGGGTTCGGATCGCATCCCATATTTCTTCGCTGTAGATTGCAGCAGTGTTGGGCGCATTCTCGAGATAGTCGTCAAGCGGGATCGCACGCCCGGCGTCTACAAGCTCTTGTACAAGAGCCGGTGACCACGGCATGATTGCCCCGAACTCTTCACCACCAGCGAGCGCGAGTCGCAATCCCTGGACGTATCCGGTCGACCCCTCCCACTCCCAACTCTGAGTAAGAGGCACGACACCGACGGTCTGTTCGATGTACTGGAAGTAGGGATCCTCCGGCTGCTCTTCGACAGGAATCCTGCCCTGGCTTACGTCCCATGGACCGGTGGCGTACGAGAATCGGTGGGTTTCCCCTTCTTCCGCCTCTTCAGCCCCACCGGCAGCAAGCACCGGCGCCGCGACCATGAGCATGAGCACAATGGCTACGACGACTAATCGCGATAGCTTTTGCATATCTTCCTCCTTGAGAAGAATCTTGACAGATCACTTCACTGAACCGAGCAACGCCCCCTTGGTGAAGTGTCTCTGTAAAAACGGGTAGACAACTGCTATTGGTAGTATTGACAGAATGACCAACGCACTCTTCGCGGACTGCGCGTTCCGAAACGGGTTCACCTCGAGCGTAACCGCTCCGGTGTCCTCGCTCTGCGCGAGAAGAGAACGAACAACAGGCTGCAGCGGTGTAATCTCCGGATCGCGGATAAAAAGCAACGAGTGCAGGTAGATGTTCCAGAGCAGCACCGCCGTGTAGATTGCGATCGTAGCGAGCGCCGGCTTGCTGAGCTGGAACGCGATTTGGAAACACTGCCGGAACTCGCTCGCCCCGTCCATTTCGGCGGCGTCAAAGAGTTCTTGCGGGAGGCTGCGGAAGTACGTCCGCACAATAAGGAGATTGAATGGACCGATCGTATGCGCCAGGATAATGACCCAACGGGTATTCATGAGTCCGTACGAACGCACCGTCAGGAAGTAGGGAATCATCGGCGGGAAAAAGACGATCGCAAAGACCAGCAAAAGCGAGAGAAACTTTCCAGCGCGAAATATCTCCGCCGGCTTGGACATCGAATACGCCATAGATGCGGTGAAGAACACACTCCACACCGTTCCGATCGACGTAATGTAAAAGGAGTTCAAGAATGAACGCCACAATCCGTCGAACTCAGGGTCTATATAGTAGCCGTAATTGCCAAGCGTCAGACCGATCGGAAAGAACGTGACCCGCCCTTGCTGTACGACCAACGGGTTGCTCAAGCTCTTGGCGATCTCGTTTACGAAGGGAAGCAGCATAATCAGGCCGATAAAACCAAGCGCGATGATAATGCTGTACTCACCAGCGCGAGTGGCCCCCATTTTCCGGGCTGCTGACAACCGTCTTGTTTTTGTGTGTGCCATTCACTCGCTCCTAGAAAATGCTCGTCCCGGAGAATCGCTTCGCAAGCGAGTTTGCTCCGAGCAGGAGGACCAAGCTCACCGCCGACTTGAACAGGTTGACAGCCGTAGTCAGACTATACGCACCATCGAGCAAACCCGCTCGATAGACGTACGTATCAAAGATATCCGCCACCTCCCACACAATTGGATTCGCGAGCGTCCAGATTTGATCAAACCCGATCTCGAGGAATCGGCCTATGTTGATGAGCAAGAGAGTAACGATCGTTGGCGCGAGACTGGCAAGCGTGATGCTCCACAGCTGTCTCCATCGACCTGCCCCGTCGATGGCAGCCGCCTCGTAGAGTTGCGGATCGATCGCAGACAGCGCCGCGAGATAGATGATCGAATCGAATCCGGCTTGCTTCCACGTGTAGGAGACAACGACAATGGGTCTGAAGAACGACCGCTCGATCATAAAGAAGCGGGGATCGAGACCAAAGAGGTTCTCACGAATGACGTTGACCAATCCACCATCGGGGTTGAGCAGATTGATGAAGATCTGACTGACAATGACCCAACTCAGGAAGTGCGGGAAGTAGGCCAGCGTCTGAATGGTCCGCTTGTACCCTTGGGCCCGAACTTCGTTCAACAGCAGGGCAAGCAGAATCGGAATGGGAAACGAGAATACAACCCGCTGGAACCCAATAATCAAACTGTTCCGGAAGATGCGCATGAAGTTGTGGTAGAGGAACATATCCCGAAAGTTTTTCAAACCAACCCATTCGCTCTCCCAAAACCCCCCGAATATGCTGAAGTCTTGAAAAGCTATGAGCGAGCCAAACCCGGGAATCACGCGAAACATCACGAGGAAGAGAAACCCCGGAATGACGAGTATGTAGAGTTGATAATGCTTTCGAACGCTCGTCAGAAAAGGCGTAACGCCCGACCTTCGGGTCGCTTCGTCGGGCAGCTGACCCCTTGATGCGACGGATAGCTCGATTCGATTACTCAAACTGATATATCCTTGGTTGCGTACATGATATATACCAGAATAGGGCCAAATCTGTGAACCGTCAAACGAAATCTGCTCGTCAGAACCGTTTTTTGCTCGCGATGGTTGGACGGCAGGTCAGAGCGCGGCCGGTTCGGTTGACGGAGGCCATAAAGGGTCTTTCTGGACTATTCCAGAATGGCATCTGGTACGATACAATTCGGTAATGGGGAAATCATGAGATCACCGTGGACAAGTCGAGTGGTGTGGGATGTTCCCGTCGCTTCTGTCCAGACGAGCTCTGGTAGGGCGCGCGAACTAACCTTCGACCTCTATCTACCCACCCGCGACGCGAGCCATCCCGCCGGAG
>JBMCTC010000029.1:0-19300 GCA_048624115.1 Spirochaetota bacterium
TTCCTACTTTTTTGTAGGCCGCGGCCTTCGCGCACGATCGAGCAGTTCCTCGAAACGGCTTGCCGGCATCGCCTTGCCAAAGAGATTTCCCTGCAACAGATCGATGTTCAGGAGCACTCCGTTACGAGCCTGGTTTCGTGAGTTCACTCCCTCGAGAACTACCGTCTTGTCGAGGCTCTTGATCGCGTGGATCACGTGCGCGAGGAAGGCATTCTTGCTCGGGGCTTCTTCGAGTTCGCGACAAAACTCCTGGTCGAGCTTGAGAAAGCGCGCCGGGAGGTTGCGTAGATAGGAGAGCGACGATTGACCCGTCCCAAAATCGTCTATCAAGACATCAACCCCAAGTCGAGCGAGCTCCTTGATCCGACGGGTAGCCTCGGCGGCGTCCCGGAGCACATCACTCTCGGTGATCTCGAGCTTGATCTGCGACGGCTTGATTCCGGTGCGCACAATCGCGCGCTCGACGTTCTCAAGAAGGTACTCGTCTAGAAACTCGCCTGCAGAGAGATTCACGGTCACGAACATCTCGAGGTCTTGAGACAACTGTTTGATCTGTTCGCACGCGGTAAAGAGAACCCATCGGCCAATAGAGACGATGATGCCCGAATCTACCGCGAACGGAATGATATCGTTGGGCGTAACCATGCCCCGCTGCGGGTGATTCCACCGAAGGAGCGCCTCACAGCCAACGACCCGCCCCTTGGCATCGACCATAGGCTGGTAGTAGACCTCAAACTGATGCTCGCTCAACGCATGGGCCATTTCGGTGCCGAGCACGAGCCGATCGTGGGCTTGACGGTGCAGTTCCTCATCGAAAAAGACATAGGGGACCCGACGCTGCCGGGCATCCGACATAGCCATGTGCGCATTCCGAATCATCTCTTCGCGAGTAGACGCGTCTTCGGGAAAGATCGAGATACCCAACGCCGCATCGAGGGCAAGCGTTGCGCCTCCGTGGTAATAGGGAACCGAAATCTCTTGGTAGATCTCGAGCGCCGTCGTCGCAAGCTCCACGTGATCATGAATCGAGGTAACGAGCACGGTAAGCTTGTCACCCTCGAAGCGGAACACGGTATCGTGAGCCGCAAGGCAGCTCAGGATGCGGAGGCCGGTGTTCTCGAGGATGAGATCGCCAATCTCGTGTCCGTAGAGATCCACAATGCGGTCGATGTTCATAACGCTGATGAACATGAGCGCACGTCGGCGGTCGAATCGAGCATCGCGAGCCCGCTCGACCTCCTTGTCGAGAATGATTTCCATCGAGCGCCGATTAAACAGGCCGGTCGTCGGATCGCGCACCTCGTAGTTGGTGAGCCGGTCTTCTACCTTGCTGAGACGAGAGATGTCGTGCGAGAACACAAGCGCGTGAGAGGTTGTCCCATTCTCGGTGTAGGGGAAGTACGAAACGCGTATGTGACGTTCGATCGGCCCAAAGGTGAACTTATCGACGTAGTTGACCTGCCTGCCGGCGAGACACCGGTCAAGGTACGGCTTGATGACCTGCTTGAAGCGTTCCTCTCCCCAGACCTCGGCTACTGTGTGGCCGACCACATCCTCGCGTCGTTTGCCCATTTGAGAGCAATACGCATCGTTCGCGATCTCGTAGACGTAATCGCGATTGATGAGCGTGATGTAGTCGGTCGATTTGTTGACGATCGTCTTATATGCGTCAAGCACGGAGTATCAACAATACCTCAAATAAACACATTCCACAGTAGCACGAGAAGGCTACTCTCACTCGCTATCCGAGTCGGTGCCGAAGTTCACGGTCGGTACTTCGCGAGCCGATTCCGGAATCTCGAAGTACTCACGCTGTTCCATGCCAAGCCGAGTCGCCACGATACGTGTTGGAAACAGCCTGATTCGCGTGTTGAACTGCTGCACGGTCTCATTATATCGCCGTCGTGAGACCGCTATCCGGTTTTCGGTACCGGCAAGCTCATCCTGCAACTGGAGAAAGTTCTGATTCGACTGAAGCTGCGGATAGTTTTCTACGACGACGAGCAGTCGAGAGAGCGCGCTTTGCAGCTCTCCATAGCTTTCGGCGGTCTCAGAGACCGACTGCGCTCCAGCCAGGCGAGCGCGGGCGTCGGCAATCCGACCGAACACCTCTTGCTCCTGATCTACGAACCCCTGCACCGTCGCGACGAGATTTGGAATCAGATCGCTGCGGCGTTGCAGTTGATTGTCGATCTCGCTCCAAGCAGCGTCTACGCTCTCCTCGAGCGTGATGATCGAGTTCTGCTGCCCGACAAACCAGAATATCCCAATGACTACGAGTACTACGATGATCGCGACCGGCGCGATCCACCCCTTTCGTGCTGCCATACTTCCTCCTAAAATCCACGGGAGGCGCCACCGCCTCCGAATCCGCCGCCTCCGAAGCCCCCAAAGCCGGAACCCGACGAGAAGCCGCCGCTGCGGCCCGACGACCCGAATCCGCCCCCGAAGAAGCCGCGTCGGCCGCGCGCAAAGAGCAACGGCCATAGGAACCATCGCCCACCAAAGACCAATAATACAAAGACAATGTAGACAATGTCGCTCAGGTCGGGGCCCTGCTGCGCCTCGACGGCCCGTCGTGGCGCCTGCACGTTTTCAAGTGTGACGTTGTACTCATCTGCAATCACCTGAGCAACTGCCGCCACGCCTTGCAGGAGACCGGCGCCATAGTTGTTCCGGCGCAGATCGGGAACGACGTGTTCGTCGAGAAGTCGTCCGGCGCGCCCGTCGGGAATCGCACCCTCGAGCCCGTAGCCCACCTCTATGCGCGCTTGTCGCTCGCCCGTCGAGACAATGAGAATTACTCCGGTGTCCTCACCCTGCGCGCCGACACCCCACGCTTCCGCGACAGCGATGCCGTAGTCCTCAATTGTCGCGTACGGCTCCATACTCTCAACGGTGAGGACTGCAATTTGGGCTCCCGTTTGCCGTTCAACTGCGTTTGCAATTGCGGCGATCTCGCGTTCGGTGCTCGAGTCGATCACGTTCGCGTAATCGGTCACGTATCCCTGCGGCTGTGGGATCTCCTGGGCGAAGGCTGCGAAGCACAAGCTCAGCGCCGCTACAACCGCCAAAGCGCGTTTCAACCCTACTCTCATGAGCCGCCTTCCATCTGATCCACGATCGCTACGAGCCGCGCAAGCCGATCGAGAAGTGCGTCTATAAGCTCGGTTACCTCGGGACACTCGCCGCTCCTGCAATCAAGGAGCGCAATGATTGGCCCAGCCTCGAGCCCGAGCGCACGGTTGAGCTCGGACACGAGCTCGCGGTGATCCTGCGGCGCGGCGGCGTTCGCCTTTAAGCGCAACACTCCACGCAGAATTGCCGCAAGCGAGCCATACCAGCGTTGCAGCTCACGACGTACCGCGCCCTTCCAGAAGGGGCGTTTGCGGCCCGCAGCGATAGCGAGCTGGCGCAACGAGACGAGGCTACCGCGCAGTTGGTGTTCCACTTCGTGGCGGAGGCTCTCCTTGCCGATCACGAGATCTCCGGTAACGTCAGGACCGTATATCACCTCGTGATTCTCCTGCAGGTCGAGATACTCCATGGGAAACACGTCTGCGGAATTCTTGAACTCGACATCAGTGAGGATAAGCGGGGTAATGTGGTACCGCTTGAAAAGAGTGTACCCCTCGCTTCCGATCGCTCGAATGCGGCTCGCCTCGCTTGCAGCAAGCACAATAAGGAGATTCACGTCGGAAGATCCGGGCGCAAAGCTCTCCTTCACAAAGCTGCCGTAGACAATTACCGACTCGAGATTGTCCCCAAAAATGCCCTTGAGTAGGTTGAGCACCTCGCCGGAGAGGCCTTGCTTGATTGATTCCTTTGTTTTTGCCATGTGCTCCTCGGTTGCCATAGTGTACAAGCCCACGGCGTCGCCGGACAACCGATTTTCCTGCAGTTGAAGTCTTTGCCCGATCTGGGTAGGTTCAATCGAGGAGCACTTATGAATGTAGAAAAAGACCGGGTGGTTAGCATTTCCTACACGCTGAAGGATCAGAGCGGAAACGTCCTGGACTCCTCAGGCGATAACGGGAACTTCGAATACTTGCACGGCCACCAGAACATCGTGCCTGGACTCGAGATAGCGCTTGAAGGGAAGAGCAGCGGAGACTCTATCGATACCGTTGTCGAGCCCTCCGAGGCGTACGGCGAGCGCAATGATCAGCTGGTGTTTCAGGTGCCCAAAGACAAAATGCCTGACGAAGAACTCGCCGTGGGCACGCAGTTTGCCGCGCAGGACAAGGAAGGCAATCAGCAAATCGTCACCCTCATCGACGTCGGCGACGCATCGGTCACGCTCGACGCAAATCATCCCCTCGCGGGCGAGATCCTTCACTTCAACGTCACGGTCAACGAGGTTCGTGATGCGAGCAAAGAGGAGATCGAGCACGGGCACGTTCACTCAGAAGGTGACCACCAGCACTAAAGCGAGCGCAGGTTGACGCCTGCCACCGGCAGGGCGCACAATACCTGACATGAACGATATCACTTCGCGGCGCAGAGTGGTCTTCGGAGCGTTCCTGGCGCTGTTTCTTATCTTTCAGGTCGCAGCCACCGGTATAATCGAAGACCCAAAGCCCGCGAACACGACATCGTCGGCAACTCGGGTCGTGCAGGACGGACTCGGACGAAGCGTCTCTATTCCCGTAAACCCGCAGCGCATTGTGACCGCCGGACGCGCAGTGCTCATGATTGCCGACGCACTCTACCTCTTTCCGGGAGCGTCCGAGCGCATCGTAGGCGTCGGGCGAATCAATCAGGGAAAGGGAAACTTTCTTGCCGCGATTGACCCCAACTACGGGGAGAAGGCGCAACTCGAACGCAACGTCGGGCCCGAGCAGATCGTCGCGCTCGAACCCGACCTCGTGATTCTTAAGAGCACAATGCGTGAACAGCTCGGGGTGGCCCTCGAGCAGATCGGAGTGCCGGTGATCTACCTCGAACTCGAAACTCCCAAAGACTATCAGGAGGAACTCGTTTTCTTGGGTGATGTTTTGGGCCAGCCGGAACGTGGCGCAACACTCGCCGCCTACTACGCCACGCTCACCGAGCGGGTGCGAGACGCCGCGACCGATCGCCTGGCCGCCGCCGACGCACCCCGAACGCTCTTCTTGTATGCTTCGCAAACCGGAGGGGATATCGCGTTTGACATCCCTCCAGCCTCGTGGATACAGACACGACTGGTAGAGATTGCAGGCGGGCACGCGGTCTGGGCAAGTGAGCACCGTGCCGGCGGGTGGCGAACGATCGGCTTCGAGCAGATCGCGGCGTGGGACCCCGACATCATCACGCTCGTCGCGTATCGACAGGACGTGAGCGCCATTCGAAATGCACTTGTCGAGCAACCACTCTGGCAGGCGCTCTCGGCACTTCCCGACTCACTCTTCATCTTCCCGCTCGATTTCTACAGCTGGGATCAACCCGACGTGAGGTGGATTCTCGGCCTGCAGTGGCTCAGTTCACTCTTTGACAACCACGTGGGACGCGAGCCGGAGATCGAGGTCATCGAGGCGATGTACGAGTTCTTTGCCACCGGCTACGGACTCTCGAGAGAAGATGTAGATGCGATTATCGTTCCGGTTCTCGAGGGCGTCGAGCCGGCCACGCGGTAACGCCGTGCAATCGAATGGGCCCCAAGCCGCACGACCGATTACCGGCACCATAATCGCCCTCTCGCTCGCTCTGCTCGCTATGGCGGTACTCTCGCTCTTGATCGGCAGATACCCGTTCCCCGGGATCGCCGCGCCGCGCGTCCTCTTCGAAGGCGAGCTTGCAAGCCGACTCATTTGGCAGTTGCGCGCCCCCCGCATTCTCGCCGCGATCCTTGTGGGGGCCGGGCTCGGCGTCTCGGGGCTGGTCCTGCAAATGCTCTTTGGAAATCCGCTGGTCGAGCCTGGACTCGTGGGTGTCTCGCAGGGGGCGGCGCTTGGCGCTTCGCTCCTGCTCCTGCTCGCCGCGCCGCCGCTCTGGGTTGTTCAGCTCGGCGCAGCTGCCGGCGGCGGACTCGGCTTGAGCACGAGCCTCTTTGTCGCGCGTCGTTTTCGTTTTGGGGGGTCGATCCTCAGGCTCGTCCTCGCGGGGATCGCCGTCTCTGCTCTCTTCTCGGCCGGCGTGGGCCTCGTCAAGTTTGCCGCCGATCCATTGAGCCAACTTCCGGCAATTACCTTTTGGTTGCTCGGCGGCCTTTCGGCGGTAAACTGGTCTCGCCTCGTGCAGATTCTACCGGTCGTTGTCCCTGCACTCATCGTGCTCTTGCTTCGCCGCTGGCGACTCAACCTCCTCTCGCTCGATGACCGCGCCTCATTCTCCCTCGGCGCCGCCCCATCCCGTGAACGAGTGCTTCTTCTCACCGCCGCAACCGCATTGACCGCCGCGCTGATCTCGCTCTCGGGAATCGTCGGATGGGTCGGCCTGCTCACACCGCACGCGGCGCGCCGCCTCGTCGGAGCGGACGCGCGGCGGGCGCTACCGGTAGCCGCGCTCCTGGGAAGCACCTTCGTAGTCGCGGGTGACACCCTCGCGCGAACCCTCATTCTCGGCGAGATCCCCCTCGGCGTGGTTACCTCGTTGATCGGCGCTGCGAGCTTTATCCGGCTCCTCTCCCGCAACCAAATCCGGGTGGTCCGCCGATGAGTGGTGCTTCAACCCCGGCCCGCGATACCACACCGCCCGGCGGTGCTTCAACCCCGGCCCGCGATGCCACACCGCCCGGCGTTGCTTCAACCCCGGCCCGCGGTGTATCACCGCCCGGCGTTGCTGAAAACCCAGGCCGCGGTGCCAACAACCCCGCCCTCGACGTGCGAGAAGTCACCGCGGGGTACCCGGAGCGGCCGGGGGTGATCCGTGAGGTGAGCTTTGAGGCCGGGCGCGGGGGCGTTGTGGCGCTTCTCGGGCCGAATGGTGCGGGAAAGACCACCTTGCTCAACGTGTGCCTCGGGTGGCACCGCCCGGCCGACGGGGCGGTGTGGCTGCTCGGCGATCGCCTTTCGAGCCTGCCGCGAGGAGAACGCGGGCGGCGCATCTCGCTTGTGCCGCAGATCGACTACGTTCCGTTCGAGTACTCGGTACTGGAGTACGTGTTGCTCGGGCGCGCGCCCTACCTCTCGCCGCTTGCGGCACCCGACTCACGCGACGTCGAGCGGGCGCGCGAGGAGCTTTCGCGGCTCGGCATCGCGGAGCTTTCAGGAAAGAGCGTTGTGGCAACGAGCGCGGGCGAACGCGCGCTGATACTCGTGGCGCGAGCGCTTGTTCAGGAGGCCGATGTTATCCTCATGGATGAACCGTCGGCTCATCTCGATCTCAAGAACAAGCGCCTGCTCATCGACCTCATCCACAAGCTTCGTGACACTGGAAAGTCGATCGTCCTTACCGCCCATGAGCCAGAGTTCGCAGACGCGGTCGCAAGCCACATCGTCCTGCTTGCCGAAGGCACCGTGCTCATGCAGGGCCCACCGGACGCGGTTCTCACCGGCGAGATGCTCAGCAGCCTCTACGAGACGTCGGTCACCGTCCACCGGTCCGGCAGCCACCGATTCTTCTCCTGGTAGTCGGCCCGAAACGTGGAATTGCTCGGCCGACGTAGGTGGGTCTATACTACATCATGAGTAACGAGAAACTTATCGTCTTGGCGCTGGGCGGCAACGCGATCCGAGACAAGGGCCAGCGCGGCACAATTTCCGAACAGTTCGCAAACACCCGTCGTTCGATGAAACCGGTCGTCGAGCTCCTGAAAAAGGGCTACAACTTCATCCTTACCCACGGCAACGGCCCACAGGTTGGCGACCTCATGCTGCAGAGCGAGCTCGCGAAGAGCGAGGTCCCCGAGACGCCGCTTGGCATTGCCGACGCGATGACCTGCGGCAGCATGGGCTACATGATCGAGCAGTGTCTCCAGAACACAATGATCAAGGCCGGAATTTGGCGAAACATCGTCACGATCCCGGCACAGATCATCGTCGATCGTCTTGACCCCGCAATGGAGCGACCGTCAAAGCCAATCGGACCGTTTTACACCAAGGAGCAGGCGGATCAGCTTGTCGCGGAGAAGGGGTGGATCGTCAAGGAGGACGCGAACCGCGGCTACAGGCGCTACGTCGCCTCACCCTACCCGATCGACATTGTAGAAAAAGAGGCGATCAATCACCTCATTGACGAAAACTACCTGCTCATCACTGGAGGAGGCGGAGGGATCCCCGTCTACTACGAAGAGGATGGGCGCCTCGAGGGCATCGATTGCGTGATCGACAAGGATCTCGCGAGCATGAAGCTTGCGGTGGCCGTGGGCGCGCGCATGCTCATTATTATTACCGGCGTTCCGCAGGTTACGCTCAATTACGGGAAGCCCGACGAGAAGGCGCTCTCTCGCATCACGCTCGCCCAAGCTCGTCACTACTATCAAGACGGCCAGTTTCCAGCCGGGTCGATGGGACCCAAGATGATGGCTGCAATCGAGTTTATTCAGGCGCACCCGCAAAATCGGGTGATCATTACCGACGTCGATAATGTCGTCGATGCGGTCGAAGGCAACGCCGGAACACACATCGTCGCCTACTAATCGCTTTGCCCGGTGCCGATCGGAGGCAGTTCGTCTCCGGCGGCGCGCCTGACCGCCCGCTCGATCGTCTCGTAGCCGGTACAGCGGCAGATGTTACTCTCGAGCCACTCGCGGTTCTGATCCGAGTCGAGGCCGCCCCCTTGGTCGAGAAGAGCGGTGGCGTTCATCACAAAGCCGGGCGTGCAGAATCCGCACTGAAATCCGTACTCCGCAACAAATGCCGCTTGGATCGGCGTGTTCGTGAGCCCCTCGATCGTCGTGATTTCAGCATCCGCTACGTCGAGCGCGAGCGTGTAGCACGACTTTGTCGGAATACCGTCTACAAGCACGGTGCAGGCACCGCAGTCACCGTTCTCACAGCCGAGCTTGGTTCCGGTTAGACCCAGGTTGCGACGAAGTACGTAGAGAAGCGTGTCGGCAGGCTCGACAAGCACCGAGTGCTCTTCACCATTAACGGTGAGCGAAATACGAACATCTGAAGAATAGCGCTTACTCATGCTCTGCGTCCTCCAACGCTACGAGGCCCCGGGCGATCGCACCAACAAGGCGCGCCTTGCGATACTCCGCCCCGCCCCGTATATCCTCCCAGAACCGGTCGGTTACCGCGGCTACCGCCTCGCCTGCCCGTTCGGCAGCCGATCCGGAACCCTCGTTTACTGCAGCCTCTGCGGCGTCACTTCGCACGGGGTAGCCGCACGCGCCGGTGAAGGCGACGCGCACGCTTCCCTCTACCAGGGCAAGCGCCACCGTCGCAAGCGGATAGTCAACGCGCGCGTCCTTCGTTATCCGCTCGTAGTAGGTGGGCGCGGGCTCGGCGAGATGAACCGCCACGAGAAGCTCACCGGAGGCGAGCACAAACCGCTTGTTGTAAATCTCGGAAGCCGCGACGGTTCGATGCCCGTTTGGTCCGTACAGCTCGAGCGTCGCGTCAAAGAGCAAAAGCGGCAGCGCCGTCTCGCGGTAGGGAAGCATGCTCAAGAGATTTCCGCCGAGCGTGATCGAGTTTCTGACCGTGCGATCGGCGATTCCCCCCGCGCAGCGGGCAAGAAGCGGGAGCGCCGTCTGCTCACGAACGGTCGTGAGCCGAGTCGCCGCGCCGAGCGCGCCGTGCTCGGGGTCGCACCGTGCGAGCTCGGGGACACGCTTTACGTCGATGAGCCGGTTGAAGGTGAGCTTCCCGTCGCGAGCGGCTGTTACGAGTTCGGTACCGCCTCCAAAGTAGCGCGCGCTCTTGCCCTGCTCCTTGGTCTCGGCCCACGCGGCGACCGCATCTTCGAGGGAGCTTGCCTGTATGTACTCGACGTCAAAGGGGATCACGCACTACCCTCCGCTGTGTGTTGGTTGCGCAAAGCCGCTGCGCCGCCGGAGAGTCGCCAGAGCAGCTCCGGCGTGATTGGAAGCTCATCGATTTGCGTCCCAATTGCGCGGGAAAACGCAGCAGAAAGTGCCCCCGGCATTCCGATGATACCCTGCTCGCCCAAACCTCGAGCGCCGAAAGGCCCGTCGCCCTGCGGCGTCTCGATGAACTCGACAACGTACTCGGGATGCTCGCCGTAGCGGACGAGCTTGTAGTCGCGAAGCTTTCCGTTGAGCACGCGCCCGCGTTGGTCAAACGCAAACGCCTCGCGCGTCGTGTAGCCGATGCCCATTGCCATTGCCCCGACAATCTGGCCGCGCGCGAGCGCGGGGTTAATCACGCGCCCAACGTCCATCGCGCAGACCGCCTTGAGTACGCGAAACTCGCCGGTCTCGAGGTTCACCTCGACTTCTACCCCTTGGGCGCCGAGTGTCCACTCGAGCCCCGGCCGACCCTTGCCCGTCGTTGGGTCGATGTCGGTGAGGTGGCGCGCGATGTATTTGCCGCGCCCGATAATGGGACCACCGATCGCATTCCCGTTATCGTAGACAAAGCCGAGCACCACTTGCTCGAGCTTCATGCCGTGAGCAGGGTCGTCACGAAGGAAGACGCGCTCGCCTGCGACTTCGAGGTCTTCTTCGTCGCAGCGCATTGGGGCGCTTGCGACACGCTTGATCTGCTTGATCGCATCGTCGCAGGCGGAAAGCGCGGCACGGCCGGCCATAAAAAGCGTTCTGCTCGCGGCGCTCGTCCAGTCGTGGGCCGAGCGGTCGGTCATGACCTGCTGCACTACGTGGATGCGCTCGACGTCAATTTGCAGCTTCTCTGCTACGAGCTGCGCGAGTCCGGTGTAAATGCCCTGGCCCATCTCAACCGCGCCGGTAATGAGGTTGACACTACCATCCTCGTTAAAGCTGATGATTGCCGCAGCATCGGTAAACGTCTGAATGGCAGGCGCTTTCCAGTAGCAACTGATTCCCTTCGCCCGTACGCGGTTCGCATCGACCTGCACGCGATTGCCCGACTTCCAGTCAAGCGCGGCCTCTACCCGATCGATGCACGATCGCAGATCGCCGGTGTTCGCATCGAGCACATCCTGCGATGGTGTCGTGTCTCCTTTGGCAATAGCATTCTTCCGGCGAAGCTCAACCGGATCCATGTTGAGCTTCTCTGCCAAGAGCTCGATCGTGCGCTCTATGGCAAAACTCATCTCGATGTGACCGAATCCACGGTAGGCGGTCGCAAAGGGGTGGTTGGTGTAGACGCAGAGACTGTCGGTGCGCAAGTTGGGAATACGATACGGACCGCTCGAGGCGTAGCCTGCGGCGCGGCTCACGTTGACCGCGTAGTCGGCGTAGCCACCCGAGTCAAAGAGAAACTCGACCCTCGCGGCGGTGATCGTTCCGTCGGCCTTCGCGCCCATCTTGACGGTGGCCTCGAGTCCGGGCGCGCCGGGGGAGCTTACCATGTCGGTCTCGCGCGAGTTCGCAACACGAACCGGCCTCCCGCCTAACGCCTTCGAGAGGAAGTAGGCAAGCGGCTCGAGCTGAATGCCCGCCTTGCCACCAAAACCGCCGCCGATCTCAGCAGTCGAGACGGTGAGCTTGCCCGGCGGAATGTCGAAACATCGGCTCATGATTGCCCGAACGCCGTAGGGCGACTGGGTGCTACTGTAAATGATGATCTGCCCGTCTGCCTTGATCTCTGCAATCGCGACGCGCGGCTCCATCGCAGTGTGGTCAGCAGGAGGAAAGCTGTAGTGCCCCTCGACGGTGAGCGAAGCCTCAGCGAATCCGGCGTCAACGTCGCCCTTGCGCACTTTGGTGCGGTGGGCAACGTTACTGCCGGGCTCAGGGAGAATTGCCGGAATATGCACGTAATCGCCCATCTCGGGATGAAGAATCGGGGCGTCGGGAGCGAGCGACTTGCGCGGCGAGTTCACAACGGGAAGCGGCGAGTAGGAGACCCGAACGAGGCGAGAGGCACGCTGGGCGACTCGCTCGCTCTCGGCAACGACCGCCACGACGGGCTCGCCAAAGTAGCGCACCCGACCGTTCGCGAGCGCGGGTTTGTCCCCGAGGTAGAGCCCAACCCGTTGCGGGAAATCGGCACCGCAAAAAACGCCCCTCACGCCGGGCACCTTTCGTGCCTCGCTGTCGTCGATCGCGTCAATCGTAGCGTGCGCATGAGGGCTGGTGACGATTCCGGTATAGAGCATGCCGGGAAGCGTCATATCGTCGGTATAGCGGGTCCTGCCGTGAACCTTGTCCGCCGCGTCCTTTCGCGGCGCGCTCCTTCCAATCTGGACCGTCCGAGTCATCTTCGAATAATAGCTCCCATAGCTCCACTCGGCAAATGGCTGCTTATGCTGTACCTATCCACCGATGGCAAGCAGGACCCCAGCGGCCACCGCCGAGCCAATGACGCCTGCGACGTTTGGACCCATCGCGTGCATGAGCAAGAAGCTCTTTGGGTTCTCCTCTTGGCCGATCTTTTGCACAACGCGTGCAGCCATAGGCACCGCCGACACGCCGGCCGCGCCGATCATCGGATTGATGCGCCCACCGCTCAGCACGTTCATGAGCTTCCCGAGAAGCACCCCGCTTGCAGTTCCAATCGAAAAAGCCACGAGACCAAGGACGATGATCAACATCGTGTCGAGCGTCAGAAACTCCTCCGCGCTCATCTTCGAACCGACTGCCGTGGCAAGCAGGATCGTCACGATGT
This sequence comes from Spirochaetota bacterium, assembly GCA_048624115.1. Taxonomy (GTDB): domain Bacteria; phylum Spirochaetota; class Spirochaetia; order DSM-27196; family SLST01; genus SLST01. Next base: position 12,642 of record JBMCTC010000029.1, read on the forward strand.
TGACCAGCTCGTTTTGGGCCGTCTCGCTCAGGCGATTAACCACGCCGGACTCGCGAAAGAGATTTCCAAGCATGAGCATACCCACCAGCGGGACGCTTGCCGGCACAACGAGCCCGGCGGCAATGGTGGTCGCAATCGGGAAGATAATCTTCACCCGTCGCGAGACCGGCCGTATCTCCTTCATTTCTATGCGGCGCTCTTTCTTGCTCGTGAAGAGCCGGATGATCGGCGGCTGTATCACTGGGACAAGCGCCATGTAGGAGTAGGCCGCCACAGCGATTGGGCCAAGAAGATGCGAGGCCATCCGCGAGGTCAGATAGATCGCCGTGGGTCCGTCTGCACCGCCGATGATCGCGATCGAGGCAGACTCGGCGAAATCGAACCCTAACAGCCGTGCTCCGATCAACGTGCCGAAAATCCCGAACTGCGCCGCCGCACCTAACAAGAAGGTGCGTGGCTGCGCGAGCAGCGGTCCAAAGTCCGTCATTGCCCCGACGCCTAAAAAAATAAGCGGAGGGAAGATACCGCTCTCAATCCCAAAGTAGAAGTAGTGAAGCAACCCCTCCTCGCTCAAGAGTCCGGTAAGCGGGAGGTTTACGAGAATTGCGCCAAAGCCGATCGGCACCAAGAGAAGCGGTTCGTACTTGCGGGCAATGCCGAGGTAGAGCAGAACGCACCCGACGGTGATCATCGCGAGATGCTGCCAGGTGAGCGCGGCAAACGCCGTCGACTCGAGAAAGGAGGAGAGCATCGGCTACGCCCCCGCCGCGGAAATCGTGGCGACGGTCTGCCCCTCTTGCACGGTCTGACCCACGGAGCAGGAGACGGAGTCGACGGATCCGGCCGATGGGGCGAGTACGAAGATGTCCATCTTCATCGCCTCCATCGTGACGAGCTTCTCGCCCTCGGCAACTCTGCTTCCAGCGCTCACGTGCACCTCGCGCACGACTCCAACCATAGGCGCCATGACCGGCGTCGAGCCTGAGGTTGCAGCGGCCGTCGCGTCGGCTGACGCAGGGGTAACTCGGGTCCGCCCCCCGCCGGGCGCGCGATGCTGTTGCACCGATTCAACGCCCGTCGATACAACACCTGCTGCACGATCCGAGGTCACGAGGATCTCGTGGCGTTCGTTCTCGTGTTCGACAACGATCCGCTCGCCCTCCCGGTGAACCTCGACCACGATCTCGCGTCCATCTACGCGAAGCGTGAGCTCGCGCCTCATCGCTGCCCTCCGAATCGGTGATCGGTCCACGCCGATGCACTGTGACGCTCGCGCTCACGCTCTGCCTCGAGATAGACCAACGCAGCTGCAATTGCCCACTCGGGGATCTTCTTTGATGTTGGGGACGCGGCGCTCCCGGAAGCGGGAATCGATTGTGCTCCCGACGCGGCGATCTCGCGCGCCGCTCCCGGCTTCCTCGCAAGCCTGTCGAGCGAACGCAGGGCAAGCATGAGAAGGCTCATGAACGTGAGAAATGCAAACACAATCGCCATTCCGATACCAGCCGCTTGGCCGGCAAGGCCTATGCCACCTGCCATCGCCTACTCCTTGCCTAAAGGGGGATGTTTCCGTGCCGCTTGGGCGGCCGCGACTCCTGCTTTCGAGCGAGGCTCTCGAATGATCGGACGATCTCGCTTCGCAGATGCTCAACCGAGATTACATCATCCACAAAACCAAAGCCTGCGGCGACGTGCGGATCGACTATCTGCTCTTTGAACTCGGCCACCTTCGCCGCGCGTGCCGCCTCTCTATCTTCTGCGCCCTCGATCTCGCGCCGGAAAATGATGCTTGCCGCACCCTCAGGCCCCATGACCGCGATTTGCGCTCTTGGCAGAGCGAGCACACGGTCGTAACCCAACCCCTTGCTCGCCATTGAGATAAACGCGCCTCCAAAGGCCTTGCGAAGGACTACGGCGACCTTTGGAACGCGAGCCTCTGCAATCGCGTAGAGCAACTTCGCGCCGTGGCGAATGATTCCGCCGTGCTCCTGCTGTACGCCGGGCAGGAAGCCCGGGACGTCTACAAGTGAGAGCACCGGTACGGAAAACGCGTCGCAGAAGCGCACAAAACGCGCAGCCTTGTCGCTCGCGTTGATGTCGAGCGCGCCGGCAAGCATCTGCGGTTGATTGGCGATAATGCCCACGGTGCGGCCCGCGAAGCGCGAGAAGCCCACGACGATGTTCTGAGCGTACTCGTCGTGAATCTCGAGGAAGCTGCCGTGGTCGCCGACCGAGGTAATGATCGCGCGAATGTCGTAGGCGGCATGTTCATTGTCCGGGATAAGCGAGGCGAGCTCAGGGGTGTCGCGGTCCGAGGCGTCATCCGCGTCGATCAGGGGTGGCTCGTCGCGGTTGCTCGACGGCAAGAGCGAGAGCAGCTCCTTGATCCATGCGAAGCACGCCGCCTCGGTGGAGAAGCGTTTGTGTGCCACGCCGCTCTTTGTCGCATGCGCGGCGGTGCCGCCAAGCTCTTCCTGCGAGATTTCCTCTCCAGTTACCTGCTTGATGACCGCGGGTCCGGTGATGTACATGTTGCTCACACCATCGACCATGAGGATGAAGTCGGTGATCGCCGGCGAGTAGACCGCGCCGCCGGCGCACGGGCCGAGAATAACCGAGATCTGGGGAACGACACCCGACGCCTCGGTGTTGGCGCGAAAAATCGTCCCGTAGCCGTGCAGCGAGAGCACTCCCTCTTGAATGCGGGCGCCGCCGGAGTCGTTGATTTGAATGAATGGCGAGCCGGTCGCAATTGCAGCCTGAGCGGCGTCGGCAATTCGCTTCGCGTGCATCTCGCCGAGTGAGCCACCGAGGAGCGTGAAGTCTTGCGCAGCGAGCCACACCTGGCGTCCGTTCACGAGGCCTGTCCCGGTGACGACGCCGTCGCCTGCGGCCAGTCGCTCGCCAAGGCCGAACGCATCGACCCTTCCTCGAATATGTCGATTTTGCTCCACGAAGGATCCTGGATCGAGCAGGGACTCAAGCCGCTCACTCGCGGTCAACTTGCCGCGCGTGTGCTGCTTTGCGATGGCCTCGTCAGAGGTGAACTCCGGCATGAGATAGCGTATCCGCGCCGGCTCAAATCTGTCAAGGAGAGGCGTTCTCTCGTCCCGCGGCCGAAATCTCAACAATTCCTCTTGCTATTTGTCATTGTTCGGCTAAACTATCGTGAAAATCAGGTAGCAGGTTCATGCTACCCCAAAAAGCTACGGGGAGGATGACATGTCAGATGTCGCAACAAACGAAGGCTTGACTGGCAAAACGGTTGTTCTGGGTCTCCAGCACACCTTTGTCATGTTTGGCGCAACGGTTCTGGTCCCGATCATCACCGGCCTGGACGTTGGAGTCGCGCTCTTTGCCGCAGGTATTGGAACGCTGATCTTCCACTTCCTTACGAAGATGAAGGTTCCGGTATTCCTGGGAAGCTCGTTCTCATTTATGCCGCCGATCATCGCAGTGGCCGAAGCTTCCGGTGGAGACCTTGCATTCGCAACGGGTGGTATCCTCGTCGCGGGTCTGGTCTATGTCGTCGTGGCCGTGATCTTCAAGTTCGTCAACTTCAAGTGGCTCCAGTTGATCTTGCCCGCGCATGTGACCGGTCCGATCATTATTTTGATTGGTCTGCTCCTGGCAAACGTGGCCATTAACAACGCAAGCGGCAACTGGTGGATAGCAGCACTCACCTTCGCGTTTGGCGTGTTCGTGAAAATCGGCTTCGAACGATTCGGGTGGAAGTTTCTCTCGGCCCTACCCATACTGTTGGCGCTCATCTTTGGCTACATCATCTCGATCGTCTGGGGCATCGTTGACTTCAGCTCGGTGAACGACGCCGCGTGGGTCGGCATTCCCAACTTCATGCTGCCGAAGTTCTCGGGCAGCGCGCTTGCGCTGATCGTGCCGGTTGCTATCGTTACGATCGTTGAGCACTTTGGTGACGTTATCGCAATCGGAAACGTCGTGAAGCAGAACTTCCTCAAGGATCCGGGCGTGCACCGAACCCTGCTTGGTGACGGTATCGCAACCTCGGTCTCCGCACTGCTCGGTGGACCGGCAAACACGACCTACAGTGAGAACACGGGAGCCGTTGCTCTTACCGGCGTGAAGAACCCGGCCGTTATGCGCATCGCCGCGGTCTTCGCAATTCTGCTCTCGCTCATTCCGAAGTTCAACGCGCTGATCGGTACCATTCCTGGTCCCGTCATCGGCGGTATCTCGATCCTGCTCTTTGGTATGATCTCCTCGATCGGTATCCGAAACATGATTGATGCACGCGTCAACATGGACGACCCGCGGCCGCTTATTATCTCGGCAGCGATGCTCGTGCTCGGCGTTGGAAACGCAGCCTTTGTCGTAGGCGGTCTTACCCTGAGCGGTCTCGCGCTCTCGGCAATCGTTGGTATCGTTCTCAATGTCCTGATCAACTTCCGAAGCTTCAAGAACGCTTCAAGCGAACAACCAGGCGCGATGGGGTAACGCCCGCTGCCACGGTGAAAAGGGGTCCACTACGACCCCTTTTTTTGTATGCTCGTAACGGTGACGCGAGGGCAGACTCTCGACTTCGACATCGTGCTCATTGGCAACCGGTTCGGCGAACTGCTCGAGCGTGTTTCCGGCCGTCCGAGCAGGTCGATGCTTACCGAAGTGTTCTCGGTGCACGAGCGCGCGTTGAACCTTCGCCTCGCAGACGCTGAGTCGAGCGATCACCTTCTCTCCCTGGTCGCCGACCGCTCGTCATGTACGAGAAACTCGCTTGTGATCTCCCCCGGCGGAAAACCCCTCGAGGCGGGCGGGCTCGGGCACGGTGATCTCGCGACCCTGACCGTCGACCAACTCGCCCCGCGACTTGAAGTGACTCTCGCCGTAGCGGCCCGCGAACGAGCTGATCGCACGGTTCTCTGGCTAACCGGAGCGGTTGGCGAAACTACCGCCGGAACATCGCTCTACTCCGGGCGAGTCGATCCACTTCTTTCACAAGCTCCCGAGGCAACTCACGAGCGCGCGTTGCTCTTGACTCTTGCCGAACTCATTCTCGAGCACGAGGACGGCGCCGGTTTTGGCTCGCTTGCGCGCTACGTATTGCCGTTTGCAGCTCGCGGGCATCAACTTGCGAACCCCTTCGTCTCACATGCGGCAACGCTCCTGCAGCCTGCGTTCGAGTCCGCCACCCCGTTAAGCGATCTCCTTCCCTCCCTCGTAGGCCTTGGAATCGGGTTCACTCCCTCAGGCGATGACTTTGTCGCCGGCGCCCTTGCAGCGTTTGCTCTGACCGGTCGGAAGCTTCCCCGCCGCTCCCGAGATGCCCTGCTCGCGCGGGCGTCCACCGCCACGACGATTCCCGGCGCGGTCCTTCTCAACGACGCCGCCGACGAGTCGTTTCCTCTCTATCTGCGCGAGTTTGCGCACTGGTTTGCGAAAGCCGCGACGGGCGCGCCCGCGTCATGGGCGCCGCAGCCGTCGCCCACCGGTCCCACCCTGGGCGAGGCCGTCGAACGAGCCGCGCGCCACGGTCACAGCTCAGGCATCGACGCGCTCACCGGCTTCCTGCTCGCTCTCGCATTCACACAAACTTGACAGATGTGTCGACTCGGTTCATCGTTCTTCTCCAAGAGAGGTAAAGATGAAACGAGTCATAGTACGAAAGGACTCTTACTACGATTCGGTCTTTCTGATGCTCATCAGTACCGATATCAAGAAGCTTCCCGGGATCACCGAGGCAGTGGTGGCGATGGGAACGGAGATGAACCGTGACCTCATTGCCGGCATGGGCCTTTCGACCGACGAGGTGGCGGCCTCGACGGCGAACGACCTGATCATTGGGGTCGATGCTGAGAGCGAGGACGCGGTTACTGAGGCGCAGGAGACCGTCGACAAGCTACTCAACAAAAAGGCGGCGGCGGGAAACGAAACGAGCTACAAGCCGGGGAGCCTCGACGCTGCCCTGACGGCGGCGCCCGAGGCGAACCTGGCCATCATTAGCGTCCCCGGCGCATTTGCCGCCCGCGAGGCACGCAAAGCACTCAAGAACGGCCTTCACGTAATGATGTTCAGCGACAACGTCTCGGTCGAAGACGAGGTTGCGCTCAAGAAGCTCGCCGTGCAGGAGGGCCTGTTGATGATGGGCCCCGACTGCGGAACGGCAATCATCAACGGGGAACCGATCTGTTTTGCAAACGTGGTACCTCGCGGGAAGATCGGCATTGTCTCTGCCTCGGGCACGGGACTCCAAGAAGTGAGCTGCCTGATCGCAGACGCCGGACAGGGTGTCTCCCAGGCGCTCGGCACCGGCGGACGCGACCTCAAAGTTGCCGAAGTCGGCGGCATGATGATGAAAAGCGCCATTCAGGCACTCGCCGCGGACGAGGAGACCGAGGTGATACTCGTGATTTCAAAGCCGCCGCTTGCCGCGCTGACCGACGCAGTGATTGGAGAACTCGAGAAGAGCGGCAAACCCTGCGTCGTGCACTTTGTCGGCGCTGGGGCACAACCACCCCGCGGCGCACTACGGTTTGCAGGCAACCTGACCGAGGCTGCCCGCATGGCTGCGGCGATTGCGGCCGGGGGTGGGGCAGCAGAGAGCGGTGGGGCGCACGCGGCGAGTAACGCAGCAACCGGCGGTGGGGCGCACGCGGCGAGTAACGCAGCAACCGGCGGTGGGGCGC
>JBMCTC010000030.1:0-18998 GCA_048624115.1 Spirochaetota bacterium
GGGTACGGCCTGACCGAGACCGGTCCCGTCCTTGGCGTGCGAGCGCAGCATCATCCTGTTCCTTCCACGGTTGGTCCGGTGTTCCCAGGGACGGAAATCAGGATCATCGACGAGAACGGCGGGCCGCTGCCTCCGGGAACGCTTGGAACGATTATGGCTCGCGGCCCACAGGTCATGAAGGGCTACTACAAACAGCCCGATCTCACGGCTCAGATGATGAACGATGAGGGGTGGCTCAACACCGGCGACCTCGGAATGCTGACCTACGACAATGAGCTCGCGATCCGAGGGCGCGCCAAGGACACAATCGTGCTGCGCGGCGGAGAGAACGTAGAACCTCTTCCGATCGAGCAGAAGCTCGAAGAAAGCTCACTCATAGATCATGCAATCCTGCAGGGCCAGGACCAACGAACACTCGGCGTGCTTATCGTGCCGAATCCAGACGCGGTGTTGAGCCTTGCGAAGGAGCGAGGGATTGTTTCAAATGATGCTTCCTACGATCCCTCGTTGCTTGAAAATGAAGAGATCGACAAGGCGATTGGTCAAACCGTTCGCGAGCGGGTGAGCGGAAAGACCGGCTTCCGTGCGTTCGAGCGAATCGGTCGACACAAGACTATTGCCGGCCCGCTCTCGGTGGGAGATGAGCTCTCGCAGAAGCAAGAGGTCAAACGACACGTTATCGCTGAGAAGTTCGCAGAAGAGATCAGGGAGCTTTTCGCGGAGTAGCCCCCCCTGAGAGTGCACGCAGTCGTGCAATAATCTGCACCATGGCAAGCGTGTCCATGGTGCAGTAGGAAACGAGCTGCTCGAGCACTTCGTCTGCCCGGGCGCGCTCGTCATCTGCGAGACCGCCGTCGGCTGTCGCACGCTCCGTCAAATGCCTGTACGCGACGTTTGCGGTGTAACCGTCCTGAACGTCCTCGTCGCTGTAATCACTCTCGGTCAGAAGCGGCAGCACCGTCTTGAGGCTCACCTTCCCGCGTTGCATGTGGTGATAGAACGCGAAGCCGCTAAACGGGTATAGAAGATCCACCATGCGAGCAGTCGCTTCCTGAAGCTCCGGCGCATACTCAGGAACCGACGCGGCAAGCCGCGCGAGGACACCCGACTCAAAGCCGGCACCAAAGACAACGAGACTACCGGTCTCTCCGAGAGCCGTGACAAGCGAGCGGGCCATCTCGCGACGTTGATCGCTACCCGGCTCCATGACAAACGCGGTGTGCTCAGGCTCGGCACCGGGCTCTCGCTCGATGTGCAGCGAGTAGAGGTAGGGCACGTGCTCCCACGGCGATACGCCGTCCATCGGCGGGATTGCCGCGCTCGTTGCCTCGAAGTCGAGGTAGCACAGGGGGTACTCGAGGCGAGCGAGGAACAGGTCGATGGCATCCCGGTCGACGTGCGCGCCCCTCTCGAGAAGAGTCTTTCGCTGAATGCGGTGGATTGGCTTTACCAGCCGCTGCTCGGGAACATCCACGATCGACTGGTATCCCTCTGCCCGCAACTCCGTCGCGAGGTGCCCCGCACGAAAAAGCGTGGACAGATCGTCGTGAGCAGCCGGCTCGACATCGTCTCGGCATACCGGACAGCCTGCTGCTCGCCGACACGGCTCATCCTTGAATCGTTCGAGCGTCGGGTCGGCGTCGAGGAGCGCCGCGAACTCTTCGATGCGCGCCTCTTCCTGCTCGAGGCTCTTCCTCGCCCGCGTCGTGATATCGCGCACGGCAAAGAGCGACTCGAGGTCAAGCGGCCCGTGTCGCTCGTACGACTTCTCGAGATGGTAGAGGTAGATCTTCGCCGGCTCCACGTCGCAGCGCCTGAAGCACCAGAGCAAAAACGCCGCCTCGATCAAGGCCGCCTTCTTGATGCTCGTTGACTCGCGAACAAGAACGGCAGCCATGCCCTCGGGCTTCTGCGGAAGGTAGATATCGGCGCAGGCGACGAGAGGCTCGAGACCGCAGCACGCGTCAAAGAGAACTCGCGCCTTCACGGGCGAGCCATGCTCGGGCGAGGCCTCACGGTCATGGCCATCGTTCACCGAGAGCGCACCGGCAGCAACGCCGTCGGGAAAGAGCCTTCGCGCGAGCCGGACGACATGGGCACGATCCGACTGAAAGGGAAATGACTCGTCGGATGCGTAGAGTGTGGGAAGATGCTGACCGGTGAGTTTGCGATGCAGCGATCGAGGACACCGACGATAGAGAAGGTAGTCGTCGGCGTCCACCATCGGCTTAGATGCGCTCGAAGGTATCAATGGCGATCTGCAGTTCCTCGTTGGTAGGTTGGACGACGATTGTCGTTGGCGAGTAGTCCATCGAGATAATGCCCTTTCGCGGACCATTCTCCAGGTTTCTCCGATAGTCCATGACAATCCCGAGGTTCTCGAGGCGGCGGCAAATGCGCTCGCGCATCCGTGTGCCGTACTGGCCAACACCGCCGGTAAAGACGAGGATGTCGACTTTGACAATCTCGGCCGCGTAGGCGCCGATGTACTGACGGACTTTGTGCGCGTAGACGTCAAGCGCGTCTGCGGCGTTTCGGTCCCCGAGCTCCGCCGCTTCCTCGATGTCTCGAAGATCGTTCGAGATGCCCGAGAGGCCCTTGAGACCACTCTCCTTGTTGAGCAGATTATTGAGCTCGTCCGGCTTCATGCCTCGCTCGAGCAGGAAGAACACAATCGCGGGGTCAATGTCGCCCGACCTCGTCCCCATCACAAGTCCCTCGAGCGGCGTGAAGCCCATCGACGTATCGATCGAGCGGCCGTTCTTGATCGCGGTAACTGAGCATCCGTTTCCGAGGTGGCAGGTGATGAGGTTCGTGTTGTCGGAGGATCGCTTGAGCAACTCTACCGCCTGATTCGCAACGTATCGGTGGCTCGTTCCGTGGAATCCGTAGCGCCTGATCCGGTACTTGTCGTAGAGTTCGCGTGGCAAGCCGTAGAGATATGCGGCAGGCGGGATGGTCTGATGAAAGGCGGTATCAAACACAGCAACGTGGGTCTGCGACGAAAAAACCGCCCGAGCCTCCTGGATGCCGGTCAGGTTGGCGGGGTTGTGCAACGGGGCAAGCTCGATGTTCTCTTCGATTGCACGCTCTACATCCTCGTCGATCACGACGCTCTTCGAGTACGCCTCGCCGCCGTGGACCACGCGATGCCCGACGCCAACAATTTCGTCAACTGAGTCGATGATTCCGTTGTGCTCGTCGGTGAGCGCCTCGATGACGAGACGCATCGCTTTTTTATGATCAGGAATGTCTTCGTTCTTCTCGTATTTTCCATTCTCGCCCTCATGACCAATAGAACCGTCGGCAATACCGATTCGCTCGACCTGACCCTTGCCAAGGCTCTCACGCCGGGGCATCTCGTAGACTTCGTACTTGAGCGAGGACGATCCACAGTTGATAACGAGGATTCGTTGTCCGGGCTCGCGATTCTTTGGCATTCTTCTCTCCTGTATTCTGCAACTCTACGGGTTTCAAGGCGGAATGGCAATCTGCGATTTGCCCGCCCTGCGGCAAAACGGTAGACTCCCCTCATGCCCTCCCACATTGCTCATCTGCTGTTTGCAGAGGAGGTTGTAGACCGAGTCGCTGCTCCCGCTCTCGCGGCGGGAGATAACCGACGCTACCTCGCGCTCGCCGCGCAGGGGCCAGATCTCTTTTACCACAATCAGCGACGAAAACCGACCGCGCTCGCCTATGGCTCACTTATGCATCGTCGCGGCTACGGCGCCTGCGTGGGCGCAATGGCGGCGTGGGCACGGGAGCAGCGCCTTGGCGAAGCGTCGTGGGCAGCAGCATGGTGCGTTGGGTTTGCCACCCACGCGATCCTCGATCGCTATGCGCATCCGTACATAAACTCATGATCCGGGTGGGTTGAGCAAGGCAAGCCGGAGACCGACCGCTACCGCTCCATGCACCCTTTCTTGGAACGATTGATCGACGTCGCCCTGCTTCGCGAGAAGCGCGGCATACACCCCAATGAGCTCGACTTCTTTCGCATCGTCGACTGCGGCGAGTCACCACCGGAGCAACTCATCACCCTGCTCGCCGCCGGTCTCTCCTCTGCGTATGCAAAGGCGAAGAAAGACGGCAAGCTCCACGCTCGGCTCGAGGCGGCCTACCTCGACACGCGCGGCTACTATCACTTCACCAACTACGTCGACGCGGCCTATCTCGAGGCGGGCTTGGAGCGCGAGAAACGCTCGCGCATGAGACGAAAGTGGTTGAGCATTGTGCATCCGCCTGAGGTACCCGACGACATCGACCCGCTCAACCTACGGCACGTCGAGTGGCCCCACCCGTGTAGCGAGACGGAACGCTCGACGGAGAGCTTTCTCGACCTCTACGACGCGGCGCTCGACCACGCATCCGACGCCGTGGGACGAATGCTCAACGCGTGGCGGTTTTCCCGCGAGGACGCCGCCGCAGGAGATCCGTCCGCGGCATCTTTTGACGCGAGAGGTCTCGAGCGGGAGGTTGCAGACACGGTAGCCGACTGGAACTTGAGCGACGGGAGACAGACCGAACGTCCCTGCAAGAAGCGTCACGCGAACCCCCTGCCCCTAGCCGAGCTGCAAGACCGTATTCGCGCATCGATCGAGGCGGGCAACGGTGGACGCGTGTAGTCGAGTGCGGTTACTGTCGAGTCAACGGATTGAGCCGCTCGGCAAGCGTGTCGCCGAGTAGATTAAAGCTGAGCACGGTAAGCGCGATTGCGAGCCCCGGATAAAAGGCGAGCCAGGAACCGGTAAAGAGAAAGTTGCGCGCATCTTTGAGCATGAGCCCCCAGCTCGGGTTTGGCGGCTGGGTCCCGAGGCCGAGGTAGGACAAACCCGCCTCGATCACGACTGCGAGGGCGAAGGTGACCGAGCACTGCACGATGAGCTTTCCAAGCATGTTCGGGAGGATATGCGAGAGCGTGACGCCGACGGTAGATCGACCAAGGGCCCGCGCGCTCAGCACGTAGCCCTCGTTTTTGAGCGAGAGCGCCTCTGCCCGAACGAGCCGCGCGAAAACGGGCGAGAAGACAATGCCAATCGCTACCATCACCTGGGTAATTCCGTAGCCAAACACTGTTACCACGGCAATGGCAAGCAGGATGGTCGGGAACGAGAGCAGCGCGTCCATAAAGAGCATCAGGGTGGATTCTACCCTTCCGCCGGCCATGCCCGCCGTGAGCCCGATAGCGAGTCCGAGAACGAGTGCGACTGAGACCGAGACAAGCCCGACAACGAGCGCCGAACGGCTCCCATACATGATACGCGACAAGACGTCCCGACCGAGGTCGTCCGTGCCGAGCAGGTGCCCCTCACTTCCGGGCGGCAAGAGCCGCGCCTGGTAGTCCTGATCCGTCGGATCGGCAGGAGCGAGCGTGGGAGCGAAGAGCGAGACAAGGAGAAGCAGAACAATGTAGGTAAGCGAGGCGTACATAAGCACGCCCCGCGCCCTGAGTTTTCCAGAAGACTCAGCCTCCGGCACTACTCGATCTCCACATATCGGAAGTCAAAAGTGTCGAGCTTTGGGTCTTGATAGAGGCCCTCGACGTTGCTCCGGCGACCGAGGTAGCGGTAGGACGTGCCGACGTAGGCGTGAGGCACCTCTTGCGCCATGAGCTCGAGTACGCGCGCGTACAGCACCTTTCGCTCCTCGAACTCTACCGTCTGGCTCGCCTCTTCAATCAGTGCGGCGGCCTCTTCGTTTATCCAGTTGACGTAATTCGCCTCGGTTCCATAGCCGCCGAGTCGTCCGTCCGGATCGAGCTTTCCGGTGTGCCCGATGACCGTGAAGTCGTAGTTTCCGCCTCGAAAGATGTCGTTTATCCAGGTAGACCAGTCCACGAGTCGAAGCTCCACGTTAAAGCCCGCATCCTCGAGCATCTCTTGATACATCTCGCCGGCACGAACGTGCGCCTCGTAGATCTCGGGCAATGCCATCACGAGCGGCTCCGATGGATCGTAGCCGGCCTCTTCGAGGAGCGCCGAGGCCCCTTGTGGATCGTAGGAGTAGAGCGACGTGAAATCGACGTAATACGGATCGGTAACATCCATAAAGGTTCCGACCGTCTCGCCCCCGCCGTAGGCAACATCCATTACCGCTTGCTTATCAATCGCGCGGTTTACCGCCTGGCGCACGCGCACCTCGGAAAGCGGTTGGCGAGCGGTATTCATCGCGAGCACCATGACCAACGCGGAGAGGTCTTGCTGCACAGCAACCGCATCATTCGCCTCGAGCATCGGAAGGTCCTGTGGGTTCACCGAATCGATTGCGTCGAGCTCCCCGCTCATGAGCGCCTGCACCTGCACGGAGTTCTCCGGGATGATGTTGATCGTGACCCTCTCGAGATTGGGCGCATCGGCTACCCAGTAATCCTCGAACTGCTCCATGACGATGCGGCTATCCGGCACCCACTCGACAAACTCAAACGGTCCGGTTCCAACCGGCGCGGTTGCGAACTCGTGACCACTTGCAATGAGCGAGGCGGGAAGAATCGCGCCCCAGCCGGAGGCCATCGACGCGAGGAGCGGTGCAGCCGGTCGTGAGAGTTCGAACACAACCGTTCGCTCATCGGGAGTTCGAATCTCCTCGATTGCCGCGAACTCGGCGGCCTTGGGAGAGGCAACCTCAGGCGACATGAGGCGTTCGAAGGTTGCCTTCACGTCCGCCGCGGAAAGCTCGTCACCGTTGTGAAAGCGCACACCGTCTCGAAGCGTGAATGTCCACGTCATGTTGTCGGTAGATACGTCCCAGCTCTCGGCAAGTGCGGGCACGAGCACGCCTTCGCGATTCGGCTCGACGAGCGTGTCGTAAAAGCTCCGGATCACCTGAAAGGTGAGTGTCCCCGAAGTCGCATGCGGGTCAAGCGTATCGGGGTTTCCGCTGAGCCCAAAGTCGAGCTCCTGTGGTGGACGCTCGGCCTCTTGCCCACCGGTGGCAAAAACGGGCGCTGCGACCGCAAGTGCGACGAGCGTTGCTACAATCGTGAAGATGATACGTTTCATCTCTTCCTCCTCGTGAAATCGTGCGTGACGACGCGTTTGTCTTCAAAGTGCGGTGAGGCACCAAAGAGCGCTTTGGTGTACTCGTGCCGCGGAGCCGACAGGAGCGTCTCGGTCGGGGCCAACTCCACGAGTTCGCCCCTTCTCATGACACCAATCTCGTCACAAAAATAGCCAACAAGATTGAGGTCGTGAGAAATAAAGAGATAGCTTAGCGAAAACTCCGCTTTGATCCGTTGCAGCAGGTTGAGAATTTGAGCCTGAATTGAGACGTCGAGGCTGCTCACCGGCTCGTCGAGCACGATGAGCTCAGGCTCGACCGCCAACGCCCGCGCAATCACAATCCGCTGCTTCTGCCCACCGGAAAACTGGTGCGGGTAGTCGCGCCGGCGTTCGGCTGCGATTCCCACGAGCTCGAGAAGCTCATCGACGCGATTCGACCGTTCCTCGCGGGGGAGGCCACGCAGCCGCAGCGCCTCTTCAATCGAGCGCTCGACACGCCAACGCGGATCGAGCGCGCTATTCGGGTCTTGAAAGACAATTTGCACTCGCCGCCTGTAGGCCGCCGCCTCGCGGCCGTGAATCCCGGTTACGTCGCGGCCGTCAAAGAAAACCGAGCCCTCGCTTGCCGGATCGAGTTGCAGGATAGCGCGGGCAAGCGTGCTCTTGCCACTTCCCGACTCGCCGACAATACCGAGCGTAACCCCGCGGCGCATCGAAAGACTTACGCCGCGAACGGCGTGGACGCGTCGCTCGCTTCTGCCGGGAAGCCCACTGCGTTCGAATATCTTGTGAAGCTCGCGTATTTCGAGAATCGCCGGTGCGCTCATACGCGGCCCTCGAGCAAAGCGTTTGCGAAGTGGCAGGCAGAGACGTGTCCGGGGGCATTCTCGGCGAGCGCCGGGTCCTCACGAGTACAGAGATCCTCAGCTAAGGGGCAGCGCGGATGAAAGGCGCAGCCGGCGGGGATCGCGGCGGCATCGGGGACGCGGCCGGGGATTGCGCTCAAGGGGCGGCCGCGCAGGTCCGGCCGGGGAATCGACTCGAGCAAGAGCTCGGTATAGGGATGAAGCGGCCGTGTGAGCAACTCATCGGCCTCGCTTGAGTCTACAATCCGGCCGGCGTACATCACCGAGATATCGTCTGCGATCGACTGAACCAAACCGAGGTCGTGGGAGATAAAGAGCACCGCCATGTCAAGCTCGCGACGGAGGCGGTCGAGAAGCGCGATAATCTGTGCTTGCACCGTCACGTCGAGCGCCGTCGTTGGCTCGTCGGCGATAAGGAGCGCCGGGTTGCACGAGACCGCGAGCGCGATGAGCACCCGCTGCTTCATCCCCCCGGAGAGTTCATGCGGGTAGGCGCCAAGCACCTCCGCCGGGTCTAAATCGACCTGCTCGAGAAGCTCCCTCGAACGCTTCACAGCCTCGTCACGAGCGAGGCCGAGGTGATGGGTGAGCGCCTCGGTCAGCAGCACACGGACGGTGAACGCAGGGTTCAAGTGTTTTCCCGGCTCTTGAAATACCATCGATACGCGCTTTCCTCGGAGCCGGGCAAAGGCGCTCCGATCTCGCGAGGGAATCTCGATCCCGTCGATCTCGAGTCGATCCTGCGCAACTGCCGCCGTCTCCGGCAAGAGTCCGAGCATCGCCTTCGCAGTAACGCTCTTCCCGCTTCCCGACTCGCCGACGAGTGCGTGAATGCTCCCGCGGCGCACCTCGAGCGAGAGGCCACGGACGGCGCGAATCGTAGTGCCGAACGTCACCTCGAGATTCGACACACGGAGTGCAGTACTACTCATCCGACGCGAATCCTCGGGTTGACCACGGCATACAGAATGTCCGCTACGAAGTTGATGGTCGAGAAAATGACGGCCACAAAGACAACTCCAGCCTGAACGACTGCAAAGTCTCGCTGTTGAATGGCTGTGAGCAAGAGCCTTCCGACGCCTGGAAGCGAGAAAACCTGCTCGATGATGATCGTCCCGCCGAGCATGTAGCCGAGCTGAATGCCTGCGATTGTGATCACCGGCAGCAGCGCGTTTTTGAGCACGTGCCGGTAGTGAATGCTGCTCATCGTGAAGCCCATCGACTTAGCCGTGAGCACGTACTCGCGGCCGAGTTCCTCGAGCGTGGCGCTACGTACGTAGCGAACGAGGAGCGCGCTCCGCCCGAGGCCGAGTGCGACGGCGGGCAAGACGAGGTGACGAAAGGAGTCGGCCCCGAAAAGTGGAAACCACGGGAGCCTGACCGAGAAGAGCATCAAGAGCAAGATCCCGAGCCAAAAGCTGGGCACGGCCATTCCGAACTGGGAGTAGACCATGCCGGCATAGTCGATTGGTCCCCATCGGTTCACTGCCGAGAGCACGCCGATTGGTATGGCAACCGCAAGCGCAAATACAAAGGCGAGCGCGGCAAGCGCGAGCGTGAGCGGAAAGCGACGCAGAATCAACCCCATCGCCGATTCGCCCGAGTAGAGCGAGCTTCCAAAATCAAAACGCAGGGCGTTCCAGAGCCAGGAGACGTACTGAACGGCGACAGGCTCATTCATGCCGAGGCTCTCTCTGATTGTTTCGACAGTCTGCTCATCTGCGTCAATCCCGGCAATGACCGAGGCCGGATCGCCGGGAAGTACTCGCACGAGGAAGAATACGATTGTTGTTATGAGAAAGACGGTTACCGCAAGCCGGCCGAGTCTCCGTCCTATCAGTGCACTCAACTTCATCTGTACAGATAGTACCATTTCGCACCACTATTAAGTGTTGATTAGCATGTCGCGATTACAGGAACGATTTTTCAGCTCCGTTCAGTCTTTTACCGACGCCCCGCCGGCGCGCCTTGCCCCGATCTTTGAGGTGCTCGACGCAGCGTACAACGAACCGCACCGCGCCTACCATACCTGGGAGCATATCGCTGAGATGCTCGCGCTATTCGACGAGTGCGAGAACGCGGTCGAGGCGGGGCACGAGCTCGCGGTGGCGATCTACTACCACGATGCGGTGTACGATCCGGCGGCCGGCGACAACGAGGAACAGAGCGCCGCACTCTGCCGCGCGCACCTCGAGGCGGTTGATGTAGAGTTGGGAAGGCGGGAACGCATTGCGCAACTGGTCCTCGCGACCAAGCATCTCGGGAGGGTCGATGCAGAGCGGCTGGAGAATGACCAGCTCGAGGCGGTGCTCCTCGACATCGACCTGGGCATTCTCGGAAGCCCACGAGAGCGGTACGAGCGCTACACTCGTCAGGTACGAGAAGAGTATCGGCACCTCACCGACCGAGCGTTTCTCGAGGGTAGAAGGCGCGTTGTCGCACACTTTCTCGCGATGAAGCGACTCTACCGGACGCCCTACTTCGCGGCGCGCTTCGCCGCTCGTGCGCGCGAAAACCTTGCGCGCGAGCTCGAGGCACTCGATTCGCCCTGGGTTTGAGCCTGTCGGTCTCTCGCGTATAATAATGTTATGGACGATCGCAATTCGGCTCTCTTGACCGACCTCTACGAACTCACGATGATTCAGGGGTACTACGAGTTCAACAACAACCCCCAAGTCGTTTTTGATATGTTCTTCCGACGCGCACCCTTTGGCGGCGGGTTTGCCGTGTTTGCGGGCTTGGACGACCTGCTTGATCAGCTCGAGAAACTTCGCTTTCGCGAGGATGATCTCGAGTATCTGGCAACGCTCGACCTGTTCAAGCAGGAGTTTCTCGAGTATCTGCAAGACTTTCGCTTCTCGGGCTCTGTGTACGCGGTTCATGAGGGGAGCCTGGTCTTTCCCGGCGAGCCTCTCATCCGCATTGAGACGAACTTGATCGAGGCGCAGCTCATCGAGAGCATGCTGCTGAACACGGTGAACTTTCAAACGTTGATTGCGACAAAGGCGGCGCGCGTGCTGACCGCCTCGAACTACGGAAAAGTGCTCGAGTTTGGACTCAGACGCGCACAGGGCGTGAATGGCGCCATGGCCGCCAGTCGCGCTGCCTTTATCGGCGGCGCCTCGGCGACCTCGAACACACTGGCCGGCAAGCGCTTCGGAATTCCGGTCAAAGGAACAATGGCCCACTCGTGGGTCATGGCGTTCCCCTCCGAGCAGGAGAGTTTTGAGCGCTACGCCGAGCTCTACCCCGGTTCCACCATCCTACTGATCGACACCTACTCGACGCTCGGGAGTGGGATCGAGGCGGCTATCGCGGTTGGGAAGAAGATGAAGGAACAGGGCAACAACTTTGGGGTCCGACTCGATAGTGGGGACCTCGAGTACTTGAGCAAGCAGGTCCGGAGGCGCCTCGACAACGCAGGCCTGACCGAGGCTACGATTACGGCGAGTAACGAGCTCAACGAGGAGATTGTTCATCAACTCGTGACCTCGGGTAGTCCTATCGATAGCTGGGGCGTCGGCACAAACATGGTAACCGGAGGCGCAGATTCCTCGCTCACAGGTGTTTACAAGCTTGCTGCGAAGACCCGAGATTCCGAGCTCGATCCGACGATCAAACTTTCAAATCAGCCCTCAAAGACAACCAATCCGGGCGTAAAACAGGTGTATCGGTTTTACGACGAGAACGATTCTCCGCTGGCAGACCTGATCGCGGTTGCAGACGAAGAGATCTCAGAGGGAAAGCGTTACACCTTCTATCACCCGGATTTGAGCGCACGTCAGTTCGATATGGCGCACTATGCTCGCGTTGAGCCTCTGCTCGAGGAGGTCATGAGCAAGGGGAAGCGGCATGCGCCGCGGAAGAGCCTTCGCGAACTCCAAGATCGGTGTGTTGAAGGCCTGAAACGGCTCGATCACACCTATCAGCGAATCATCAACCCTCACGTCTACAAAGTCTCGCTCTCGGGCAAGCTCGCAGAGCTCAAGCGCAAGCTTGTATCGCGGTACACCGCGGAAATATGAGAAAGGATGTCCAGGAGACTGCTGCGGGGTTGCAGTCCCCTGAACCCTTTTTTTACATGGACGCAATGCGTCCTTCATGATCTTGCAAACGCCATACCAACCAGTGCGTTGTTCCTAACTCTTTACTGAGAATAGAGATGCGGAAATTACGGCGGAATAAGCTGCCCGTTCAGGTATGCACGATGCATAATGGTTGGGAATCGCTACGCACGATGCATTGCGCTACTGGCGCGCCGCCCAACGGCTCAGGGTAGACTGGGAGACGCCGAGCATTCGCGCGGCGGCGCTCTGGTTTCCCTCCGCCTTTTCCATTGCCTCACGGAAAAGGAAGTCCTCCACCTCGCTTAGCTTTGGAATCGGACCCGAATAACTGAACCGGCCCTGTGCCTGCTGCTCGGCGGCAAGGTCGCCGAGCGCGGGATGTTTCAGGAAGTCGGCGCGGGTGAGCTCACCGGTTGTCGATCTACTAATTACATCGTAGACAATTGCCTGCAGCTCCCGGATATTGCCCGGAAATGCGTAGCCCATAAAGATCGATTCGACTCCGCTCGGGATCTTGACGCGATCGCGTCCGAGGGCCTCTGCCGATTCGGTTGCAAAGCGATCGAGCAAGGGGCGCAGGTCCTCCGTCCGGTCGCGAAGCGGCGGAAGCTCGACGTGGTGCGCCATGAGCCTGAAGTAGAGGTCCTTCCGGAACGTCCCGTCAGTCTGCTTCTCCTTGAGATCGGCGTTTGTTGCTGCGACAATCCGCGCCCGCGACCGTTCGGCGGTATCGGAACCCAGCGGGTAGTACTCGTCCTCCTGGAGTAGACGCAAGAGCTTCACCTGGGCGCCGTTGTCGAGATCTCCGATCTCGTCCAAAAATAGCGTGCCCTGTGCCGCCTTCTCGATCAGTCCCTTTCGCGGCGAATCGGCGCCGGTAAACGCACCGCGCTTATGGCCAAAGAGTGTGTCGGAAAACACCGTATCGTCGAGCCCGGACACGTTCACGGGAACAAAGGGTCCCTCGCGATCGCTCGCTTCGTGAACGGCCCGCGCAATAAGCTCCTTGCCGGTGCCACTCTCGCCGGTGATCAGGAGGGCTCTCGGGCTGCTCGCGATAGCCTCGATATAGGCAAACAGCTGAAGCATCGCGTCGTTTTGGGTAACAATAGACTCGAACACTTCGGGATGTTTGAGCTGGATTTGGTCGGATCGCTTGGAGAGCGCCATGACCTCGTCGTGCAGCGCGCGCATTCGAGTCGCATGCGCAACCGATGTCACGAGCCGGGTCTCGTCGATCGGCTTCGACATGTAGTCAAAAGCGCCGAGCTTCATGCACTCGACCGCAACCTCGATACTGTCCTCGAGCGTCAAGATAATGACGGGAGTCTCCGGGCGTTCCTCTGCAATGCTTGCGAGCAACTCAGTACCCGTGACGTGAGGCATGTGAAGGTCAAGAAGTATTACATCAAACTGCGCGCCACGAATGACGTTCATAGCCATACGTGAGTCGGTTACGATGCGCGAGTTTCCCCAGCCTGCATCCTCGAGAATCGCAGCATAGGCTTGCGATACGAGCTCGTCGTCATCAATTATGAGGATTCGTTCCGTTCCTGGGCCCACTCCCGCTCGCTCCCGTAGCGGCCCATGAATGATCGGTCAATCCGATCCTTGAGTTTCCACATCCAGCGCCCAAAGACGGTGAAGCGGATTCCGAGGATTTTCCGCGAGAAGAGCGCGACGCCGCCGCCCAGGTTGAGAATCAGCACATAATTGCGCTGCGCGCGGAACCGTCGCATTCGAGCGCGCTTCCCCCTCCGGAGACGCTCGAGCACGTTCTCACGCAACACTCCCGACTGCCGGACTGCGTAGACACCAACCTTCTGCAATGGTCGCGGTGTAAACCAAATCGAGTCGCCGGCTCCAAATATATCTTTATAGCCTAAAACGTTCAAGCTATCATTAACCGCCAGGCCCCCATCGGGCCCGATCGGCAGTCCGGAAGCCGCCGCAAGCGCCGGGGGAGTCACCCCTGTGGCAGCGACGATCGCATCTGCAGCCACCGGTCCGAGATCGGTCGCAATGTGATCGCTCGCCACTGAGATCGCCCGAGCTCCTTCTTCTACCCGGACGCCAAGCTTCTCGGGCCGGCGCCGGGCAACTAAGCGCGCGAACCCGCCGAATCCCGGCAGGAGCCGCTGTCCGGGCAAGAGCGTTACCGAGCTCTCGGGCCACTGCTCGGAGAGGTAACAGGCAAGATTCGCTGCTATCTCGACCGCCGCCGCACCCCCGCCGCCCACCGCAATAGACACCCGAGAGGTCGTTCTCTTCCACTCCGCGAGCTTTGAACGCAGCGAGCACAACTCGGCGATTGGCTTCGTCGGGACCAGTGCGATCGCATCGTCGTGGCTACCCGACTCGCTCTCTTGCTGTACGAAGCTAATGGTTGGAGCCGTGAAGCTGCCGACGCTGACCGACAGGACGTCATAATCGAGCTGCGTGTTGTCTGCAAGCAAGACGCGCCTCGCGCGTGGATCGATTCGCACCGCTCGACCGGCAATGAACGTGCCGCCGGCGCGTTCGACCATGTCTGCGACTGGAAACCGAATCTCATCCTCGTCGTAGAGGCCACCGAGAAAGCCGGGTGCCATCCCCGAGTAATAGTGCACCCGGCTCAGGCTCACCAGGGTGCACTCGTAGCCCTCGTCGCGCAGCGCGCCAAACTCTTGGATTAGTGGAAGGTGAGCGTGGCCGGCCCCAACCAACAGAAGCGTTCGTTTCATCTACAGAGGAGCTTACTACAAATCCTCCTGATTGATATGCTCCGAGCATGCACCTCTACTTCGCACGACACGCTCAGAGCGAGAATAACGCACTCGAAGGGCATCCCGACTACTTCACGCGACGTTCGGAAGATCCAGGGATAACTCACACGGGGTGGCTCCAGGCACGGGCGCTGGCCGAGCTCATCGCCGGCGACGCGGCGCGGCACGCAACAGCACGGTCTCATCGGCTCTATCGAAACCCGTGGAACCACGAGGGTTTTGGAATCACCCATATCTACTGTAGCTTACAGCGACGGGCTGTAGAGACGGCGAGCTGCGTAGGCGCCGCGCTCGATATGGACGTAACTGGATGGGCGCCGATTCATGAGTGCGGCGGCATTGTTGCCTACGACACAACGAGCGAGAGCTTTGTCGGAAGGCCGGGGGCAACTCCGGAAACAATTCGGGGGTGGCACTCGAGAATCGTTCTGGGAAACGACGCCTTACCGGCCGGTTGGTGGGACTCGCGTCCAATCGAGGCCCGAGAGCAGTCGGTGGAACGAGCGAAGCTCGTCTCCCGCGAGCTACTCGAGCGACACGGGGGAACCGACGATCACGTGCTCTTTGTGAGTCACTCGATGTTCTACGTCTACCTGATGTGCGAAATGCTCGGTACGCCGTTTCGGAATGAACTCTGGTTCACACTCAACAACTGCGCGCTGACACGGCTCGATATTGGCGACGGCGACGACTACGAGCCGGGAATGGACGCCGGGATGAGCAAACTCGGCGGAAACCCAGTTCGGGTAACCTACATGAACCGCATCGATCATCTGCCGGTGGAGATCGTCACGTAGATTATCTCGCAGATTGTCCTCGAAGGGGGCCGTCGGTATCTTTCGATCATGGAAAGCAGCTCAGCAAAGAAGGCAGTTCTCGATCTCGAAGGCGCGAAGTGTACCTCGTGCGCCATTACCATTGAACACGTCGGAAAAAAGATCGACGGAATCAGCGATATTTTCGTAGACCGTGGTACGAGTACGATTCAGATCGAGTACGACGGCAATCGCGAGGCGCTCGAGAAGGTGTGTGACCTCGTGGATCGTATCGGGTATAGCGCAACGATTAAGATCGCAGAGTAGGTTGATGGCTTGCCGACCGGCTTGTCATGGATTTTCGATGAGGCGGGCGGCAGGGCGGGCCTTGTTCTAACCCTTTAGAACTGCGACGGTCGCGTTGAGCTTACTGAGTCGCTGCGCGAGCAGTCTGGCCAAGAAGATTCCGTAGTGGGGCTGCTCCTTGATAATGTTCACAAACGACTTTTTCTGAATTGTCATGAGTACGCTACGGCCTCGAGAGATAACGGTTGCGCTGCGGCGGTCGTTCAGCAAGAAACTCATCTCGCCAAGGAACATATCATCCGGGGTCAAGGTCGAAATAAGCTTGCCCCCAGAGTAGATCTCGAACGTTCCAGAGACAATGTAGTAGAGATAGTTTGATTCCTCGCCCTCTTTGAAAACAACTTCACGATCCTGAAACACTCGCTCCGCCTGATCCTCGAAGATCCTCGGCACCATGTTGGTCTCGTTCTCTTGATGGCTGAGCTCGAAGCGAACCTCGTTTCCTTTGTCGTTGTAACGGAGGTTCTCGATGAAGTGGTTGGTCATTTGGATACCATGACCATGCATTCCAAAGTTTGGGTCGCCCGGCTCGGCCTCGATCCGGGCGCGCCAGTCAAAGCCTTCGCCCTCGTCCCGCACAGTGAAGTACGATCTGCCCGGCGTAATGCGGTACGAAAAGTGCACCCGCTTGGACCGGATATCGGGCTGCTTTGCCTTCTGGCGAATCAAGTCGAGGATATCCCCGCGCTCCTCGAGCCACTCGGTTTTCTCCTCGTAGCTGATGTCGCAGTTGCCGTGCTCGACTGCATTCATCAGCATCTCGAAAATGGCGACGTGGAGCCGCTCGCGCTTGTCACGATTGATGTAGTTCGAGTTGAAGAGGTAGTTGCTGACGAGATTCGAGTAGGTCTTGATGTTGTACGGGTCGTTATCCATGACAAACGACCCCGATACGTTTCCGAGCAAGGTGCTTTGCAGATCGCGCTGGAATATGATGCGTCTGTTCTCGACGAGAATGCGAAGGACACGGAAGAAACTCGCGACGAACTCACCACGCGGGATAAGGCTAATGACGTTGGAGTCGGGTACTTGCTCTTCGAGGCGTTCGAGGTCACCGCGATTGTGTACCGCGACGATACCTCCATAGTGTAACCACGGGTCGGCCTTGATTGTCTCGAGAATCGAGTCGGTGTCAATCTTCGGGTCCGAAAAGTTCAAAAGGTTCACGTCCGGCAACTCGTAGAGCAAATACTCGAGGGCGTCGGTGCCGCTCTCGAAGAATACCGGTTGAAAGTAATTACCGAGCTTCTGACATATGCGTGAAACTCGGTCGTTTAGCTCCGAGTCTGAGCTGATAACTGGCATTTTACGCATGTCTACCTCTTTCGCCTTTCGTCTATTGTCGGCCTTGAGCCAATACGCGCTTGAATCACTCAAAAATCGTCTCCCAGAGCGTCCGAATAGGCTCGAACTGATTCAGGCTATAAAAGTGTATCCCTGATACGCCCTGGTCAATGAGTTCCTGACACTGCATGATGCTCCACTCGAGTCCAACTTCATATATATCGTCGTCTCGCTCGAGCCCGATGAGTCGCCGGAGTAGTGGCGCCGGATAGCGAGAGCCCAGTGCGAGGCCGGGAACGCGCTCAACGTTCGCAATGGTGGAAATAGGCATGATGCCCGCCACGATCGGAATGTGAATGCCGGCAATTGCACAACGCTCACGAAAGTCAAAGAAATCGCGATTATCAAAGAAGAGCTGGGTACAGATGTAGTCGGCGCCGGCATCGACCTTGCGCTTCAAGTAGTCGAGCTCTGAAACTCGATTCGGAGTCGCTGGATGCCCCTCGGGGAAACCGGCGACGCCAACGGTGAAGCCGCCGTTCGGATGAGTCTGCTCTCGATTGAACTCACGGATATGATCGACGAGTTGCGAGGCGTAGGTGTAGTCTGAGGAGCACGCCTCAGTTTTCCGCTGCGGGGGATCACCGCCGAGCGCCATGATACCGGTGATGCCAAGCGCCGCGTACTCTCGCAGCATGTGATTGACCTGACTACGGGTATGGCAGACGCAGGTGAGGTGCGGTGTGACCTCGACGCGACCATCTGCTGCGAGTTGGCTCACGAGGCTGTGGGTAAGCTCGCGTGTTGAGCCACCTGCGCCGTACGTCACCGAGACAAAATCCGGCTTCAGAAGATAGAACTGCTCGATGCGCTTGCTCAACAAAACGCGACCGCGCTCGGTTTTTGGCGGGTAGAACTCGAGACTTCGGGTGGTGCGCTCCGACGCGAGGGCGTTTACGATGCTCATATCGACCTAGCAAGCCTCCAACGGGGTTTTCTATCATAACGTGCCCGGCGGTGCGGGCCAACCACAAAAAAAAGGGCGCCGTCGGCGCCCCTTTTCCTGAAATGCAGCTCTTACTTTGAGTAGTACTCGACGATCAGCTGCTCTTCTGCAATTGTCGGAATGATATCGCGAACCGGGTTCACTTCCACCTTACCGGCAAGGTCATCCCTCGAGACCGTCAGCCAGGGAGGAACTGGTCGAGAGGAGTTGTCAGCCATGAGCTTCCTGATCAAGTCTCGCGTAACCTTGCGGTCACGGACCGTAATCTTGTCTTCGGGTCGAACTTCTACCGAAGGAATGGTGGTCTTTCGACCATTGATGACGATGTGACCGTGACCGACGAGCTGGCGTGCCTGCGCACGGCTCGTAGCCATTCCGAGTCGAAACACGACATTGTCCAGCCGCCGCTCGAGCAGACTGAGCATGTTATCGCCGGTGACGCCGGGCATGCCCTTTGCTTTGTAAAAGAGATTGCTAAACTGCTTTTCACTTAGGCCATAGGCCCAGCGTAGCTTCTGCTTCTCTGCAAGCTGTCGTGCATACTCAGTTTGACGAATACGTCCGCGCTTGGGGTTACCTGGCGGATTGGGCTTTCGCTTGAGCAGTCGATCGTATTTTTGATTGCCGTAGATGTTCAAACCAAAACGGCGAACAATCTTGCCCCGGGCTGTAGAATTGCGGGCCATGAAACTTTCTCCTTAGCGTTTTGCCGTTAGGCAGTAGAAAATAGTCGATGCCAATCTATTTGTCAACACGGGAGTCGCGAGTAAAGAGCGAGGCAATTTTGCCAAAGAGCCCCTTGTCCTGCCCTTTCTTTGGTTTCTGTTGACTGGGCGTCTTCGCGTCGCCGTGCGCTTGCGATCGAGTCTTGTTGCTCGTTTTTGGCGCGGG
>JBMCTC010000031.1:0-18831 GCA_048624115.1 Spirochaetota bacterium
CTCGTCATCCTCGAAGGTGCTCTGTAGATAGTCGAGGCTCGCGAGAAAGCGCTTTCGCTGCTCGTCGCTTCCGGGCATATCCTCGATCATCTCGGCGCCCTTCTCCTGCATGTACTCTCTGCTCCACTCGCGCCGGGCAAAGCCGATCACCTTGAAATCGGTCAGGCGTCCATTCAAAAAGAGCGAGTAGAGCGCGGGAATGAGTTTTTTTCGGGTCAGATCACCGGTGACGCCAAAGACGAAGATCGCTAGCGGATCGGCGGTGTCGAGTGCCTCGAGACCAACTGCAAGTGGGTTTTTCACTCTCTTAAGTATGCGTTGAGCACGAGAGGCAATCAAGCGAGTTACCCGTTGCCGTGCTTCCATGATTACATTCTGACCCATGCAGCGTCTGGCCGAGCGCTCTGCTTTAGCCGAACAGTCTATTTTCTTTCTTCCTGAGTGTGGTTCCACGATGGACGAGGTGCGCGCGCTCGTTTCAGAGCCCGCCCACCACGGAACGGTCGTCACGACCGATTTCCAACGAGCGGGCCGGGGCAGGCGCGCCGGCAGAAGCTGGCATGCGCCGGCTGGAAGCAGTCTGATGTTTACGCTCGCCCTCTACCGGCCCGAGCATCCGGCACGTCGGTCGATGCAGATGGCGCTTGCCCTCGCGATGGTACTCGAGCGACGTTACGAGCTCGAGCCGCAGATCAAGTGGCCAAACGACGTGCTCGTACGGGACAAGAAGATCGCCGGGATCCTCGCGGATTCCGAAGGTGAGTGGGTCTACCTCGGCGTCGGAGTAAACCTCACGCAAAGCTCGTTTCCGGATGAGATCGCAGACCGCGCAATCTCGCTTTCAGGCGCGGTGGGACACGAGATCGAAGGTTCGCGTGCCGCCCGGCTCGCGCTCTTGCAGGAACTCCTCTCGCAGTTCGCGGCGGTTTCTGCCGGCGAGGTGGAGTTTGCCGCGGGTATCGGGGCGCGCCTCTGGCGCCGCGGCCAGTCGGTCAGCGTCGCGCGGGTCGGCGGCGGGACCGTCAAAGGCGTGTTGGAGGGTGTCTCGCGCGACGGTTTGCTGCTGATCAACGGAGAGCAGCGCTACGAACTGGCAGCCGGGGAGTTACGCTACGGTAGCGAGGTTTCCTCGTGAGCGGGTCTGTGCTTCGCCGAAAGGATCTCGCTGTTCGCAGACCGGGCGTGACGCTCGGAAGCGGTGTCGGCTGGGTTCTGCTCACCGCGCTCGCCTTTCTCGGCAACGTCCTGCATCTGCCCCTCTTCTTTAATGTAGACATTCTCTTCGGGTCGATCTTTACCCTCGTCGTGCTTCACTACTACGGGTGGGTTCCGGCAGTGCTTTCCGCGCTCATCGGCGCGAGCTACACCGTAATCCTCTGGTTGCATCCCTATGCGGTGATCATCCTGGTCGCAGAGACGCTTATCATCGGCCTGTTCTACCGTCGCTGGTCGCACAACCTCATGATACTCGCGACCGGATTCTGGCTTGTCATTGGTATGCCGCTCGTACTGCTCTTCTACCTTGGAATCCTCGATCTCGCGAGTCAAACGGCGGTCGTGGTCATGCTCAAACAGGCGATTAACGGCATCTTCAACGCCCTTCTTGCCTCGCTTTTGATCAGTGTTCTCCAGAGCATCGCGCCCTCGCTCGAGCCGCGTCCCCGACGTTCGCCGTTTGCCTTTGCTCAGGTGATCTTTCTCGTCGTAGTTGCTTTTGTGCTGATTCCGGCGATGGTGATCCTCGTGGTCGCCGCACGCAACGAGATGGATCGAGTAGAGGAGGAGATCCAGTCGAGACTCGAGCTTACCTCGTTCTCTACGAAGCAGGCGGTAAATGCCTTCCTTGCCGAGAACTTTCACACCCTGAGCTCGCTTGCGGGATATGCTCGCCCCGACGACCCCGATCAGATGGGTGTCTTGCGGGAGGAGATGTCGCTCCTCAAGAGCTCCGACGAGGACTTCGTAGTTATCGCGATTGTCGATTCGACCGGACGCATCGTTGCCGCGCAACCGGCGGAGCTCACCGAGCAGACCCTCGCGAGTAGCGATCTCTCCGAGTGGCCATACTTCGCTCGCATTTCGAGCGGCATGCACGGCCTTGCCTCGAATGCGCTTCTCCCGCCCGGTTCGCGCCGCCAGATTGTTTTGCTCGGGGCACCTATCGTGCATAGCGACACCTTCTCCGGCGCTGCAATCGGAATCCTCGACGTCGCGCGCATTCGCGACGTCCTGCATCGCACCTCGGGAAACTGGAACGTCACCGCCACAATCGTCGACGGCAACGGTCACGTTCTTGCATCAACCTCGAGCTCCGACGCGCCCTTTGCCAAAATCAAGGCCTCCCTCCCGCAGCCTGAAGAGCACTTGTACCGCAATCTCTTCGTGCGCTTTCCGCCCCTCGAGCCAAACGAGTCGATAATGAGCCGCTGGCGCGAAGCCGAGTTTATGACGCTCGATCGAATGGGCCACAACTCGGAGTGGCTGCTCATGCTTGATGCGCCCACCGCTCCCTACCACAGCGCGTTGATGAACCGCTATCAGTCGACGCTCCTCCTCATGATGGCGGTGATCATTGCTACCACGTTGCTCTCGGCGTTTATCTCGAAGACGATGCTCGCCTCCCTGAGTAAGCTCACCATCGTCTCGGAGAATCTTCCCGACAAGGTCACGGCGCAGGAGGATCTCGAGTGGCCGCAGAGCAACATCTTCGAGATCGACACGCTCATCAATTGCTTTCGGCTCACGAGCGAGCATATCGGCGAGAGCTTTCGCACCGTCCAGGACGCCAACGCACAGCTCATGGTAGCCAAGCAAGAGGCCGAGGCGGCAAGCAAGACCAAGAGTCAGTTCCTCGCCAATGTGAGTCACGACCTTCGAACGCCGCTGAACGGCATTCTCGGGTACGCGCAAATCCTGGCTCACGATGAATCACTTGACGCTCGGACGCGTGAGGCAATCGGCATCATCGAGAAGAGTGGGAACCATCTACTCAACCTGATCAACGACATTCTCGATATCTCGCGCATCGAAGCCCAGAAGCTGACCCTCAGTAAGGAAAGCTTCCCGCTCAGGCACTTTCTAGAGGACTTAGCCGACATCATTCGCCTGCAGGTGCGCAAGAAGGGGCTCTCACTCAACGTT
The DNA here is from genome assembly GCA_048624115.1 of Spirochaetota bacterium. GTDB lineage: Bacteria > Spirochaetota > Spirochaetia > DSM-27196 > SLST01 > SLST01. Next base: position 3,142 of record JBMCTC010000031.1, read on the forward strand.
GAGTTTGGCGCCGAGATGCCACACGCAGTGACCGGCGACGAGAAGCGCCTGCGCCAGATACTCCTGAATCTGCTCACAAACGCGGTGAAGTTCACCAACGACGGTTTGATCTCATTCCGCGCCTCGTATGCAAACGGAGATCTCCACGCAGAGATCGAGGACACCGGTATGGGCATTCCGCTCGAACAACAGCGCGAGATCTTCTCTCCCTTCAGACAGCTTACGAAGCACGTCCAGAGCGAAGAGGGAACCGGTCTCGGGCTTGCGATCGTGGAGAGGCTCGTCGTGGCGATGGGTGGCACGATTGCCCTCGAGAGCGAGCCTGGAAACGGAAGCCGGTTTAGCGTAGACGTGCCGCTTGCGACCTCAGACGCGCAACCCGAGCTGCCGCAGACAACCGCCACAATTGCCGGCTACGAGGGGCCTCAGGTCTTGGTGCTCGTCGTAGACGATAAGTGGGAGAATCGCAGCGTCGTGCGGACCATGCTCGAACCGCTCGGATTCCGCGTCACCGAGGCGGCGAACGGAGCCGAAGGACTCGACCTCATGCGTCGCGACCGTCCCGATATCGTATTTATGGACCTGGTCATGCCGGTCCTCGACGGCTTTGGCGCAATTCGTACCATTCGGGACATCGACAAAAAGGAGCGGCCGCCGGTTGTTGCGCTCTCGGCGAGCGTTGCGAATACGATTCGACAGGAGTGTCTGCGGGTCGGCTTTGACGATTTTCTGCCCAAGCCGTTTGAAGAACGCGAGCTTCTCGAGCTAATCGAACGCCACACCCGGGTCGTCTGGAAGCATACCGTCAGGACGCCTGCGCCGGCTGGGCGAGCGGAGCGAAACGAAGCGGCGGTGCCCGAGCCCGCGCTGCTCCACCGGCTTGCCGAGACGGTTGCCAGCGGCAACATAAAACATATCATGGAGGCGGCCGATCAAATCGAGCGCGACCGCCCCGAGTTCGCAGATTTTGCTCATCACGTGCGCTCGCTGGCGCAAGAGTTTCAAGTCAATAGGCTCAGCGACTACCTCAACCGTCTCCAACATGATAGGGTGGAGCCGGAACCTGGTGATGAATGAGACGCAGCCGGCGCGCATACTAATCGTCGATGACAACACCAACAATCTCGGAGTGCTCTATCGCTACCTCGACGACGTAGGCTTCACGGTGCTCGTCAGTCAAGACGGCGAGCGCGCCGTGCACCTCGCAGCGCATCAGCAGCCCGATCTGATCCTGCTCGACATCATGCTTCCCGGCATCGACGGATTCGAGACCTGTCGGCAGATCAAGGCAAACGCCGAGACCACCGACATCCCGATCATCTTTATCAGCGCGCTCACAGACGTGCAGGACAAAGTCCGCGGCTTCCAGGCCGGCGGCGTTGACTACGTGACCAAGCCGTTTAACCAGGAAGAAGTGCTCGCGCGCATAAACGCTCACGTGACCATTAAACGCCAGCGAGAGGAGCTCGACGCACTGAACGATACGAAGGATCGACTCTTTTCGGTCATCGGACACGACCTGCGCGGACCTTTTATGGGGCTGCTCGGTGCCCTCGAGCTCCTTCGGGATTCGAGCAATGAGATGGACTCCGAGACAACCCACGAGCTCATCGAGAACCTCTACGGCTCGGCGGAGAAGACGTATCACCTGCTCGAGAATTTGCTGGAGTGGTCAAAGAGCCAGCAGCGCCTCGTGGAGGTTACCCCCCACGCGGTTGGCCTGCGATCGCTCGTAGAAGAGAATGCGCAGATTTTTGGTGCTGCAGCCCGACAGAAGAGCGTCTCGGTTCACATCGACATACCTCCGGATATCGAAGTCTTTGCCGACCGCGACATGATCAGCACGGTCGTTCGAAACCTCATAAACAACGCGATCAAGTTCACCGCTTCCGACGGTGGCGTAACCGTGACCGCCCATCGCGCAGACGAGCTCGTCGTCGTGGTCGTGGAGGATACGGGGATTGGAATCGCCGCCGAGGAGGCCGATCGCATCTTCTCGATGGACGGATCGTTTAGCAAGCGAGGTACGGAGGGAGAGACCGGTTCGGGGCTCGGCTTACTCTTGGCCAAGGACTACGTTGTGCGCAACGGCGGAACGATCGACGTAGAAAGTGAGCCCGGCCGAGGGAGCCGTTTTAGAATTACCCTTCCTGCTGCACCAGAAGAGAGCGTCGTGTAGCGGCTCGACCGGCGGCAATCTCGTCGTTGATTTCGTGCGGTAGGTTTCCGCTGAGCGCCCGCTCTGCGAGGCTTCCTTCGAGTTTTGTCGGCAGCAACAAGAGCGTAAAGCTCGTCGAAACCCGCCCGCCGGGAAGCTTCATCTGTGTCCCAAGGTAGAGCCGAGGCTCGGGATCACTGAGCCATGAGACACTCCACGGGACAACGCGCGCCTCATTATCGAGGCATACGAGCGAGAATATGTGAGGACCAATTGTGATCTCGAACGCCTCGGCCCATCGCGTGGTGAGCGCGGGCGTCGCTGTGACGGTGCGCGAAAGACCGCTGCCGTCGCGGTACCGCCCTTCGATATGCACTTCGGCTCCGTCAATCGGCAGACCCTCGGTCAGCAGAAGATACTCGCCCCTGCTATTGGCCACGAGACTCTGTGTCATAACGAGGGCTGGGTGATCGGTGACGATCGAGTACTCGTTGTAGATGAGCGCCTGAACCTGCTCCTCGTCGATCAAGAGCGTGCTTCTCGCTCCTCTCGAGATATCACTCTCAAATGAAACGCAACTGTGAACTTCTTCGCGTACCGCGCCGGCACGCTTTCTCGGGGCGCGCGCAACGCCGCGCTCGACCGGCAACACGAGTGCAGAAGCGGGCGCGAAGAGATCGCGGTCTGAAACGTCCGGATAGACACCGGCGAACCTGCCGCCCTCGAGCAGAGCGTAGAGACCCTCCTCCGCGAGCGCTGCGCGGCCCGCCATCGTCGCCGTTACCGTTCGTTGCGTCCAGGCGAATCCCGATAGGTCTTCAGGCGCGTGCTCAGATGTGCCCTCTACGGGCAGGCCCGCTGCCGCCTCGAGCACGCGGCGGGTTGCAATCATGCTGCCCCGTCTGGCGCGAAGCTCCGCGATCGCTGCGAGCCGGGTCGCCTTGGGCTGCAGGATCGAGGGCGCGGTGAGCGAGAAGTCAATCGGGGCGAATGCGCCTGCGTCATCGAGCCGCGCTGCGGTCATGCCACGACGAGAGCTTTCTTGCTGCACCTGTTCGAGCAGGGCCAACGCAATCGTCACGTCTGTGGGACACTCGATCCAGAGCACCAGCGCGTCGCGACGAGCCGGCTCGTTCTTGATTCGTTCTTTGATGCGCAGACTGAGTTCGTTCTTGGTAAGCGGCTCGTTGCCGCCAAGCGGGAGAAGGGGAATCGCCTCTGCGGAGGAGGCTGTTGCGAGGTAGGGGCGGCCCAGGTGCTCCGCGCGAAGCAGGGTGGGGAAGCTGAGCGTCTTGTAGAGTTCGAGCACTTCGGGGCGTTCACCATCGGCCCCGCCACAAATGAGGAACTCGACATTGGCGCCGGCATCCTCGATTCCGCTTGACCAGGTGTTGCTCATGCTCCACTCGAGACTCTTTTCGATCTCTTCCCTCAAGAGCCACTGGTCGACCGCACCAGTGAGTCCCAGAACTGCCACCGCATCACCGCGAGCATCAATGAGCGCTCTGATCCTCGCGGCGCGTTCATCGCCTCTATCGCAAACGGCAGCGCCGGGCACGACCCAGGTTATCGGGAGCGATATCGGTGATTCCGCCGCCGTAGCATGACGCCCGAGAGCCGCGAAGAGCTCGAGGAGACGTTCGGCCGGGCTGGTTGCAGTTCCGCTGTGGGCGGTCGGAGCAAATGATACGACTGGATAGAGGTGCCTCACGATCATGACTTGTATCACAAAATAGAAAGACGGCAAACACAAAAGCGTCGCCCATCTTGGCGAGTGGCGCATTCATTTGTATCTTTCCGAGTGCACTAAGCGCATTTACCCTAAATCCAAAACTACTCAAGTAGAGAGGAAAAACATGGCAAAACAATTGAGGTTTAACGAGGAAGCGCGAAGAGCTCTTTTGCGCGGCGTCGAGAAGCTCTCTTCGGCGGTGAAGGTGACTCTTGGTCCAAAGGGCCGGAACGTCCTTCTTGACAAGAAGTTCGGTGCACCGACGGTCACAAAAGACGGTGTGTCGGTCGCCAAAGAGATTGAGCTCGAAGACGAGTTCGAGAACATGGGCGCGCAGCTTCTCAAAGAAGTTGCTACCAAGACCAACGACGTGGCCGGTGACGGTACGACGACCGCAACCGTGCTGGCATACAGCATGGTCAAGGAAGGCTTAAAGAGCGTCGCCGCCGGCATCAACCCGATGGCTCTCAAGCGCGGAATGGACGCTGCCGTTGAGCAGGCTGTCGAGGAGATCAAGAAGCTCTCCAAGACGATCAAGGACCGCGAAGAGATTGCTCAGGTTGCCGCAATTTCGGCCAACAACGACATGGAGATCGGTAACGAGATTGCCGGCGCCATGGAGAAGGTTGGAAAGGACGGTGTCATTACCGTCGAAGAGTCCAAGACCATCGAGACTATGACCGAGTTCGTCGAAGGTATGCAGTTCGACCGTGGCTACGTTTCCCCGTACTTCGCCACGAATCGCGACACAATGACCGCCGTTCTCGAGAATCCGTACATCCTGATTCACGACAAGAAGATCTCGAGCATGAAGGATCTCCTCCCGATCCTCGAGAAGGTTGCTCAGGCAAACCGCCCGATCCTGATTATTGCAGAGGACGTCGAGGGTGAGGCGCTTGCAACGCTTGTTGTCAACACGATCCGTGGTACGATTAACGCATGTGCCGTGAAGGCCCCTGGATTCGGTGATCGTCGAAAGGCGATGCTCGAGGACATTGCGATTCTCACCGGCGGACAGGTCGTAAGCGAAGAGCTCGGTCTCAAGCTCGAGAGCACTGAGCTCGATCAGCTTGGCCAGGCAAAGACCATCAAAGTCGACAAAGAGAACACCACCGTCATCAACGGCGAGGGTAAGCAGTCCGACATCAAAGATCGGATCGCGCAGATCAAGGCGCAGATCGAAGACACTTCGAGCGACTACGATCGCGAGAAGCTTCAGGAGCGACTTGCGAAGCTCGCAGGTGGTGTTGCAGTGATCAACGTTGGTGCTGCTACCGAGGTTGAGCTCAAAGAGAAGAAGCACCGCGTAGAGGATGCTCTCTCGGCGACGCGTGCCGCTATCGAAGAGGGAATTATCCCCGGTGGAGGTCTCACCCTGATCCAGGCGGTTCCCGCACTTGAGAAGGCCGATCTCTCCTCGATGCCCGAGGATGAGCAGGTTGGCTTCAAGATCGTCCGTCGTGCGCTCGAAGAGCCGATCCGACAGATTGCGATCAATGCAGGCATCGACGGCAGCATCGTCGCCGACAAGGCCAAGAACGAGAAGAAGGGTCAGGGCTTTGACGCAGCAAAGATGGAATGGGTGAACATGGTGAAGGCTGGAATCATTGACCCGGCCAAGGTTACCCGCAGTGCCCTGCAGAACGCAGCATCGATTGCGAGTCTCCTGCTCACGACCGAATGTGCAATCACCGACCTTCCCGAGAAGGAAGCGCCGGCAGCCGGCGGCGACCCAGGAATGGGTGGCATGGGCGGCATGGGCGGCATGGGCGGCATGATGTAAGACGCCTGAAAGAGGGGAAGCCACGAGCTTCCCCTTTTTTTAACAGGCGTTAGGGGGCGAGTGAGCATGAAGCGTACCGAGTTTGTCTTCACCATAGGTTTTCAGGGCGATGCGGCGGTCGTCGATCGCAGAGCGCAGAAGATGTACGGTTCGCATTCGACCATGCAACTTGCCGAGGAGGGGCTCTACCGAGCCGCTTTTTCTTCGGCCTTGTACTCCGGAGACAAAGAGGAGATGCGCGAGTTTCTCGACTTCTTCTCGCAGAAGACCGGGCTCGAGGCCTTAGATGAAGATCGAGTAAAGCGACTGTTTGGGATCTACACCGTTCCCGATCAGGTCAAAGGGATCATCACCGTTTAACCAGACGAACAGTAATTTGACTGTGCAGACGTTACGTGGTACCGTTTGCGAAATCCGCCAAAGAGGTATTAGTAATCCATGAATAATCTGTTTTCCGATGTAAACCTGCTGACGGCAGCACCTGCGGGTGGCGAAGCAGCACCGGCCGGTAGCATGCTCACCACCATTGTCATGTTCGGGTTGATCTTCGTGATCTTCTACTTCCTGATCATTCGACCCCAGAACAAGAAGCAAAAGGAAACCAAGAAGATGCTCGAGGCACTCAAGAAGGGTGATAAGGTAGTATCGATTGGCGGAATACACGGCTCGATCCAGTCAATCAAAGACGACACCGTAGTGCTCAAGATTGACTCAGACACAAAAATGACACTCTCGCGCTCCGCGATCTCAAATGTCGTAGAGGCAAGCAAGGGTGGGAAGAAAGCCGAGAAGCAGGTTGAAGAGGTCAGCTCGGACGACGAGTCTGAGGACGACAGCGAGGAATAAGCGCGCGGACCTGCCCGGCGACCTTCTCTTCTCCGGGCGCATCATTGTTGGTATGTCCGCAGCGTCCTGGAGTTACGCATGAGTAAACGATTTAGATTTGTGATCGTGTTGGCACTAATTGCGATTAGTGCCTATTTTATCTACCCCACGGTCCGGTGGTACTTCTTCATTCCCGAGGAGACGAAGGAACTCGCCGCTGGAAGCCGGGATCAGATTCGCGATTACGCAGGCAACCGCGCAGAGAATGCGCTCGAAGAACTCACCGAGTTGGCCAATGAAGACGGCGAGCAAGCGCTCCCCCCTGAGTACTCCTTCCTCACCAACGAGGCACGTGACATCTATCGGGTGCAGGACCGTGAGGTGCCCGACGAGTGGACGGTAACCAACACGCTCGCCGCCTTTGGTGGTGCCGATGAGGTGTACGAGGTCCTCGAGACCCACTACGGCGACGAAATGTTCGCCATCAAAGACATCCAGAACAGAATCATCACGCTGGGGCTCGACCTCTCGGGCGGTATGCGGGTTGTCGTAGAGGCGGACCGGGCGAGTCTCGAAGAGGCGCTCGGTGAGTCACCGACCGAGGCTGAGGTCGATGAGGCTATCGATCTGGCGGTCACGATTCTGCTCTCGAGAATTGACCAGTTCGGCGTGACTGAGCCAATCGTGCGCCGTCGTGAGGGTACCGATCAGATCGTTATCGAGGTTCCCGGCGACGCCGACCGCGCTCGGGTCGAGTCGTACCTCCAGGGCCGCGGAAGTCTCGCGTTCCACCTCGTAGATGAGGATGCGACGGCGCAACTCATCGCGTTGCAGCAGCGTCAGCCCGACTACGACCCTGACGTCGACGGCACTCCGGAGTTCGTGCCTGCCGGGACGATCGTTGCGCCGTACGTGGTCCCCGACGACTTTGGTATTCTCCAGACTCAGCGGTACATCGTCATTTATGAGGATGTAGAAGAGTTTGGTCTGCCCGGCCAGTACATCGAGAGTGCGGAGGTCGGCTCCGAGCCACTCACCAATCAGCCTACGGTAAACTTCGTCCTCGACAACGAGGGTGCGGAGATTTTTGCCACGCTTACCCGTGAGAACGTCGGAAACAGCTTGGCGATCGTTCTCGACGGGCGCGTTCGCACGAACGCCGCCATCCGGGAGGAGATCGGCACCGGTTCGGTCCAGATCTCGGGCTTCGATCGTGAGGAGGCCGAGGGAATCCGAACGGTCCTGCAGACTGCGGCGTTGCCGGTCGAACTCGTAATCGAAAGTCAGCAAACTGTGGGCGCATCGCTCGGGGCAGACGCAGTACGCGCCGGGCTCTTTTCAGTGGCACTCGGATTTGCACTCGTCGTGCTCTTTATGCTTGTCTACTATCTCGGTGCCGGCCTTATTGCCGATGTGGCTCTGATCCTCAACCTCTTTTTTATTCTGAGCACTCTCAGTGTCTTTAACCTTACGCTCACACTCACCAGCATTGCCGGTATCATCCTTACGGTTGGTATGGCTGTTGACGCAAACGTGATCATCTTCGAACGAATCAAGGAAGAGTATCGCCTTGGCAAGAGTCGGCAAGCCTCGGTTACCGCAGGCTTCCAAAAAGCGTTCTGGACCATCATGGACGCCAACATCACGACCTTTATCGCCGCCCTCTTCTTGAGCCAACTCGGAACCGGGCCGGTTCAGGGATTTGCCGTCACGCTCGCAGTGGGAATTGTCTCGTCAATCTTCACCGCTCTCTTCCTCTCGCGGCTGGTCTTTGACTTCGGTACCGACGTCTTCAAACGAAACAAACTGAGCCTTGGATGGGGAGTCCGATGAAAACCATACGCTTTACAAAACTCAGATTCTTAATGATCGCGCTCTCCTTGGTCGTAATTGCCGGCGGCATTGCCGGCACGGTCGTTCAAGGCGGTTTTAATCTGGGTGTCGATTTCCAGCCGGGCCTGAGCATGCGGGTCGAGATTGACTCGAGCAACGCGACAATCGAGTCCGTACGGTCGTCCGTTGCCGATCTTGACGGGGCCGATGTCCAAACGATTGGAGACGCAAGCGATCGTCAGTTTACCGTTCAGGTTCGCGATAACGGTGAGCTCGACTCTTTTGCCTCGGCGATGAGCGGCCGTGTCCTTGACCGACTCGAGTCCGCATTCGGAGACGGAAGCGTCACCGAGCTCGAGAGCAACTACGTCGGCCCGCGCTTTAGTGAAGACCTGGTACGGAACACCGTCCTGCTGATCACCCTCGCGCTCGCATTGATCCTGCTCTATATCTGGTTCCGGTTTCGGCTCGGGTATGCGACGGCGAGTATCGTCGCGTTGCTTCACGACGTGGCGTTTATGTTCGCCTTTATCGGTGCCTTCCAGATCGAGGTGTCGGTCGCCACGATTGCGGCCATTCTCACCATCATCGGTTACTCGTTGAACGACACGATCGTCATCTTCGACCGCATCCGTGAGAACGAGACACTCATGCGCGAGAGCGGCTTCGAAGGCATTATCAACGCAAGCATCACGCAGAGTTTGAGCCGGACGTTAATCACGAGCCTCACTACGCTGTTGGCCGTGAGTGCGATCTTTATCTTTGCCACCGGCCAGGTTCGTACCTTTGCGCTCAACCTTATGGTTGGTGTTATAGTTGGTACCTACTCATCGATCTTTATTGCCTCGCCGGTTCTTCTCGGATGGCGTCGTGCCTCCCGTAAGAAGAAGGTGAAGAAAGAGGCTGAGCGACACGGTGGCCCCGTGACCGCAAAGAAGCTCGAAGAAGCGAAGGACGCTGCACCCTCTGCCGAGAAGCAGAGCATCTCCGCAGACGATAAGGCGAAGATGGTCGAGGAGCTTCGAAAGAAGCGTGCCTCCTCGAGTGCCAAGGGCAGTTCGCGTCAGAAACGAAAGAAGAAGAAGTAAGTGGATCTCGCGACAAGGAGCTATGGTTCCGGCCCGCGGGTTCTTCTCCTACACGGGCTATTTGGCTCCGGAGACAATCTCCGGAGCATTGCCCGAGGCCTCCAAGACCGTTTCGAGGTAATCCTTCCCGATCTCCCCAATCACGGAGAGAGCCCACACACCGATAGCGCAACCTACTCGGTCATGGTGAACGCCGCGGCCGACCTTTTGGACGGACTCTCCAACGGCTCGGGGCAACCGATTATCGTCGGCGGGCACTCGATGGGTGGTAAGGTTGCCATGCAGCTTGCACTCGAGCATGCGAGCCTCGTTCGGGCGCTCGTCGCGCTTGATATCGCGCCTCGGGGCTATGAGCCATCCCACATCGAGCTCATGGATTCGTTGCGGTCGCTCGACCTCTCGTCCGTCACAACTCGCGGCGAGGCCGACGAGGCACTTTCCGCTGCAATCCCCTCAAAGCCCGTTCGTTCCTTCCTGCTGACAAATTTGGTTAAAGACGGCAACAGCTACCGTTGGCGTCTCAACCTCGAAGCGCTGCGAGCCGACTACGAGAACATCATCAGTTGGCAGGGGAGCGGTACCTACGACGGGCCTGCCCTCTTCCTCGGCGGCGATCGCTCGAAGTATTTGCAACGGGAACGGGATGAGAAAGTGATCGCCAGGCACTTTCCGAATGCAAGCATCGAGATTATTGAGGATGCGGGACACTGGCTCCACAGCGATCAGCCCGATCACGTGCGCGAGCACCTGAGCTCGTTTTTGGCGTCGCTCTAGCATGACAACCCAGTCCGGAAGACCCCAACCCCTCGGCGCCACACCAACCGCCACGGGTGTCCAGTTCGCCCTCTTTAGCCGCCACGCAACCTCCGTCACGCTTTGCCTCTTCGAGGCAGCCGGCGACTCTGCACCGAGTGCAGAGATCGAGCTTGGCTCGAGTAACCGCACCGGCGACATCTGGCACATCTGGGTAGAGGGTCTTCTCGCCGGCCAACTCTACCTCTTTCGCGTGGACGGACCCTTCGAGCCGGCTTTGGGTCATCGCTACGACGCATCGTGCTACCTGGCCGATCCGTACGCGAAGGCGTTTACCGGCGGGTTCGAGTGGGCCTATCATTCGCAGGTGCATCGCGAACCGGCACTGCCTAACTTATTGGGGTTCGAGTCGTCCCGTGCCGCGTCCGAGCAACCTGCGGCGCGAGAAGATCGTTCGCGCTCCACAGTTGCGAAGCCGTTGCGATCAGCCGCAGCCATCCCCAAGTGCATCGTGGTCGATGACGCTTTCGACTGGCAGGGCGATCGACCGCTCAACTATCCGCTTCGAAAGAGCGTTATCTACGAGCTGCACGTGAAGGGGTTCACCGCACACGAGTCGAGCGGGGTCGAGCACCGGGGGAGCTACCGCGGTCTCATCGAGAAGATCCCCTACCTGCAGTCACTCGGCGTGACGAGCGTCGAGCTCTTGCCCGTCCATCAGTTTGACCCGTGGGAGTTCGACCGCGTGAATCCGGAAACCGGGGCGCGGCTGACAAACTACTGGGGCTACTCTTCGATTGGTTTTTTTGCCCCCGCAGCACAGTACGGCTCGGGAAACCAGCTCGGCGATCAGGTCGCCGAGTTCAAGGAGATGGTCCGCTCCATGCATCAAGCCGGAATCGAGGTCATTCTCGACGTGGTGTACAACCACACCGGAGAGGGCAATGAGTTCGGACCAACGATTAGCTTTCGCGGCCTCGACAACTCGATCTACTACATGCTCGAGGACGACAAGCGGCACTATCGCAACTATTCCGGAACGGGAAACACGCTAAACTGCAACCATCCGGTCATGCGACAACTCATTCTCGACTCTCTGCACTACTGGGTTGTAGAGATGCATGTGGATGGTTTCCGCTTTGACCTCGGCTCTGTTCTCGGACGCGATCGGCACGGCACGATGCTCTCCAATCCTCCGGTGCTCGAACGAATCGCCGAAGACCCGCTGCTGCGGAATACGAAGCTCATAGCCGAGGCGTGGGACGCGGGTGGTGCCTACCAAGTCGGGTCGTTCCCCGGCGGCAGATGGGCAGAGTGGAACGATCGCTATCGAGACGATGTTCGCCGCTTTTGGCGAGGCGATCGTGGCTTGACGGCCCCGTTTGCAACGCGGTTGACCGGGAGTTCCGATCTCTACCTTCGCGATGGTCGCAAGCCCTTCCACAGCATCAACTTCGTGACGTGTCACGACGGGTTTACGATGCGTGACCTAGTCTCGTACCGACACAAGCACAACCTCGCCAACGGCGAGCGCAATCGCGACGGTGCCGGCGAAAACCAGAGCGCAAACTACGGCATCGAGGGGCCAACGAGCGATCAGTCCATAAACGCGATACGCCTGCGCCAGCAGAAGAACTTCTTCGCGACGCTCCTGCTCTCCCTCGGTACCCCGATGGTGCTCGGCGGTGATGAGTTCGGGCGCTCGCAGAAGGGCAACAACAACGCATACTGTCAAGACAACGAGCTGTCCTGGTTCGATTATGGCTATGGAGACACCGGCGAGGAGCTACGCCTGTTCCTCTCGCGTCTCATCGAGTTCCGGCTTCATCACCCCGCATTTCTGCGACCGGAGTTCTACACGGGCGACGATACCGACTTCAACCGCATGCCCGACATTACCTGGTACGACGAGCGTGGAGCGGCAGTCGATTGGGCTCGCCCGGGAAAGACGCTTGCGCTGCGAATTGATGGGAGCCATGCAGAGATTCAAGCCGATCAAGACGATAATGATTTCTTCTTGATCTTTCACGCGGACGGCGAGCGGGTTAGCGTGCCGCTGCCGCCGCCTCCTCCTGGGAAGTCGTGGTATCGCGTCATGGATACCGCTCGTCGCGCACCTTCTGATTTTGTGCCTCGCGGCGAGGAGCACGCGTACGCCGAACAGACGTATTCGTGTGCCGGGCGGAGTTCCGTTCTCTTCTTGAGCCGATAAACCTATCCGAGGTTTGCGCGCCAACTCTTTGGACTCATGCCAAAAGGGAGCTCTTCGGGGGATAAAGAGTTGTGTAATTTACCTCCAATCTTGATAGAATTGATGAAGAGTCTCAATGACGCTGATTGGAGGAGCTATGAAACGCTCGACGATCCTTTTGACCGGAGTAATCACCCTTTTCCTCGTGCTACTCGCCTCGTGCGCAAGCTCCGAGGTCCGTGCGGCCCGTTCGGGCGACATCGACGCCCTTCGCGAATACGTCGCCGAGGGTGGTGACGTAAATGCACCACAGAACAATGGCAAAACCCTGCTCATGATCTCTGCAGAGGCGGGGCAGTTCCGCTCGGTGCAGTTCCTGCTCGACAATGGGGCGTTTGTCGGTGCCCGCGACGATCGAGGCATGACTGCGCTGATGTACTCCGCAGCGACTGGAAATCAGCCTATCACCGAGCTGCTTCTCGAGCGCGGGGCCGAGGTTAACCTGCAAGACAACAGCGGTGCGACTCCGCTCATGATTGCCGCCTCCGGTGGTCACGCGGGTCTGGTCGATCTCTTCTTGGGCGCCGGCGCTCGTGTTAACGTACAGGACAATCAGGGCCGATCGGCGCTCTATCGCGCGGTTCAGAGCGGCAACCAGGCCTCGGTCGAACGGCTGCTCGCCGCAGGATCAGATCCCACGATCACCGATGGCTCGGGAGTGCCAATGCTCTTCGCGGCGCTCGAGCGAGACCGCTCCCGTATCGCTGAACTCCTCCTGCAGAGCGGAGCGAGTCCCAATCAGGTCGATGGTAGAGGGAATGCTCCAATCCACATCGCCGCGCGCAACGGCGCAACCGACGTGGTTGATCTGCTCCTATCATACGGCGCCGATTCCAATGCCCGAAACGCGTCCGGCGAAACCCCGCTCCTACTCGCGCTCGGAAGTGAACAGCAGGCCCGTATTCTGCAGCTGCTTCTCGAGGCAGGCGCGAATCCATCGATTGCCGACGACGAGGGAAATCTCCCCATTCTGATTGTTGCCGGCGTCGGCAATCGTGAAGCGGCCGGGATTCTCCTCGAGTACGGCGCGGACCCCCGGGTACGCGACTCGCGAGGGCGAACGCCGGTCTACATCTCGGCGGCCGCGGGTAACATCGAAACGCTTCGGCTCTTTCTCGAGTATGGTGGCAATCCCAACACGACCGACGACGAGGGAACACCAGTGCTCTTGGCGGCGACGCGATCGGGTTCTTCGGCAGTTGTTGCGGAACTCCTCGCGTATGGTGCCAACCCCAATGTCCAGGATCAAAACGGCGCGACGCCGCTCTACTACGCGGTGGCCGACGATGACGAGCGCATGGTCGAGGAGTTGCTCGACGCCGGCGCGGATGCGAGCATCGCGACGAATGAGGGCATCACGCCGCTCCTTATCGCGCTCGAGCGAAGCGCCCGATTATCGAGCGGCTTTACCCGAGCTGCTCAGCTTCTTCTCGACAGCGGAGGCGCTCGTCTTGGTCGAAACCCGATCATTACGGACATTGCCTTTGATACTGCAGAGAGCGGCAACACGGACGTCCTCATGATCCTGCTCCGCGCTGGACTCCGAGAGGGCGTACGCAACGACCGCGGTGAGACGCTCATGACCTCGTCACTCGGAAACCTCGACTATCTGCGGGCGCTTATGCAGTATGGCTTCTCTCCGGAGGTTGCCAACGCCGACGGAGAAACACCGCTGGTGATTGCCGCGAAACAGGGGTACGACGAAGCCCTGCAGTTGCTGCTGCAATCAGGCGCCAACCCCAACGTAACCGACGCCTCGGGTGTGACGCCGCTGATGTACGCTTCAGCAGGCTCCGATGTCGATGTCGTGCGGCAGCTGCTGCTCGGCGATGCAACGGTGTGGGCTCGTGATCGGGCAAACAACACCGCGTTTCACTACGCGGCACGAAGCGGGAGTCCGGCCATTGTGCGGTTGCTCTTGACCGCCGGGTCCGACGTCAATGCGACGAACAGTGCCGGAGAGCAGCCGATCGACCTCGCCGCCGAAAATCCAAATTCGAGCGAGATCATTCAGATTCTGCGGACCGCCGGGGCTACCGGGGGCCGTACGAGCGACGACGGCTCCGGCTCTCCGGGAACCGGCGGGGGAGACGACGGTCGCGGCAACGATCAGGCCCAAGACCCAATCACGAACGTGCCACGGCCGCCCGAGGCTCGCGAGATCCTGTCCTCCGAGCAACGGCTTCCGGCGAACGCCGGCGGCGCGACGGTTACCTTCCGCGGTTACGAGAATGCGCTCCCGACTGTGTTTGACCGCCGACTGCGGAGCAGAGAGAATCCCCAAGACGTGACGCTATTCTTGGACAACTGGTATCCCGAGACGGTGGAGCTCTTCAAGATCCGCGAGAATGGGCAGCCCGAGCCCGCGGGGCGCATCGAGCCGTACACGTCGCTACGGGTGCCGACCAATCAGGGCAATGTGTTTGTTGCATACGGCGTGGATGGAACCTTCTTTGGATCGTACATGACGGTCGGTGTCGCCGAGCAGCGGGTTCGCACCGAACCGTGACCACGGTCTTGACGAGCGCAGAAAAAAAGCGTATTTCAGAGGAGTAAGCGATGAAGGAGACGAGTAGCGTCGTACCGGCCTAAGAGAGAGGGGTTCCGAATCCCATGTGGTAGGCTGCAAGAATCCCGGTACGGACGGCGTGAAAACCCCTCCCGAGCTGCCGACGGAAACCCGACCGCGGGGAGTATGCTCGGCCGTCGTGTCCACGACACGGACCAAGTGAGTGCGCCGCACGGTGAACAGCGTGCGGCGAACCAAGGTGGAACCGCGGAGCCCTTACGACTTCGTCCTTGGAAAACCGATGTGATCGGTCTTCTGGGGGTCAAGCTGTGAGGGCTTTTCTTTTGCCCGTGATCCATGAGCCTCCGTTGATCGTTCGTACACGAGCCATTGGAGGAACGTATGGCAGACGTTGCAGAAAAAGACCAAAAGACTCACGACCAGTTGTACAAGATCAGGCACTCGACCGCCCATATCATGGCAGAGGCGGTGCTTCGCATGTTTCCCGACGCGAAGATCGCCATCGGTCCGCCGATCGAACACGGCTTTTATTACGACTTCGATCTCCCGCGCAGCCTCACCTCAGAGGATCTCGAGCAAATCGAAAACCACATGCGCGAGATCGTCAAAGAGGATCATCCCTTCGTGAAAGAGGTGGTCGAGCGCGAGAGAGCAGCCGGGCTCTTCAAGGAGCAACCCTACAAGCTCGAGATTCTTCACGATCTGCCCGAGGGCGAAGAGGTGTCGATCTACACAGT
>JBMCTC010000032.1:0-18074 GCA_048624115.1 Spirochaetota bacterium
AGTGATCCATGCTCCACGACTCTGCTGGTGACGAGTTGTGGACGGTCAATCCTCGAGTGTGCCAGGTCCCGAGGTCGAACTCAAACGGATGGTGCTGCCAGCTGAAAATGACAAAGCGTCCACCCCGTCTGACCAGAGAATCAGCGAGCCGGAAACCAGGTTCGACGCCGGTTGTCTCCACGACGAGGTCAAATGCCCCCTCGGTTTCAACCCAGCTTCCTTTTGCGGGGGTCTCACGAGTATCAATGACTCGTATTGGTGTATCAGTCCGAAGCGAAGCTGCGTACGCGAGAGCTTCGTCTCGTCGCTCGAACACCACGATCTCCTTCGCAGGCCCCATCGCCAACAGCTGAAGCAGGATGCTCCCCATATAACCAGAGCCGACGAGAGCGACGCGCTCGGCCGGCCTCACCGGCGAAATGTTCAGCGCATTCACGCAGCAGGAGGCAGGCTCGACCATGAACTCGGTGTCTGGAACTCCATCTTCAGGAAGCAGTACGAGTTTCGCGGCGTCTTGCACGGAGAGCTCCGCCATGTGGCCCCCACCGATGGCACCGATATGCTTCGCTTCGCGTAGCGCTACGCGCTGTCCCTCGGCAAGTTCGACTCCAGGGCCGACCTTCGCGACCCGTCCGATTCCCTCGTGGCCAAAGTAGAACGGATAGGGCACGGTCTCCTGAAACCCACCACGGTAGATGAAGAGGTCCCAGGTGCAGATTCCGCAGCAACTGACCTCGACCAAGGCTTCTCCTGGTCCCGGCTCGGGAACATCGATCTCGCGAACTTCGACCTCTTGTGGGGCGGTGTACCACAGGCTCTTTGCTTTCATGTCATCATTGTGCGCCAATCCTTCGGAGCTTGCAATCGAGCAGCCGAATCTGGTGCGGGAAGTTCCTTGACAGATTGCCACAAAAGGTTGAATGTAGTTGCGGCCGCAACTATAATGGAGGATGCCATGGAATTGTCCGATGACCGTGAAACAGTTCGTTGTGGACCATCGAGAGCTTTTCCTCGATAGTTGAACTGTGAGCAGCAAGCCCAAATCCGACCATACAGGAAGTGCTCTCGAGCTTCCGTTCGAGAGCACCTTTGGTGAGGCAATCTCGGTATTGAACCGCGCAGCCTACGTCTATCTTTCCCGCGCCCTCGCGCCTTATGGGCTCGGCCCAGGCCAACAGGCGTATCTCATTACCATGCAGGTGGGAGAGTCTCTGAGTCAGGAGCAGATCGCTCGGCGACATCGTGTTGACAAGGCGAATGCGGCTCGAGCAATGCAGGGGCTCGAGAAGCTCGGCTACGTTACGCGCACGCGCGCGAGCCACGATGCCCGGCAGTGGGAGATCCGTCTCACTGCGCGTGGAGCACAGGTGCGAGGCGAGGTTCAAGCCGCCCTCGAGCCGTGGATCGAAGCGCTCTCGGAGTCCGTAACGCCCGCAGAATGGAAGGTCACGGTCGAGGCGCTCGCTAGAATTGCCGACCGTGCCATTTCATTCGCCTACTCGTTTGACCCCCCCGATCGTTCGTGACCCGTGAGTATCTGCTCGGCGAGATTCGCCTCATGAGCTATACTCGCGGATAAGGGGAAGTCATGAACGGACTGTTGTACAACATTTTTCTGTTTCTACACTTTGTGGGTCTCGCCGCTCTTATCGGGGGTCTTCTGTGTCAGTTCAGTGAGCCGTCGCGGATGGTTACGCCACTGATCATTATTGGCGCGTCGGTCCAGCTAATCACTGGAGTCGTGTTGCTGCTGATCACGATCCAGGACGCGAATCACCTCAAGGCGACCATCAAAATCGTTCTCACGGCGATTATCCTCGGCCTTGCCCTACTCCGCCGAAACAAGGTCTTCGCTCCGCCGTTCTACCTGTCGGCGCTCGGGCTTGCCCTAGTCAACGTGGCTCTTGGGGTGTTTTGGTAGGTCGCAGGGCAAACTCGAGCCGGCGCTCCCACACCGCAACGAGGGCAAGCATTACTCGTGGCACGATGAGCCAAAGTGCCGGCACGCCGAGCGCCACAAAGAGCAGCGTGTCTTCGAGCAGTGAGTGAGAGAGCGCGACGTGGTGGCAGAGAAGATCTCCGTCGCGCCGCGAGATCTCACCCGTGCCGAGTTCGCGCCTCAGTACGCCGGACCCGTAGGCAAGCCCGAGCGTGTTGCTCACCACCCAGAGAAACGCGACGTCTTCCGACAGTCCGAGGAAACGCATCAGCGGGCGCAGGTGTCGGCCGAGCCGGCGGGTCACGCCGTACTCGTTCAATAGCTGCTCGCTGATCATCAGCAAGAGGAGAATTACGCCGACACGTACAACGAGCTCCACCGCCCCGATTGCCCAGTCGCCGAGCACGGTGGCACGGTTCTCGGTCCCCAGGGTGATGCCAAACAACGGCTCGGATTCTGCAAGCGCCGCCGGCAGAATCCAGCTGAGCGCAAGACCGACGAGCACCGCTCCGAGCAGCCGCAATACGATCATCCGAAACGCATTCGCTCCGCCTGAGCTCAAGACGGCAATCTCTACGAGGAAGTTGTGTGCTGTGAGTCCCATGAGCGCGAGAATCGTCGTCTCTCGCAGATCGAGTCCGAGCTCCGCCATCGTGGCGATGGCGGAGTAGAGGTTGATCAGCAGTCCAGAGAGAAATACGAGAGCTCCGCTTCCCTCGACATCGAGTAGTGCGAACGCCGGCTCGAGCGTCCCGCTGATTGCCGCGAGCAGCCCAAACCATTCGAGCAAGAAAACGCCAAACGAGACGGGGAGCATAATTGCCAGGAGCCAGAGCGCGGTCATTGCGCCTTCAGCCGCGCCTTTTGCTACTGTCTTGGTGAATCGATGCGTTGGCACGGCAGGCATTGTACCGCTTCTTGCCATCGACCTAAAGCTTGCCTACACATGAGGAAACCGCTATATTTTGCGTCCAATACACGGGCTCATTTCGTGTGTTGAACGCGCTAATCGAATCGTAACGACTTCATGACATATTTGCACAATTTCTCTGCGATTCGACGAAAGAAGGAAGAACCATGGCCATTGACATCAGCAAGATGCGAAACATCGGAATCAGTGCTCACATTGATTCTGGAAAGACAACGCTCACCGAGCGTATCCTCTTTTACTGCGAAAAGATCCACGCGATCCATGAAGTTCGTGGTAAGGACGGCGTTGGCGCCACCATGGACTCGATGGAACTCGAGCGGGAGCGTGGCATTACGATTGCCAGCGCCTCGACCAACGTAACGTGGAAGGATACGCCGATAAACATTATCGACACTCCGGGACACGTCGACTTCACGATCGAGGTCGAACGAAGCCTGCGAGTCCTCGACGGCGCGATTCTCGTGCTCTGCTCCGTCGGCGGTGTACAGAGCCAGAGTATTACCGTTGACAGGCAGCTCAATCGTTACAACGTTCCGTTTCTCGCGTTTATCAACAAGGCCGATCGAACCGGCGCGAATCCGCTTCGCGTGAAGGATCAGCTTCGTGAGAAGCTCGGGCACAACGCGGTCATGTTGCAGCTTCCCATCGGCCTCGAAGACAAGTTCGAAGGGCTGATCGACCTCGTGCAGATGAAGGCGGTCTACTTTGACGGCGAGGCGGGCGAGAAAATTCGCTACGAAGAGATTCCCGCGAACATGAAGGAGCAGGCCGACAAATACCGAGATGAGCTTATTGACGCGGTCAGTCTCTTTAGCGACGAGCTTGCAGAGGCGTATCTCGAAGGCGAGGTAACCGAGGATCAGATTCACGAGGCGGTTCGCGCAGGTGTACTCCAGCGCGCCTTTACGCCGGTCTTTGTCGGCAGTGCCTACAAGAACAAGGGTGTCCAAACGCTTCTGAACGCCGTTACTCGGTATCTTCCATCACCTCCTGAGGTGACCAATACGGCGCTAGATCTTGACAACGAAGAGGCTCCGGTTGACCTGCGGGCAGACAACGACGCGAAGACCGTTGCGCTCGCATTCAAGCTCGAGGACACAAATTACGGTCAGTTGACCTACATCCGTATCTATCAAGGTACGGTGAAGAAGGGCAGCGAGCTTTTCAACGTTCGCAGTCAGAAGAAGTTCAAGGTTGGCCGCTTGATTCGAATGCACTCGAATCACATGGAAGACATCAACGAGGCGCCGGCCGGCGACATCGTCGCGCTCTTTGGCATCGACTGTGCCTCCGGTGACACCTTCTGCGATCCGGATCTCAACTACTCGATGACGAGTATGTTCGTTCCGAACCCCGTCATAAAACTCGCCATCAAGGCCAAAGACAAAAAGGCCGAGGACAACATGGCGAAGGCGCTCAATCGCTTTACGAAAGAAGATCCGACCTTCCAGACGTACGTCGATGACGAGACGAACGAGACGATTATCCAGGGCATGGGTGAGTTGCACCTCGACGTCTATGTTGAGCGGATGAGACGAGAGTACAAGGCAGAGGTTGAGACAGGCGCGCCTCAGGTTGCGTATCGTGAGACGATTACGCAGCGAGCCGACTTCAACTACACCCATAAAAAGCAGACTGGTGGTGCTGGACAGTTCGGCCGTGTCGCCGGCTACCTCGAACCGTCTGAGAGCGGAGAATACGAGTTTGTTGACGAGATCAAAGGCGGTGTTATTCCTAAGGATTACATCCCAAGTGTTGATAAGGGTTTCAAGATGGCGCTCCAGAAGGGGCCAACCATTGGCTTTCCGATTGTTGGCGTTCGCGCCGTCATTAACGACGGTAGCACACACCCTGTGGATAGTTCAGACATGGCGTTCCAGGCGGCGGGCATCGGAGCGTTCCGTGACGCGTATAAGCGAGCCAAGCCCCAGATCTTGGAGCCAATTATGAAGGTTGTGGTCGAAGGCCCGACTGAGTTCCAGGGGAACGTCTTTGCGAGCATTAACCAGCGGCGGGGAATCATTCTCAGCTCAACCGAGGACGGGGCCTTCAGCGTCGTCGAGGCTGAAGTGCCCCTGAGCGAGATGTTTGGTTACTCCACCGTGCTTCGTAGCCTTACCCAGGGCAAGGCCGAGTACAGTATGGAGTTCCTCAAGTACGGACGTGTGCCCCAGAGCATCTCTGAGGAGTTGATCAAGCAGTATCAGGAAGAGCGCAAGGGCGAAGCTGTTCGCGCATAAGAGAGGGGAAATCGAATCATGGTTAAACAAGAATTGATCAAACGAAGTCCGTTGCGGATTTTGGAGAAGAGCATCCACGGCGGCGTCGGCGCTGGTAACATCGGCGTGATTGCCGGTCGGAAAGGCACCGGGAAGACCGCATGTTTGGTACATATCGCCACCGACCA
Organism: Spirochaetota bacterium; assembly: GCA_048624115.1. Taxonomy (GTDB): domain Bacteria; phylum Spirochaetota; class Spirochaetia; order DSM-27196; family SLST01; genus SLST01. Next base: position 5,278 of record JBMCTC010000032.1, read on the forward strand.
GCTCTTCCAGGGCAAGCACGTTATTCACATCAGCTTCTCCGGTCGCACCGACCACATCATCAGCTGGTACGAGGATATCTTCAGTGAGATTGCGCGACTGCGCGCCCTCGACAACGTGATGGAAGTACACGACGAGCTCATCCAAAACAGGGTTGTGATGAACTTCAATCAGAAGGGCGTCAAGGCGGAGCAGCTCCTCACAAGCGTCCGCTCGCTCATCAAAGAGGGTAAGTTTCAGGCGGACGTTATCGTGGTTGATGGCTACGACTTCGAAGCGGGAACGCCGGAGACGCTTGCCGCAATCGAGACGTTTGCGCAGGAGCTGGGTCTATCGGTCTGGTTCTCTGCCAGCATTCACCGCGACGATCCACGCACCGACGAGAACGGCGTGCCGATGATCCTCGCTCCCTACCTCGAAAGTGTCGAAGTTCTCATCACTCTGCAACCGAACGAAGATCATATCAAGTTCAGTTTGATAAAAGACCACGACAAGTATGTAAAAGAAGATCTTCACCTCATGCTCGATCCCAAGAGCCTTCTCATCGCTGAAGAAAAGTAGGACCACCTGCCCGTCGATGCTCGGCGGGCACCCGCTTCACACCTGACAGAGTTCCGGTTACGCTCTTGCCGGAGCCCTCATGAAACAACCTCCTTACTACTGGCAAACGCCCGAACTCACGAGCATCAATCGGCTTCCCATGCATACGGGAACGCTTCCCTACCCGTCGCGAGATGCGGCAATCCGCGGCGATCGCGCTTCCTCGCCCTGGTACCTCTCGCTCAACGGCGAGTGGGAGTTCCAATGGTTTGCTTCGGTCGCCGCGGCGGATGACGCGCTCTTTGGTACCGGCGACGATGCCGGCTCCGGCCGCCGGCGAACCATAGCCGTGCCCGGTCACTGGACGCTCCAAGGGTGTCCCGACAGGCCGATCTACACCAACGTTCAAATGCCGTTTGAGAATAACCCACCGTTCGTCCCGGAGGAGAACCCGACCGGCATCTACCGCAGAGGCTTCTCGATCCCCGAGGCGTGGGCGGGCCGAAAGGTGCGCCTCTGCGTTGGCGGAGCAGAGAGCTACTACGAGCTCTACCTAAACGGGAGCTTTGTCGGCATGGCAAAGGATACGCGGCTGCCGAGTGAGTTCAATCTCACCCCATTTGTCGCGACCGGCGACAACACGCTCCTGATCAAGGTGATCCGTTGGAGCGATTCGAGCTACATCGAGGACCAGGATCAATGGTGGATGGCGGGCATCTACCGCTCGGTCTATCTCTACTCGACGGCCGAGGCGCACCTTGCCGACTGCCACGCCGACGCCGACTACGATTGCGAGAGCGGGGTCGGGACGCTCTCGCTAACGGGGCGGTTTGCCTACGTGCCCGGTGTCGTGCGGGCACCGGACTCTGCGAAAGACGCCGCTGACGAGCGCGCTCTCCAAGGACCTACCGACCTCTACTCCATCTCGGCAGATCTCACCGATTCCGCAGGCGAGCGGGTTTGGAGCGGCGTAGCCGAGACCGGTCGTTCCTTTCGGGAGGACGAGTACACTGTCTTGCTCGAGGGGACAATCCGAGGCGTCCGGCCATGGTCGAGCGAGGAACCGACGCTCTACACCCTCCTAATCTCATTGAGCGATCCGGCAGGTGTGCACCTCGAGTCGCGCTCATTTCGCGTTGGCTTTCGCCGAGTCGAGATCAAGGAGCGCGAGCTTCTCATTAACGGAACGCCGGTGCTTATCCAGGGCGTCAACCGCCACGAGCACGACCCGGAGCTCGGCAAGGTCATGACACCGGAGCGAATGCTCGAGGACATCAAGCTTCTCAAACAGTTCAACTTTAACGCGGTGCGGACCTCGCACTATCCCAACGTCGAGGCGTGGTACGACCTCTGCGACGAGTACGGCATCTACCTGATCGACGAGGCGAATATCGAGTCGCACGCGAACTACCACTCTATCTCGCGCGATCCTCGCTTCAGAAACGCCTTTGTCGAGCGGTGCACGCGAATGGTGGCTCGAGACCGCAATCATCCGAGCATCATTGGGTGGAGCGCCGGAAATGAGAGCGGTCACGGTGAGAATCACGTCGCGGCGATCGATGCCGTCCGGGCGTTGGACGCCACGAGATTTGTTCACCACGAGGGAGAGGTCAAGCGTTTCTGGACGCAGGGCGAGAATGCCTACGTGGGCGGCAGCAACCGGTATAACGACGTGATTAACCCGATGTATCCCACGATCGAATCGATCGAGGAGCATGCGATTGAATCGCGAGATCCTCGGCCGGTGATTCTCTGTGAGTACTCGCATGCGATGGGCAACTCCAACGGCAGTCTGCACGAGTACTGGCGCGCCTTCGAGTCTCTTCCGGGACTCCAGGGCGGATTTATCTGGGAATGGGTCGATCACGGAATCCTACAGCACGATGAGAAGGGACGCCCCTTCTGGGCGTATGGCGGCGACTTCGGAGAGACGGTCCACGACGGGAACTTTGTTGCAGATGGGCTCGTTGGTCCGGATCGCTCGCTGCACCCGGCGATGTGGGAGTTCAAGAAGCTTGCGCAGCCGGTAGCGGTGACCGCCCGATCGATCAGTGATCTCACCTTTGAGATCGTGAACAAGTACGACTTTCGAGCACTCGATCATCTCGAGTGCTCGTGGCGTCTCGAGGTGCTCGGAACGGTGGTGGAGCGAGGAACCCTCTCCCCTCCGAGAATCGCACCCGGTCGCGCCGCGACGATCGCGCTCACGCTTTCACACCCCGAGCGGGCAATCGACCTCGAGGCGTACTTCGTCTTTGAGTTCCGACTGCGAGAGCCGACCCCTTGGGCCGCTGCTGGTCACATCGTCGCGTGGGAGCAGATTGCCGGGTATCGCGGTCAGCTTCCCGGACTGCGAAGCGGCATCCACCTCCCGGCTTCCGAGGCGGTAGCCGCCGGTGCTCCTGCGAGGCCGGTGCTCGACGTGATCGCGCCGGAGCCGACGGCCTGCCTGCCGCTTCCCGCTGACTCGATGCCGCGCACAAAGCTCGCTGTTGGCGGGAAAGTCCTCATTGCCGCGGGCCCGCGGATCAACCTATTTCGTGCGCCGACCGACAACGACGGGGTTCGTGCTCGCCCTCGCCAATCGCACAAGCCGATGTGGCAGTGGCTCGACGCGGGGCTCGATCGGCTCGAGCTCGTCGACTGGGAATGCAACCGGGGCGGCGCCGCCGGTGATGGCCCGGAAGGCACTTCCGACCCCAATGTGATCGTGCGCGAGCGAGCCGCATACGTCGGGACGGTGAGTGAACGCATCACCTCTACCCTTACGTATCGTCGGCTGAGCGAGGGGGCGCTGGTGCTCGAGGTGGAGATGGAGATCCCGGCGATCTACCCCTCACTCCCGAGGGTCGGGATCATGCTCGAGACGGTGGCGGGGTTCGAGGAGCTTGCCTGGTACGGTCGCGGGCCGCATGAGAACCATGTCGACCGACGCGAAGGTGCAGCTATCGGCCTACATCGGGGATCCGTCGACGAGCAGCACGTCCCCTACGTCATGCCCCAAGAGAACGGCAGCAAGTGCGACGTTCGCTGGTTTGAGCTCTCCAACGGATCGGATCGCCTTCGCTTTATTGCCGATCCACTTTTCGAGTTCTCGGTCCACCACTACTCGCCGGCCGATTTGCTTGCGAGCCGGCATGAGCCCGATCTCATCGATCGCAAACGTCAGGAGACCTTCGTCTTGATCGACCTCCTGCAACGTGGGGTAGGAACAGGAAGCTGCGGACCGCAGACGCGGGATGCCTACTGTGTTTCTCCCGGCAGATACTCCTTTTCAGTGGGCATACAGGTGGTGTAAGCTAATGAAGTGGATAATATGGAGTTCTACAACGCGCTCGAGCCGATAGACTCGTTTCGCGACGTCTTCGACTTCTCGCGCTTCAGAGACGTTCCCCGAGAGTGGCTCATCGCGGTCACCGACGTCGTGAACTCGACACGAGCCATTGCTGAGGGCCGCTACAAGCAGGTAAACGTCGCCGGCAGCCTGGGTGCGATGGCTCTTGCCAATATAAAATCAGACCTCGAGTTTCCCTATGTCTTTGGTGGCGACGGCATGATATACGTGCTTCCGCCGGAACTCGGTGAGAGTGCTCGTTCGGTCCTCGCCGACGTTAGAGCACGCGTTGCCGAACTACTTGGACTCGAGCTGCGAGCGGCGATCGTCCCGGTTTCGGAGATTTACGAGCAAGGTGGCACCCTCAAGATCGGCAAGTTGATCGTGAGTACGAGCTATCATCAAGCGGTGTTCGCGGGCAATGGCCTCGAGCTTGCTGAGCGGCTTGTGAAGGCGCATGAGTCGCGTTCGGCCTACGAGATTGATCCAGACCAGCAGATCTCGGCCAGAGCCGATCTCAACGGTTTCTCGTGTCGCTGGAAGGACATTCCGAGTTCAAAAGGAGAGATCGTCTCTCTGATCGTGCGCGCGGCTTCGAACGACGAGGGCGTTTTTCGTCCCGTGCTCGGCCGAATCGAGCGCTTGCTCGGGGCCGACGATGAGTACCATCCTCTCAGCGTAGAGGCGATGCGCATAGACACGAGCGCGACCGGACGGAGCGTCGAGGCCGGGGCGGTGCTCGCGAAATCCTCCGGCTTCCGGTACGGGCTCCGTATGGCAGGGATCCGCTTCGAGATGGCCATGACCTCGGTGATCACCGCACTCCGGCTGCCGATTCGTCGGGGCAAGAAGCGCATTCGTGATGTGCGGCAGGACAACGTACTGAACTCCGATGTCCGGAAGTTCGATGGAACGTTGAAGATGGTGCTTGCCACGACCCGCGCGCAACGAGAGGTGCTCGAGCGATTGCTCGCAGACTTTCGTCGGCAGGGGCTCATTCACTACGGAGTGCACATTTCTGATCGCGCGCTCATGACGTGCCTGATTCACTTCTCGAGTGGGAGCGAGGTCCACTTTGTGGATGGCGCGGATGGCGGCTACGCCCTCGCTGCTCGCTCACTCAAGCAGCAGTTGGCTGAGGACGGCTTCGCATGAGTAGGCGTGGGAAGCGAGCTCGTCGCGGCGGTATGAGTCTGCGAACGCGACTCACGATATCCTACTCCGTTGCTCTCGCCCTCTTGGTGCTGTCAGTTGGCGTCTCGTACTCTCTCGTTGCAACCCGTGGCCTTACGGGCTACGCCCTCGATGCGTCACAGGACGTCGCGGCATCGGTAGCCCTTTCGCTTGAGAATAGCCTCTTACTCGAGAGTGAGGTCGCGCTCCAGGTCCGAGCCGAAACGGCAATGCTCTTCATCGAAGACCTTGTCGCCGAGGCGGACGAGCTCGGTGTAAGTGAAGACCGATTGCAGGAGCAAGCAATACGGATCTTGAACGCTCAACAGGTAGGACCGGCCGGGTATTTCTTTGTACTCGGCCGGGATGGCCGTCTTGTCGCACATCCGGAGGCTGAACTAGTTGGGCAAGACCTTTCGGACGCCGGCGTCGTGAGTCAAGTGCTGGAGCAGGGAAGCGGATTCATTCAGTACGAATGGCAAAACCCGAGCGATGCGCAAGCGCGCGCAAAGACCGGCTATATCGTCCCATTTCCGCAGTGGGGTTGGTTTGTGACTGCATCAGACTACACGCACGGACTGGCCGACCGCATCTCGTCTGAGCGGCTCCACGCAATTCTAGGGAGCATTCAGCTCTCGAGCGTCCTGGGCGTCGCGCTTGTTAATGATGACGACCAGTTCGTAGCGGCATCGAGCACCTGGCCTCGGGTTTGGGCGCAAAGCGGATTTCGCCCGGCGTTGCTCTCCTCTGCAACCTCGATAGCCGAAAACCGTCGCACGGTGCTTGCGACGGTGCCGTTCGATCCGTTCGGCGGTCGTGTCGCCATTATCTACTCCCTCGATCCGTTACGGCGGGTGATTGACCGGTTTTTGCTTGTTGCGGGAATCTCCATCATTCCCGCGCTTCTGGTGATCTTTGTGATGAGCAATATCTCCGCCAAGATGATCACGGCTCCCATGCGAAACCTGACCGAGCGAATGCTACGTCGGCTCGACGTTTCCGGCGAGCAGGGCGTCACGGCCAACGGGGACCTGCGAGCACTTATGCTCAGTCAGCTTCGCACGGTGGTGAGGTTGCAATACTCGCTCAGGCGGGAGAAGAAGGCCGAGACCTCGCTCGTGGTCGCGAATCAGGTTTTCCTGAACACCGCGGAGGGTATCTGCGTCACCGACGCCGATGGGACGATTCGGCAGGTCAATCCCGCGTTTGTCGAGGCCACCGGCTATGCAGAAGAGGAACTGCTCGGGCAACCGATCCGGCTCATCAGGTCCAATATTCACGGCGAGGACTTTTTTGCGGAACTTTGGCAATCCCTGCAATCGAGTGGCTCGTGGTCGGGTGAGATTTGGAACAAGAAGAGAAACGGCGACGAGTTTCCGCAACTCTGTTCAATAGGTGCGGTTCGCGACAGCCGATCTGGACGCGTCGAGTCGTACGTTGCCGTCTATCACGACATTAGTGAGATCAAGAACACCGAGCAGCATCTGCAGCATCTCGCGAGTCACGACACGCTGACCGGATTGCCCAATCGGAGCTTCCTTACCGATATGCTGCAGTTCGCCGTTCCTCAGGCGGCGCGCGAGTCACGGCAAATTGCCGTGCTCTTCCTCGACCTTGATGACTTCAAGGACGTCAACGACAGCTTTGGCCACGACGCTGGAGATCAGCTTCTGCAATGGGTTGCTCGAAAGTTTCGAGACGAGCTTCGCGGGCAGGACGTGATCGCACGGTTTGGAGGCGACGAGTTCGTGGTAGTTTTGCGCGACGTAGAGGATGCCGATGGCGTTGCACTCGTTGCGCGACGGCTTCTTGCCGCCGCACGCGAGCCGTACACGGTTGGGAATCAACTCATCAGGCCATCGGTGAGTATCGGAGTGGCAATCTACCCCGATGGTGATCGGGATCCTTCTACGTTACTTCGTGACGCCGACGCCGCGATGTACGCTGCAAAGCGAGCGGGACGAAACGACTACCGCTTTCATGATCCGCACATGAACGCCACCGCACACCGTCGACTCGCGATGCAGGGGGCGATTGCGCAGGCCATCGATCAGGAAGAGCTCGTAGCGGTGTTTCAGCCGATTCACTCGCTGACCGCCGACGGCGTAACCGCGGCTGAGGCTCTGGTGCGGTGGCGATCGGAGGGGCGCATGGTCCCCCCTGGCGACTTCTTGCCCTATCTCGAGAACTCGAGCATGATCACCCGCCTCGATCTCTGGGTCTTGCAGCAGGCGTGCAGGATTCTTCTGCAGTACGGGGACCGGCTCCCTCGCGCCTTTCACATCTCGGTGAACGTCGGAGCATGGGATCTCGTTTCAGAGGACTTCGCGGCCAGAGCGACTGAAACGGTGCACAGTTTTGGTGTCCCGCCGAGCCGAATTTGTCTTGAAGTGACAGAGTCGGCGGCAATCAAGAGCTTCGACCGAGCCCGCGAAACACTCCGAGCACTACGACTCGAGGGCTTTGGTCTTTACCTCGACGACTTTGGCGCAGGGCACTCATCGATCCGCTACCTTCGCGAGTTCGGTGTAGACGCCGTGAAGCTCGATCGACAGTTTCTCTCCGGTGTAGAAAACTCAGAGTCGGTGCAGTCGCTCGTCTCCGGATTTATCTCCCTCGCAAGGGGAATGCACTTGGCAACGATCATCGAAGGCATCGAAAGCGCAGCGCAACTCGACTTTGTCAAAGAGGCCGGAGCAGACTACGTTCAAGGCTACTACACGGGAAAACCAATGGCCTTCGCTGAGCTCCTCGAGAATACCAAGATCGTCTCTCCCACCTGAACGGGTAGCTTCTCTCCAGAAGTTTGACGATCTTTATCGGAATATGGAACCGCTACTCGAAGTCCGTGACCTCCACAAGAGCTACGGCACGGTAAAGGCCGTCGACGGAGTCTCGCTCGCCATTCGCCCTGGGATCTGCTTTGGGCTTCTGGGCCCGAATGGGGCGGGCAAGACAACGACGGTAGAAATGATCGAAGGGATTCTCGAGCCCGACTCGGGCGAGATGCTGTTTAAGGGTCAGCCGATTGGTCCGCACTTCAAGGAAAGGATCGGCATTCAGTTTCAGTCTACTGCGTTGCAGCAGTACATCACGGTTCGCGAGACGCTGCAGATGTTCTCGGCACTCTACCCTCAGAAGCGATCCTTCGATGAGATTGTCGAGATTTGCGCCCTCCAGGATCTACTCGACCGCGATAATCAAAAGCTCTCGGGCGGACAGAGACAACGGATGCTTCTCGGTCTCGCGCTGGTCAACGACCCGGAGCTTGTCTTCCTCGACGAGCCTACGACCGGGCTGGACCCTCAGGCGCGACGGAACTTCTGGGACTTGATCGACAAGATTAAGGGCGAGGGCAAGACGGTGGTCTTGACGACACACTACATGGAAGAGGCTGAAATTCTCTGCGAAGAGATCGCAATCATGGACCACGGAAAGATTGTCGCACAGGATGCCCCGAAGAGCCTTCTGAGGGCCAACTTTGATGGTGTATTGATCACGGTTCCGTACGAAGGAGATCCCGGACTGCTGCCCGAAGGCGTCAAGGTAAACGGCGGGATGCTCGAAATCGAGACGAAAGACATTGAGGGGTCACTTCGTAAGCTCATCGAACGGGACGTCAGCCTTAAGGGGCTGAACGTTCACGCCGCCGATCTGGACGATTTGTTCTTGAAACTGACAGGAACGACCCTTCGTAGTTAGGAGATAGGAGTCACCGATGGAAAAGTTTTATGCGATCTTTCATGCGCGGAACATGGAGTTTCTGCGTGATCGAGGTACCCTGATCTGGAACTTGCTCTTTCCGCTGCTCTTGGTCTTTGGCTTTGCGTTTGCGTTTGGGGGCGGAAACGACACTGTCTTCACCGTTGGCTATCACGGTGGCTCGCTCGAGGAAGCCGAGTCCCGCTCAGAGTTCTTCTCGCTCGACCATATCGACTTCGTCGAGTACGAACAGCTTGATGAGGGGATCGAACGGGTCCGCTTTCATCAAATCGACATGATGCTGAACCTGGCAGCGGGTGAGTACTACGTAAACGAGGACGCGACGAATGGGTACCTCGTCGAGCAACTGCTCATTGGCGCGTCTTCGAGTGCGTTCGAGAAACAAGCCGTCACGGGCGAAGCGATCCGCTATGTCGACTGGATCGTTCCCGGAATCATCGGAATGAACATGATGTTTTCGGGTGTCTTTGGTGTTGGGTTCGTGCTCGTTCGCTATCGGAAAAACGGAGTACTCAAACGACTCAAGGCAACTCCGGTCGGAGCGTTTCAGTTTGTCAGCGCGCAGGTCGCTTCGCGGTTTGTGATTGTCGTGATCACCTCCGTGTTCGTCTTTACCGCAACGAACCTCTTCTTGAACTTCATGATGCGAGGATCTTATCTCCTCCTTCTGCTCATTACGATGGTATCGGTGTTTTGCATGATCTCGCTTGGCCTCATATTCGCTACTCGAATCAAGAGCGAAGAGCTCGCGAGCGGCCTCATGAACATCATCACACTTCCCATGCTGCTCCTCTCGGGCGTTTTCTTCTCGCTAGAAGGAACCCCCCAGATTCTCCAGACCGTGTCGAGAGTCTTCCCGCTCACGCACTTTGTCGAGGGTGCGCGCTCGATCATGCTCGAAGGTGCGGGGGTTGCCGAGCTGATTCCAAACTTCTTGATTCTTGGCGGCTTTACGATCGTGTTTCTGTTGGCAGCCAGCGCGCTCTTCCGTTGGGAGTAAGACAAAAAAAAAGGGCTGCGTATTGCAGCCCTTTTTGATCGGCAGAATGTCCTACCAGTTCTCTCGGACGAGTTCGAAGTAACCCTGATCGACCTGGCATGCCGGGCACTTCTTCGGTGGCTCTGCGCCGGTGAATATGTATCCGCAATTCAAGCACGCCCACACGGTCTCAGCATCGCGCTTAAAGATTGATCCATCTTCGAGGTTTGCGCGAAGCGTGTTGTAGCGCTTCTCGTGTTGCTTTTCTGCGACACAAACCGCGTTAAACAGAGCTGCGATCTGCGGGAACCCCTCTTTTTGAGCGGTCTCGCCAAAGCCCCTGTACATTGTGGTCCATTCGTACTTCTCTCCGGCCGCCGCATGCTCGAGGTTTTCCTTGGTGTCGGAAACAACTGCGTTTGCGGAGAATCCGGCAGGGTACGCTGCGTCGATCTCTACCTCGCCACCTTCGAGGAAGCTAAAGAAGCGTCGAGCGTGTTCCCGTTCTTGGCCTGCGGTCTCTTCGAAGATCTCAGCAATTTGAATGTAGCCTTCTTCTCGGGCCTTCTCAGCGCTGTATGTGTAGCGGTTTCTCGCCTGGCTCTCGCCGGCAAATGCCGTCAGCAGGTTTTTTTCGGTTTGGGTGCCCTTAACACTCTTCATGTGTACTCCTTCTACATAATGTGAAAGTAGGCGCATTAAACTGAAAGTTGGTGCGTCTAAAATAATTATACCACATAAAAATGCGTTAAGCAAACAAGAAACGATCATGCGTGAAAGAAAATGCATAAGCAGCAATAGTCTGTGATCTATTTCACAATAAAGAAACTTGGCGGCAGTGTCTCATCGGGAGCGTGCGACATCCACTCGTTTGCACTGAAAGGAGATCGGGCAACGCGAGCACCACGGCGATATCGGGGTGCACGTTTCTTGACCGTGCGCGACCAGCAGCGTGTTTATCTCGATCCAGTACTCTCTGGGTAGTCTTTGTTCGAGTGCGACCTCGGTTTGCCCAGGAGTCCGGGTAGAGATCCAACCGTTCCGGTTCGCGATGCGGTGCACATGCGTGTCCACACAAATCGCAGGCGTTCCAAAGCCGAGTCCGAGAACCAAATTCGCTGTTTTTCGTCCTATTCCAGACAGCTGTACAAGCTCGTCGAGGCGGTCCGGGACCTTCCCGTCGCACTCGTCGCGAATGAATGTAGCGGCAGCGATGAGATTCTTTGCCTTGGTGTTGTAGAATCCGGCGGGGTAGATGAGTTCTGCGACCTCCTCGGTCGCCAGTCCCGCCAACTCAGCCGCCGTTGGGGCGCGATCGAGGAGCCTTCTACTCGACTCGAGAGTGACCTCGTCTTTGGTGCGCAGCGAGATCATCGTCGAAACAAGGACGGCAAAAGGGTCGCCACCCATTTCCGCGATCATCGTGACGGACGGTACCGCGGCGCGTTTCGACGATTCTCGGAGTTTCTGGACAACCGTATCCCAATCGGGCACGCGGTTGACCTACTGTTGCCGCTGCTCGGCTGCTTTTTTTGCCCGTTTGTGCTCTGTTTCGAGTTTGGTGAACACGATTTCCTCTACGTCGCTCTTGCTCTTGTCGAGACTAAACGAAACCTCGTCCACGAGGAGCTTGAGTGCACTATCGAAGAGCTTTCGTTCGAGAATCGGCAGCTCTTTGACCTTACTCCGGTGGTAAAGCGCCCGCACAACCGTCGCGATATCCTTGATGCTTCCCTGTTTCAGAAGATCGAGATTCATCTGGTATCGCATTTTCCAGTCCGCGGGGACCGGCTCGAACTCTTCTGCAATGAGAGCGAGCGCCGCGTTGGCCTGCTTCTTGGGAACAATTGCTCGAATGCCGAGTTCCTCTGCTTTGTCGCAGGGAACGTAGACCGTCATGTCACTGACTTCGAGGTAGATCTCGTAGTAGAGGGTGTCTTCGTCCTTGAATTTCTTCGTGAAGATCTTCTTTACTTGCCCGACGCCCTGCAGCGGATATACCACCTGCTCTTTCTCTTGGAAGGTAGTCTCCGGCTTTGACTTGGAGGTCTTTTTCATCCGCCACAATATACAAAATGACGGCGTTTCTTTAAAGGTGTGGCGCGATCACTCTCTCGAAGCAGAAGCCACATACGGTATCGGCCCGCCGCTCGCGAACGCGAGATATTTGAATGGATGAATATCGAGCGGATTTGCGTACCACCCGGTCACCAAATCGAGGCTGATCAGATTAACCGACGGGGAGTGGCTTACTGGAAGCACAACGCCATCCTCGAGAAGCATTCTCTCCGCTTCGCTGAGCATCTGGTAGCGTTCATCACCAGTGAGTCCCGAGGCATCCCTCACCAGCGCGTCGTATTCCGAGTTCTGAAAACGAGAGTTGTTGAGGTTGCTGGCGGTTGTCCACATATCGAGGAAGGTAAGCGGATCAGCGAAGTCGCCGATCCAACTTATCGTGCTGACCATGAAATCTTCTTCCTCTACGTAGCTGAAGTAGCGGGGATAGGGAACCGTGCTTGCCGTGACGGTTGCACCAAACGCTTCCGACCACGTGTCCACCATCGCCTGAGCCACCACATCATCTTCAAGCTCGCCCGGGATAGTAATCACAATTTCCGGCAATCCCTCTCCCTCGGGGTAGCCGGCCTCGGCAAGCAGTTCAAGCGCTGCGTCAACGTCTTGGTCAACGATCCCTGTTACCTCTGGATATGCGGGAATTTCCGGAACGAGTGAGTCTGCCGGGATAAACCACACGTCCGCGTCGCGAATTGTTTCCCACGGAAGGGCAAGCGCAAATGCACGCCGCACGCGCGCGTCATCGAACGGCTCAATATGGGCCGAGAGTTGATAGTACGTCGTCGCAAAGAGTGGGTTGATCACCAGATCCTCGCTGCGTTCAATGTTCCCAAAGTCGATACCCCCGCGCACCCAGTCTATCGAGCCCTCGTTGAACTCACTCGTGACTGCCTCTGCATCTTGGTTGAAGTCGATACGAATGGTATCGATCTCGATCCGGCGTGCGTCCCAGTACTCCGCATTCTCTTCGAGAG
>JBMCTC010000033.1:0-17966 GCA_048624115.1 Spirochaetota bacterium
ATTCGCGTGCACCGGTCGTTCGTGTTGAGGGGGCCGCATTCTTTGGCGCGGTTGAGGCCAAACACAAAAAGAAAAAGAGGAAACGGTAGATGTCTGATGGTATGAGTTATGCTCCGCGAGCGAAAGCAACGAGGGTGGTGGAACCCGGTGAGTTTCGGTTTGCGGCGATAGGTCTCGATCACGGCCACATCAACGGGATGTGCCACGGGCTTGAGGACGCTGGAGGAGAGATCGCTCTTGTCTGGGATCCTGATTCGGCGAAGCTCGAGAGGTTTGTGGACAACTTCCCCTCTGCAAAGGCCGCCAAGTCTGAGAATGAGATCCTCGAGGATGAGTCGATCTCGTTGGTAGCCTCGGCTGCGATTACCGCGGATCGTGGTCCGCTCGGATTACGAGTGCTCGACCACGGGAAGCACTACATGTCCGACAAGGCACCCTTCACGACGTTTGAGCAACTTTCCCAGGCTCGCGCAAAGGTCGAGGAAACTGGCCTGAAATGGGGTGTCTGTTACAGCGAGCGCGTCCAGAACGAGGCGGCGGTGTACGCTGGGCAGCTCATCGAGCAGGGTGCGATCGGCACCGTCCTTCAGGTGACTGGACTCGGGCCGCATAGGCTCGCCGCATCGACGCGGCCTGGCTGGTTTTTCGAGAAAGAGCGCTACGGCGGAATCTTGACCGACATCGGAAGTCACCAGATCGAGCAGTTTCTCGCCTTTGCCGGCGCGAAAGACGCTCGCGTTCTCCACAGCAAGATTGCGAACTTCAATCATCCTGAGTACCCCGAGCTCGAAGACTTCGGTGATGCGACGCTCGTCGCGGATAACGGTGCGACCTGCTACTTCCGTGTTGACTGGTTCACCCCCGACGGGCTTTCCACCTGGGGCGATGGGCGCACCTTTATCCTCGGTACCGACGGCTATATCGAACTCAGAAAGTATGTCGATCTGGCGGTTGCGAGCGGGGGTGATCACGTCTTGCTTGCAAACCACGAGGGCGAGCGTAAGCTCACCGTTGCGGGGGAAATCGGCTTTCCCTACTTTGGGCAGTTCATTCGCGACTGCATCGATGGTACCGATCGTGCAATGTCACAGGAGCACACGTTCAAAGCTGCCGAGCTCTGTCTGACGGCGCAGCGCGATGCAGTACGGATCGACGTTTCACCATGCACAGCGTGAATCACTCTATTCTTTCTGAGCCTCGCTCTGCGGGCATTCTACTGCATCCGACCTCGTTGCCGGGAAAGAGCATCGGAAGCTTCGGACCGGAGGCACATCGCTTCCTGGAGTTCATGATCGCCGCAGGTCAACGGCTCTGGCAGGTGTGTCCCCTCGGTCCTACAGGCTATGGCGACTCGCCCTACCAGTGCTTCAGCGCCTTTGCGGGGAATCCGCTACTCATCGGCCTCGAGCCGCTTGTGGCCCTCGGCTATCTCGATGCCGATGCGCTCGCGGACGCGCCCGATACCGGGAATCGTGTTGACTACGGAGCGGTTATTCCGTGGAAAAACGCAGTCCTAAAGCAGAGCTATGCTCGCTTTGAGCAACATGCGACAAACTCCGACCGGGCAAAACTTGAACGTTTTGTTGAACTCAATGCGTCGTGGCTCGAGGACTACGCACTCTTTGTTGCGATCAAAGAAGCGCACGAGGGCAGACCGTGGACGGAGTGGGCCCCACCGCTTCGCGATCGACATCCCGACGCCATCGCCACCTTCTCCGCGGAGCATCGCGAACGCATCAACCTATCATACTATCTTCAATGGGTCTTTCAAACGCAGTGGTACGAGTTGCGGGCCGTTGCGAGCGCGCATGGGATCAAGATCATTGGCGACCTTCCGATTTTCGTAGCCCACGACAGCGCCGACGTATGGGCGCACCGTGAGCTCTTCTACCTCGACGACGTGGGAAATCCGACGGTTGTCGCGGGAGTTCCGCCGGACTACTTCAGTGCGACGGGGCAGCTCTGGGGTAACCCGATCTACAACTGGGACCGACATCAGGACGATGGGTTTGCCTGGTGGATCGACGTGCTTGCCGGTAAGTTCTCGCTCTACGACTACGTTCGCATCGACCATTTCCGAGGTTTTAGCGCGTACTGGTCGATCCCTGCGGGTGACGAGAACGCCCTAAACGGGCACTGGGTCGGCTCCCCCGGGGAACAGCTCTTCGCTGCAGCCGAAGAGCGGCTTGGGAAGCTGCCTGTGATCGCGGAAGACCTCGGCGTGATTACCGATGACGTTGTCGAGCTTATCGAGCGATTTGGCTTTGCGCGCATGAAGGTCTTGCAGTTCGCCTTTAACGCCTCGGAGCGAAACCTCTACCTTCCCTACAAGTACGAGCGAAACGCAATTGCCTACACTGGCACTCACGACAACGACACGATTGTCGGATGGCTTGAGAGCGCATCAGAGGCCGACCGCGCGTTCGCGCTCCGTTATCTGCGCGCCGGAAGCGAACCGCATTGGGACTTCATCCGCGGTGCGTTTGCCTCGCCCGCGCACTTTGCTGTCGTGCCGATGCAGGATCCGTTGGGCCTGGGATCGGCGGCACGAATGAATACGCCAGGGACCCTCGGGGGAAACTGGGAGTTCAAGCTCACGCAGGAGCAACTGAATCCAGAGACAGCACGTCGGCTCTACGAACTAAGCGAGCTCTACGGGAGGGTGTAGGCGCGGAGTGCGCTTTACAAGCCCAGTCACTCGTGCTATTGTTGCATGCAACAAATGAGTGGTAAGCGTCCGACCGTCTACGACATTGCAGAGAGGGCATCTACCTCGGTAAGCACCGTCTCGAGGGTGCTCAACGGGTCAACCTTGATCCCCGCTGCTACGCGGAAGTCGGTCCTTGCTGCGGCGGATCAACTCGGCTATGAAGGGCGAAAGACGCGACGCCCGGCCGGCAGATCGGTACTCAATATCGTCGTGTTCCTGCCCAACACGGGAGCGCCTGAGTCGCACCTGTTTTACGATGTGGCCGAACTCTTTCACGGCGTCTACGAGGGGTTGGGAGAGACGAGGGCGCACATCATCGCGGCGCTCAACGGCTCCGACTCACCCTTTGAGGGCAAGAAACTCGGCGACATAGACGGGTGCATCTTTGCCTTTGGCGAGCCCGACCAAAAAGCGATTGAGCTACTCTCAGACCGAAAGATTCCCTTCGTGCTTGTAAACCGGACGGACGAGCGCTTTGCCTACGTGGCAAATGACGCGGCCGCAGGCTTTTCCGGACTCGCAGGAATGCTCGCCGAACGGGCATCTGCAGTCAAGCCGGCGTTCCTGACGTATGCGCCGACTCGGCCGGTCATGCGGCTTCGCGCGCATGCCATAGCTACCTGCGGCTACGCCCCGCTTGAACATGCCGACCACCACATGCTTCCGGCCCCGGAACAGCTTACCGCTTCCGATGTCGAGGGCGTTCTCGCGGCCGGCTACGATGCCCTTTTCTGCGTGAATGATCTGCTTGCCGTCGCCGTCTACGAGCGCCTCCTGCGGCTCGGTCTGCGCGTGCCTCGGGACGTGGCGCTTGCCGGGTACGACGCAGCCCCGATTCGAAAGCTCATTACCCCCGAACTCACGACGGTAGATCTCGCAAGTCGTGAGCAGGGGCGATCGGGAGCAGAGATTCTCACGGCCGCAATCCTCGAGCGCTCGCAACCGATCGGCCGGAAACTGGTCCCGGGAGCGCTAATCAGAGGAGAAACGCTTTGATCCGCCCAAAGGAGCGACCATGGGAGTAATTCTGGTAACAGGA
Source organism: Spirochaetota bacterium (assembly GCA_048624115.1). Classification (GTDB taxonomy): domain Bacteria; phylum Spirochaetota; class Spirochaetia; order DSM-27196; family SLST01; genus SLST01. Next base: position 3,750 of record JBMCTC010000033.1, read on the forward strand.
GCGAGCCGAGGAATCGGGCGTGGCATAGCCTACGAGCTTGCCGCCTCGGGCCACCGAGTCGCCGTGCACTACAACGGGAACGGCGCCGCCGCTGAACAGAGCGTCGCGGGTTGTAACGCGCGGTTCAAAAACGCCTCGAGCCACACCGCTTCCACGTCCGGCACCCCCGCCGCCGCAGCAGCGTTCCAAGCGGACATCTCCAAAGTCGAAGACCGCGAGCGCCTGTTGGCGGAGGTGCTCGCAACTTTCGGTCGCATCGACGGTCTGGTGAACAACGCAGGCATTGCCCCGCGGCGGCGGGATGACATTGTCTACGCTTCGGAAGAGATCTTTGACGAGGTGCTGAAGGTAAACCTCAGCGGTCCCTACTTTCTGACCCAACTCGTGGCGCGCCACTGGCTCGAGCAAGCCGAGGCCAACGACGGGGCGCCTGGGAAGGGGAGAGCGGGAGCGAATCAGGCAAGCAACCAACCGACCGGCCGCATCGTGTTTGTGACGTCGGTCAGCGCCACGATGGCGTCGACGAGCCGGGGCGAATACTGCGTGAGTAAGGCGGCGCTTGCGATGGGTGCGCAGCTCTTCGCGGCCCGGCTCGCAGGCGATGGAATCCTTGTCTTTGAGATTAGGCCGGGCATTACCAAGACGGATATGACGGCGGCTGTAACCGATAAGTACGACAGGCTTATCGCCGAAGGGCTTGTGCCGCAGCGGCGGTGGGGCTTTCCCGAAGACACGGGGAGCGCTGTGGGCGCGATTATGGACGGCCGGCTCGACTTCTGTCCCGGGTCGGTACTCTACACCGACGGCGGCTTGCATCTCGCGCAGCTCTAGTCAACAAGGAGAATAGATGATTAGCATCGACAAAGAACTGGGCCCACAGGCGTTGCTCCCGGGACTCGACCAGCTCTGGAAGGTGGCCGAGAAATCGATCGTGCTCTTGCGTGAGAACTGGGATTCGGAGAAAGGCACTCCGGTGTTCACCCAGGCGGGAAGCTACACGAGTCGCGGATGGACTGAGTGGACGCAAGGCTTTCAGTACGGATCTGCGCTCCTGCTCTTCGAGGCTACGGGAACGGAAGAGTTTCTCGACTATGGTCGAGCCGAGACGCTCTCGCGCATGGCGCCACACGTCTCTCACACGGGGGTCCACGATCACGGCTTCAACAACGTCAGTACCTACGGGACGCTCCTGCGCCAGATGAGCGAGGAAACGATCCCCGAGGTCGAGTGGGAGCGCAACTTCTACGAGCTTGCGCTCAAGCTCACCGGGGCGGTGCAGGCAAGTCGCTGGACTGAGCTGCCCGACGGCCTGGGTTTCGTGCCGAGCTTCAACGGACCGCACAGCCTCTTCTCAGACACGATCAGAAGCATGCGGGCCTTGGCGCTCTCGCATCAGCTGGGGCATACACTTATGGGTGAACAGGACCGTCGCATCTCGCTCTTTGGGCGCCTACTCCAACACGCAGAGGCCACCGCTCGCTTTAACGTCTACTACGGGACCGGCCGCGATTCGTACGACATCCGCGGACGAGTCGTTCACGAGAGCATCTTCAACACGCAGTCGGGCGCCTATCGCTGTCCATCGACCCAACAGGGCTACTCGCCGTTTACGACCTGGACACGCGGCCTCAGCTGGATCCTCGCCGGATATCCTGAGGAACTCGAGTGGCTCGAGAATCGCACCGCCGGCGATCTCACTGCGAGCGGCACCGAGCTCTTTGGATCACTCGATGAGGTTCGTTCGCGCTTTGTCGAGGTGAGTCGCGCCGTGGCCGATTTCTACATCGACCGGACGCCGACCGACGGCATTCCCTACTGGGACACGGGGGCGCCTGGGCTTACCAAGCTCGGTGACTATCTCGACAGGCCCGCAGATCCCTACAACGAGCACGAGCCGGTCGATAGCTCTGCTGCGGCAATCTGCGCACAGGGGTTGCTGCGGCTTGGTCACTACCTCACGCGGCACGGAGAGAAAGACGACGGCGAACGCTACGTTCAGGCGGGTCTTTCGGTGGCAAAGACGCTTTTGACCGACGAGTACCTGGCAACCGACGAATCACACGAGGGGATTCTCCTGCACTCGGTCTACCACCAGCCAAACGGTTGGGACTACGTGGCACCGGGGCAAAAGGTGCCGAACGGCGAGTCGTGCATGTGGGGAGACTATCATCTGCTTGAACTCGGCCTTGCAATCAAGCGGTTGGCCGAAGGAAAGCCGATGCAGCGCTTCTTTGACATAGGGGGGCGATCGTGAGTGCGCCAATGGAGCGTCTGTGCATCCATACCGCCACGACGCGCCCGCTTCCACTCGATGTTGCGGTAGACGAGTATGCGGCTGCGGGGGTCAAAGGCATCACCGTCTGGCGCGATGCACTTGCAGGTCGCGACCCGCAAGTTGCGGGAGAGAAGATCCGGGGTGCGGGTCTCGAGATCGTATCGCTGTGTCGAGGCGGCTTCTACGTCTCGCCGGAGGAAGAGGCCCGGAAGACCGCAATCAGGGAGAACGAGAGCATCATCCGCGAGGCTGCCGAGCTCGGCGCGCCGCTTGTCGTGCTGGTCTGTGGGGCCGACCCGGCGGTGCCGCTCGCAGAAGCGCGCGGGCAGATTCAGGCCGGCATCGAGGCAACCCTCCCACTTGCAGAAGAGCTCGGCGTGAGGCTTGCAATCGAGCCGCTTCATCCGATGTATGCCGATACGAGAAGCGCTGTGACGAGCATCGCCGAGGCCAACTCCATGGCCGAGGCCATCGACTCGCCTCAGGTAGGCGTGGCCGTTGATGTCTACCACCTCTGGTTTGACTCGCAACTCGAGGCGGGGATAACCCGATGCGGCGAGAAGGGAAACCTCTTCGCGTTTCACGTCTGTGATTGGCGCACGCCTACGCGCGACCTTCTGACCGATCGTGGCCTCATGGGCGAGGGCTGCATCGACATACCGCAGATCCGGGTTTGGGTAGAGGCCGCCGGCTTTCTTGGCTTCAACGAGGTCGAGATTTTCTCGACCGAGTACTGGGCGCTCGATCAGCGGGCGTATATCGAAAAGATCGTTTCGGCCTACGAGGTTGCAGTTTAGGAGGACGTATGGATCGCACAGTTAAGATCGCCATGAACGGCGTGACCGGACGTATGGGGACCAATCAGCACTTGATCAGGAGCGTTTTGGCCATTCGAGAGCAGGGCGGTGTCGTGCTCTCCAACGGAGACCGGGTAATCCCGGAGCCGATTTTGATCGGACGCAACGAAAAGAAGCTCGAACGCCTCGCGCGCGCCCACGACGTGAAGCGCTACTCGACCGAGCTCGACGGGGTGCTTTCAGACAAAGAGGTTGAGATCTACTTCGACTCGACGAGAACTGAGCTGCGCGCAGAGGGCGTCGAGAGGGCGATTGAAGCCGGAAAGGCGATCTACTGCGAGAAGCCGACCGGCACGACACTTGAGAGCGCGCTATCGCTCTGGAAGAAGGCGCACGCTTCAGGCGTCAAAAACGGTGTCGTGCAGGACAAGCTCTGGCTTCCTGGCCTGCTCAAGTTGAAGTATCTCATTGACACCGGCTTTTTCGGTCGCATTCTGAGCGTGCGTGGCGAGTTTGGCTACTGGGTCTTTGACGGTGAGCATCAACCGACGCAGAGGCCGAGCTGGAACTACCGATCTGAAGACGGCGGCGGAATCATGATCGATATGTTTTGTCACTGGCGCTACGTGATTGATAACCTCTTCGGGCCGGTCAAGAGCCTCTCGGCGCTCGGAGCGATTCACGTTCCGTCGCGGATCGACGAAGAGGGGAGTCGCTACGAGTGTACGGCCGACGATGCGGCCTACGGGACGTTTGAGCTCGAGTCCGGCGTGGTCTGCCAGTTCAACTCGAGTTGGGCCGTGCGAGTGCGTCGAGACGACCTTTTGACCTTGCAGGTCGATGGTACGGCAGGAAGCGCGGTGGCGGGCCTGCGGGATTGCTACGTCCAGTCGGATGCCGAGACACCGAAGCCCGTTTGGAACCCCGATGTCCCGAGCCCCATCGACTATTTCGAGAACTGGATGCTCATGCCGACGCGTGAGCCGATGGATAACGCGTTTAAGGTGCAGTGGGAGCTCTTTCTCAAGCACGTAGCCGAGGACGCGCCGTTCCGCTGGAGCTTGCTCGAGGGGGCGAAGGGCGTCCAACTTGCAGAACTCGGGCTCGCAAGTTGGCAAAAGCGTTGCTGGGTCGATGTGCCCTCGCTCGGGTAGGGACCGTCGTAGTAGGATACGGAGCAGAGAGGAGAAACGATGCACTCGTTACAGTTACGGGAGGCAGAGAGCTGCCTCTGGGATGAGGTCTCACTCGGAGAGGTAATGCTGAGGTTTGACCCGGGAGAGGGTCGAATCAAGAGCGCCCGGAGTTTCCGGGTCTGGGAGGGTGGCGGCGAGTACAACGTCGCGCGAGGCCTTCGCCGTTGTTTTGGGCAGCGGACCGCTGTTGTCACGGCAATTCCTCGTACCGATGTGGGGCTCTTGCTCGAGGAGCTGATGCTACAAGGTGGCGTTGATCTGCGTCACGTGAAATGGGTCGATTACGACGGCATCGGGGGTGCCAATCGCGTGGGAATAAACTTCACCGAGCGAGGCTTTGGTCTGCGCGGCGCCCTTGGTGTTTCCGACCGTGCCTACTCGGCAGCTTCGGGAATCGCGAAGGGCGACATCGACTGGGACCGGATCTTTGGCAGCGAGGGTGCTCGCTGGTTTCACTGCGGCGGGATTTATGCGGGTTTGAGTTCTACGACTCCCGAGGTGGTTATCGAGGCGATGCAATCCGCGCGAAAGCACGGCACGATCGTGAGCTACGATTTGAACTTTCGCTCCTCGCTCTGGAAGAATCGCGGCGGTAAGGAAAAGGCACAGGAGATTAACCGCGAGATTGCCCGGTACGTCGACGTCATGATTGGCAACGAAGAGGATTTCACCGCCTCACTCGGCTTTGAGGTCGAAGGGGTAGACGAAACGATTACCGGACTCGACCCGGCGAAGTTCAAATCGATGATCAAGCGGGTTGTCGCGGAGTTTCCGAACTTCAAGGCGGTAGCAACAACGCTGCGTGATGTAGAGACCGCTACCTACAACGACTGGAGCGCGGTGCTCTACCACGAAGGGCAGTTCTACCAGGCGCAGAAACGCAACCGCCTCGAGATTCTCGACCGAGTGGGCGGCGGCGACAGCTTTGCAAGCGGGCTCATCTACGGCTTCCTGACCGGCAAGGAACCCGGGGAGTGCGTGGAGTATGGCGCCGCCCACGGGGCGCTTGCCATGACCACCCCCGGCGATACCTCGATGGCCTCGCTTGCGGAGGTCGAGAAGCTCGTCGGCGGCGGAAGCGCGAGGGTAGAACGATGAGTAATCAGAATCAAGAGCTCCTCGACCAGATCGAGAGCTTCGGCATTGTGCCGGTGATCGTGTTGAGCGATCCGGGGCAGGGCGCGCCGCTCGGCCGCGCACTTGCAGCCGGCGGGCTTCCGGTTGCCGAGATCACCTTTCGCACTACCGCCGCATTGGCAGGACTCGAAGAGATGGTCCAGGCGAACCCGGAGGTGATCGTCGGTGCCGGAACCGTTGCTACCACCCAACAGGTAGACGATGCGGTTGCCGCAGGCGCGCGCTTTATCGTCACGCCTGGGTTTAACCCCACTGTCGTTGACCACTGCCTCGAGCGCGAGATTCCGATCGTTCCCGGCATCAGTGGCACCGGCGAGATCGAGCAGGCGCTCTCCCGCGGGGTGACCACGCTCAAGTACTTCCCGGCCGAGGCACTAGGCGGGGTAAAGCTCCTGAAGGCGCTTTCCGGCCCCTACAAGCAAGTCCGCTTTATGCCGACCGGCGGCATCTCACTCTCGAACATTCACTCCTACCTCGCCGAGCCCAATGTTGTTGCGTGCGGCGGCAGTTGGCTTGTGCCGAAGGATCTTCTCGCATCGGGCGATTATGATAAGATAAGCGCCATCGTCGCACGGTCGGTCGCCGAGGTAATCGGGTTTTCCGTCGCCAACGGGGAGATTACCGTTCCCGTCCGCTATCCGGGGCGCGCAGCCGCGTACCTCGAACGAATGGGCATTACGACCGGCCAATCAGGAGGCGGCGAAGAGGAAGAGATTGCCCTTGGCCAACGCACCATTCACATCCGCGGAGTTTCCTGAGTTTTCGGACTCCGCAAGTTACCGTCGTTTTCTGACCGGTATTGCCGAGCTGCCGGCCGGGTTCTCTGTCTCGACAGCTCGGATTGCCTTTACCCCAACTGAGCGACCAACGCTCGAGCCCTACCGCATGAACCTGAGCCTCATTCTCGCCGACGAGCCTACCGAGCGTTTCGGCGCGGTGTTCACAAGGAACGCCTTCCCCGGCGCTCCGGTGATCCTCGGCCGCGAGAAGCTCGGAGCCCCGGCACTGCAGGGACTCTTGATCAACAACAAAATCGCAAACGTGCGCGCACGGCACGGGGTAGAAGACGCGAAGCGCCTGGCCACCTCGCTCGGTACGCAGCTCGGCATAGACGGCGATCTCCTGTTGAGTGTCTCTACCGGCATCATTGGGTGGGCGCTTCCCGTTCCTGAGATGGAAGCGGTGTTTCCCGAGCTCGTCGCAGGACGGCACGCGGGAAGTGCTCTCGACCTGGCAGAAGCCATAATGACAACCGACAGCTTCCCGAAGGTACGACGAGTCTCTGTTGGAGAGGGATCAATTGTCGGCATCGCAAAGGGTGCTGGAATGATAGAGCCTAACATGGCGACCATGCTCGTCTTCATGCTCACCGATGTCACGGTCGAGCGTGACGAGCTGCGCCACGCCCTTTCGCAGGCGGTCGAGCCAACCTTTAACGCAATCTCGGTAGACAGCGATATGAGCACGAGTGACATGGCGGTGATCATGAGCTCAGGAGTACGCCCCGCCGTTGCGAGAGAAGAGTTCGCAGCACGATTGCACGAAGTGTGTGGACTTCTCGCGTCCGATGTGGTACGTAACGGTGAGGGAACGGGCCATGTCATCGAGGTGACGGTAACCGGCCTCGCAAGCGACGGAGAGGCAAAGGCTGCAGCGAAAGCGGTGGTGAACAGCCCGCTCGTGAAGGCGGCTGTGTATGGGAACGACCCTAATGTGGGGCGGCTGCTCTCCTCACTCGGCGACCACTTGGGCAACCGCGGGGTCGAGCCCGATCCGCGAGAGGTCACCATCGACCTGGGCGGGCAGAGGGTCTTTGCCTCCGGCGCCTTCACGATAGATCGAGAGAAGGAGCTTGTGCTCTCCGACTATCTGAAATCAGCGGCCGTCAACCCACGTTTGAAGGGCTATCCGCAACATCAGCGGCGGGTCGCAGTTCATATTGCGTGCGGTAACGGGCCGGGAAGCGCAACCGTGCTCGGAAGCGATCTCTCGGACGAGTACGTTCACGAGAATGCCGACTATCGATCATGAGAAAAACAGAGGCTGTATGAGTGATACATCACATAGTGATCAGGACGTAGGCCGTGCGCAGGAGATGCTTGAGCGCTGCCGTCAGCAGATAGGTCGTGCCGTGGTTGGGCAGCGAGCGATGATTGACGGAATGCTCATCGGCATTCTGACGGGTGGTCATGTTCTGCTCGAGGGCGTGCCGGGCCTCGCGAAAACGCTCGCGATTCGAAGCCTCGCAGAGGTTATTGACGCGAGTTTTAAGCGCATCCAGTTTACCCCCGATTTGCTTCCCGCCGACCTCATCGGTACCATGATCTTTCGGCAGCAGACCGGCGAGTTCACCGCGCGTAAGGGCCCCATCTTCTCGAATATCATCCTTGCAGACGAGGTGAACCGAGCTCCTGCGAAGGTGCAGTCGGCCATGCTCGAGGCAATGCAGGAACGCCAGGTAACCATCGGAGAGACGACGTTTCCGCTCCCGCGGCCATTCTTTGTTCTCGCGACCCAAAATCCGATCGACCAAGAGGGAACCTACCCGCTGCCCGAGGCGCAGCTCGATCGCTTTGTTCTGAAACTCTCGATCGATTACCCGACTCCCGAGGAGGAACTCGCAATTCTCAGGCGTGTCGGTGTCGAACGCAACGAGCGCCTCTCGAAGGTGCTCTTCCCACACGATGTCCTTCGTCTCCAGGAGACAGCCAACAACATCCAGGTTGATGAACGGATCGAGGAGTACATTGTTCACCTCGTCATGAGTTCACGGAAGCGGGGAGAGGTACGGAGCTTTCATCGCTACGTCGAGCTCGGCGCGAGCCCACGTGCGACAATCTTTCTCTACCGCTGCGCGAAGGTGCAGGCGCTCTTTGAGGGGCGCTCCTACGTGATTCCCGAAGATGTAAAAGCCGTCGCCCCGGCGGTGCTCGCCACCGGATCGTACCGAGCTACGAGGCAGAGGCTGAGCAATTGACCTCAGGCGATCTCATCGAGCTCTTGCTTTCGACCGTTTCCGTACCGTAGTCGATCATGGACCGCGCCCGACTCCTCTCGAGTGTCAAACGAATCCAACTCCTCGCAACGAGAATGGTCGAGAACCTGCTCGCCGGTGATTACCGAAGTGTCTTCCGTGGGCCGGGTATCGAGTTTGACGAGGTTCGGGAGTATGTCGATGGGGATGATGCGCGTCTCATTGACTGGAACGTGAGCTCGCGAATGAGTGAGCCGTATGCAAAGACCTTTCGCGAGGAACGCGAGCTCACGCTTTTTTTGATCGTCGATGTTTCGGCAAGTCTCGCCCTTGGGCCGCCCGATCGCACCCGTCGCGAGGTTGCCGCCGAAGTGTTCGCGCTCCTGAGTCTCGCAGCTGCCGTCAACAACGACCGCGTCGGCGCGGTGCTCTTCTCCGACCGGATCGAAAACTGGGTTGCCCCGCGCAAGGGAAAGCGTCACGCGCTGCGCCTCATAACCGACATGGTCGGGGTGGAGCCGCAGGGCACCGGTTCCGACCTCGCGTTGGCGCTTCGAACGACCGGTGAGGCGCTTAAACGTCGCGGGGTGGTCGTAATCATCTCCGACTTCAAGACCTCTGGTTACCTGCCCGACCTCACCCTCATGGGCCGTCGCCACGATGTAATCGCGATCCGAGTCGCCGACCCCGTCGATCATGAGTTTCCAAAAACCGGTTTGATCCGCCTCGAGGATCCCGAAACAGGCCGGACGCTGGTTGCCGCAGGGCGTTCACAAAAGTTCCGTAGCTCCTACAAGGAGTACTGGAAGCAACAGATTTCGCTCTGGCGTTCGGAGTGTCGCCGCCGAGGCATCGGAACCCTCGAGATACACACGTCGCAGGAGGTTGCGCCCCAATTGATCCGATTCTTCGAGACAAGGAAGGGGCGATGAGACGTGGCGTCCTGTGCGTGGCGGTGGTGCTCGTCGTGGTATTCGGCGCGCCGAGCGTCGCCGATTCGCAGAGCTACTCGATTACGAACTCGGTTCGCCTGCCCGCGGAGTCGTATGTCGGAGACCCTATCGAGCTTCGCTACCGTATCCGCACGGATGCATCGGTTGCGGAGCCCAGCGAGCTTCCCACGCCTGCGTGGGGACGCGTCGAGTCGGTTTTCATCAGCCAGGCCGACTCCGAAATAGACATTCGGATCGTCGTTGTGCCGTTCGAGCCCGGCACGCTCACGATTCCAAGCCTTGAACTCGGCGAGCTCGAGCTCGAAGGACTCAGTTTTGTTGTAAGCTCCGTTCTTCCCTCAGAGTCGAGTGAATCGGTTCGGCCGATCTATGGGCCCGAGCGGTTGCCTGGCACGAGAGCGGCGATCGTAATCGCCGTCGGGCTCGTGGTCTTGGCGCTCCTCCTGACGTTCTACTTTGTAGGACCGGGAAAGAAGCGGCTTTCCCTATGGATCGGCCGAATGAAAGCTCGACTACCGTATCGTAGGCTCGTGCGTCAGCTCACCGCACTGGAGGCGGAGGGTTCTGAAGTCGCAGATCGAGAGTTCTACATTCGCCTCGTCGATGCAATTCAAGGCTACATGAGCGCAGTGCTGCGCGTGGATTGTCGTGCTGCCACAACCACCGAGCTGGTGGAGTACTTGCCCATTCTTGCCTCGTACAGCGACGTTCCAGGCCCTGAGGTCGAGCCACTTGCCGATGTGCTCTATACCGCCGATCGCGCAAAGTTTGCACACGCGTCAGTCGGAGAGGCTACTCGCGTACGGCACCTTCGAGCGTGTTCGGCCCTGTTTGATGATCTCGAGGCGAATCGTCGGCGTCTACGCGCGCGCGAGAGACGCACAAGGGGGGCACATGTGGGTCGTTGAGCGTCCCCTCTACCTATCCCTTGTTTTGCTCTTTCCGCTCCTAGTTTACTTTCGCCACTACTGGAGACGGCGGGGCGGGACACTGCCTTTTCCGTTTCGAGTCTGGGGGCGGGCCGGATACCGCGGCTTTACCGCACCAACCGTCGTGTTGCTCGGGATCGGAACAGTCGCCTTTTGGCTCGGCCTCCTTATGCTTGTAATCGCGATTGCCGGACCCGAACGCACGGTTCGAGTGCAGAGTTATCTCACTCGTGGAATCGATATAGTTATCGCAATCGATCAGTCACCGACAATGGCCGCCGAGGACTTTCAGCCCGAAAACCGATTCGGGGCGGCAAAGTCCGTCGTGCGAGAGTTCGTCTCCCTGCGTGAGAACGACCCTGTCGGGCTCGTTGGCTTTGGTACGGAAGCATCGCTCCGGGTTCCGCCGACGCTCGACTACCGGCACTTGCTCGAGTCGTTGGACGCAATGCAAGTCTGGGAGTTGGGCGACGGCACCGCAATTGGTATGGGGCTCGCCGTCTCGGCGCTTCACCTCGAGCGGTCCGACGCGCCGCGACGGGTGATCATTCTCATCACCGACGGCATAAATAACGCTGGAGAGATCCAACCCGAGACCGCCGCAGAGGCAGCACTCTCGCTCGGGATAGAGCTCTACGTGATTGGAATCGGAAGTGGAGAAGAGGTGACCCTCACACTGCGCAATCCCGAGACCGGCGTGATTCTTCGCGACACGGTATCCGACTCGTTTGATGAGGATGCTCTTGGTGAGATCGCCGCCGCCGGCGGCGGCCGCTACTTCTACGCCGGGTCGAACACTGCGCTCGAGGCGGTATTCGAGGCAATCGACTCGGTTGAACGCGTGGAACAGCGGTCGCTCATGCGTGTTGAGCGTACACCGTATCATCGGCAGTTTATTCTCATCGGACTCGTCCTTGTTCTCGTGGACACTCTCATCCGAAGGCTCCTCGCACGCGAGGTCTTGCCATGAACGTAACCTCGCCCGAGCTCTTAGCGGGTCTACTCGTTCTCGTTCCGCTGATCGCCCTACAGGTGCGCGCTTACATGCTCGGACGCCGCGACGTGCTCATACTCGGATCACATCTCTCTCCCGAACGCCTCTCCTCGCTCTTCTTAGCAAAGTGGTTTCTGTCCGCCTTTCTGTTCGATGTCTTCGTTATCTTCTCGCTTCTGGCTGCTTCGGGGGTTACCTGGGGCGAAACTCCCGTCGAGGAGGATCGAAGTGGCCTCGAGGTAGCGATAGCGATCGACGTGTCACGAAGCATGCTGGCCGCAGATGCTTCGCCCAACCGTCTTGAGCAGTCGATCTCGGTCGTTCGCTTGCTCGCCCGCGAGCTCGAGTTTGCAAGCTTCGCCATCGTGACGTTCAAGGGTGATGCGACCGTCCTTATGCCAATGACAAGCGCCATCAACGCAGTCGAGTCTGTCTTGCACGGAGTGTCCCCGGGACTGATCGCTACGCCGGGAACCGATATCGCGTCGGGTCTCGAGGTCGCGCTTGGACGGTTTTCGCCGGCGTCGCTTTCTCATCGAGCGGTTGTGGTCATTAGCGACGGTGAGGCCCTATCGGGAGAGATCGGCCCGATTGTCGATGAGACACGACGGCTTGGCATACCGATGTTTTCGGTTGTCGTCGGTACGCCCGAAGGTGCGCCAGTACCGGCCGCCGATGGCTCGGCTATGATGGACGAGCAGGGACGGCCGGTGATCAGTCGGGCCGATGCTTCTCTTCTCAGGCAGGTGGCCGAGGAGAGCGGCGGGGCGTTGTTCTTCTTGCAGGAGCCAACGGCGGAGGATCAGCTCATCGAGGCGGTTGAAGCATTTGCTGACACGCGCGAACGGGAAGGTTTCCGACTCGTCCGTCGGGATCGGTTTCGTCTCTTTTTGGGAGTCGCCCTTGTAGCTCTGCTGCTCTCGCTTGTGATACGGTTGGTAAAATGGCGCGGAATGTTCTAGTAGTTTCAGGTCTCGCGATCCTACTCTCCCTCACTGGATGCTCTCAACTGCAGCCGGCTTTTCGCGTGATGCGCGGCAACGTCGCCTACAACCGGGGAGACTTCCAACCGGCCCTTGTGCACTACCTCTCTACCGAGGAAGCCGAGGAAGACCGGGGGTGGTTGATGTTCAACATTGGGAATGTCTACTACGCAATGGGAGAGCAGGAGGCGGCGCTGCGTGCCTGGGACGAGGCACGTGGCAGCCTCGCAGGGAGGCAGCAGCGAGGGTTTCAGAATCGCGAAACGCTTTTGGTACATGCAGCAAGCTACAACAGAGGTGTTCTCTACTACCAACGGGGACAGTATCGCGATGCGCTCGCGGAGTTTCGCTATGCGCTCGAGGTCGATAATCGTAGCGTCGCGGCAAAGACAAACCTCGAACTGACCCTGCTCAGACTCGAATCGTCCGAGCAAGCCGAGCAAGTCGAACGACCGAGTCAGTCAGATGGCGACTCGACTCCTGCCGACTCGAGCACCTTGCGCATTCTCGACTACGTTCGAAGAAAGGAAGCACAACGATGGGTTGCAAACCGCGAACAGGCGGAACCGGTCGATTCTCGGGACTGGTAGCGCTTTTTTTGCTGGTTGCCGCCGGCGTTGGCGCTCAGGTAGAGTCGCAGCTCTCAGATTCTCGCGTCGTCGTTGGATCTAATGTGACCTACACCATCGTCGCGGATCACGAGCAGGCGCGTGACGTCTCAGTGCCCGCCCCGGGGTTCGAGACGTTTCCGATAGTTGCGGGTCCCAACATACGTCCGATTACGAACATGAGTTCGGGACGCGGGCGACGCGCAGTGGAGATAGTGCTGACGTTTCGCGCCACCACTCCTGGACGCTTCGTGTTGCCCGGACTCGAGATTGCCGTGGCCGGTCAATTATACCTGACCGAGGAGCATCTTCTCGAGGTGTTGCCACGTGACGGGGCGGAGGTTCCATTCCTCGCACGGTGGAGCGGTCCACGGGAACCGCTTGTTGTAGGTGAGAACGCGGTGTTCTCGCTAGAAGTCGTGAATGCGTCTGAGTTTCTGTATCCTTCGAGTGTCACCACCGAGACGCCGGCGGGCGCGATCGTGGAAGAGGTCCAGGGGATCGGCGAGATCGAACGTCGCGTTGTCTCGGGAACCACGCTGTTCGAGATTCCGGTCGCTGTCTTTGTGATTACGCCCACCGAGGCGGGCACCCTCACGCTTCCCCGCGCAAGGATGCGTCATGCGGGCAACGAGATCATTGCTCCCGCGATTTCGTTGCCTGTCGACGCGCTGCCGGCGCGCGTTGCGACAACGGGTGCTGTCGGCACATTTGACTACCGCGTCGACGGCGTCCCTGCGAGCGTGGCGATCGGTCAGGTTTTCACGGTGCGACAGGTGATAAGCGGCACTGGAAACCTCAACTTCCTTTCCTTTCCGGAGCTCGAAGTCGGTGGGTTTCGGCAGGTGGGACAGGAAACTCAAGCATCAACAACGCCCACGCGGAGTGGGTACCGGGGTGAGCTTACGCGCATAACCTCTTTCCGAGCTGAGGCGACCGGTCCGTACGAGTTTTTCTCGCAGCCATTCTTGTACTACAATCCGAACCAGCGCAGGGTCGAGCAGATTGCGCCTTCTGTTTCATCTCCGCCGGTGACTGCCGTTCGAGAGCCTGTTGTCATTCCGGGGTTTGAACAGACGGTAGAACTGTTTACCCCAGATGAGGTTGCTGCGGTCCATGTTGCCTCGGATGACGTCTGCCTGCGGCCTATGCAGCTTGGCCTTGATATGCTCTTCAAGGGTCGGCGGACACGTTGCCGTCAGAGCAAGTCGCGGACACCTGAACGTAGCCACCTGCTGAATCAAATCCGCGTAAGCCGGCCGAAACGACGTGTCCAGCAGCAAGTGCGCCTCGTCAGCAACAATCCGGGCCAGCGACGAGGTCTGCTCCAGTGCCTTGACAAAGTTCATAAAGGTCAGCGTCTTGGCGGAC